>JAAYJW010000457.1 GCA_012522765.1 candidate division WS1 bacterium | reverse complement strand
TCTCCCAGCCCTGAGCGACAAGCTCCGCCTCAAGCTCAGCGACAAGCTCCTCTGAGGCGACCAGTTCCGGCAGGAAGACCTGCGCGGTACGCACCTGCAGCGTGCCCTCGTGGCTGGACCGGTAGAGCGCCAGCCGCGCGAGTGTCGCGCCCTCGGTCTCGATGACCGCGTCGCCTGAAATGGTCGCGAAGTCCTCCGGCAGGGTGCGGTCCCACCATGCCTGCGCAGTGCCGACCTTCTCGCGCCGGGCGTCGTAGAGCAGCAGAATCGCGCCAGCCGGGCAGCCATCGGGCGATGAGGCGCTCGCTTCGACGGTGAGCGTCAGCCCGGTCAGCGGAGCGCCATCCGGCAGGCCGAAGAAGCCGGAGACCCAGGGCGTGTAGCCGTCATCGGCGGAGAGGATCGCACCATCGGCTGCGATGAAGTCGCGTTCGAAGAGCACCTGAGGCTGCGCGAGCGCGCTCATGGTGAGCGCGCTCGCGAAGAGTGCGGCGATGATCGTCACGGAGGCGGTTCGTGTCATCGTTGGGCCTCCCTCGTGTCGTAACGATGGGCGGGCGTATCGCTCCGGCAGGGGCCGATCGGGCCGACCTCGTGACATCCGCTGCGCGGCTGCCCCTCGTGCGGCCCCTCCACTCTGCGTCTGAAGCGTTCGGCTCCTTGATCCGGAGGGGCCGCACGAGGGAAGGTTGCGGAGCAAGCTACACGAGGTCGGCCCACAAGTCGCCTGGCGTGCTTCAGCCGTTACACCAGTTGATGATCCCCAGGGCGAGGCCCTTTGCGCCCTTGACCAGTTCGGCCATGGCGACCTTCTCGTTGTCCGAGTGGGCCTCCTGGATGTCCGACGCGCCGTAGACGACCGTCGGCAGGTCCGCGAGGCGGTTGTAGAGTCGCGCATCGCAGCTTACGTTCCAGCCGAATATCTCGGAGCCGGGCTCGTAGTTCGTCACCGCGTCGTTAAGCGTCACCGGCAGCGGGTGGTCGCCCGGGATCTCATACGAGTCGTTGTGCAGCTT
Source organism: candidate division WS1 bacterium (assembly GCA_012522765.1). Taxonomy (GTDB): domain Bacteria; phylum Armatimonadota; class Zipacnadia; order Zipacnadales; family UBA5352; genus UBA5352. Next base: position 2,848 of record JAAYJW010000457.1, on the reverse strand, counting down.
AGGGAAGGTCAGCTCGAAGTGGTCCTTGAGCCACTGGTCCTCGGTCTGCATGACGGCATCGTAAAGCTCCTGCTTGACCTCCTCCATCGACTTGTTCGGCAAAAAGCCCACGCCACCCTCGAGCATGCACTCGCCGGCGACCATGCTCGGCCAGCCCTCGGCGCGGATGATCCCGAGGCATAGCTGCACCGGCGCCTCGTAGCGCTCAAAGAGCGGGTAGTTCGCGCTCTCGGCGATGATCTTCTTCTCATAGATGAGCATCAGGCGAATCGCTTCCATCATCTTCTCGATGGCGTTCTGCCCCTCGAAGCGCCGGCCCATGTGCATCGGCGTGCCGAAGGTCTTCGCGCGGAACCAGATGGCGCCGCGGTTTGCCGGGTAGACGTTAAGCGACGAGCCCTCGCCGACAATGACGCCATCGGCGCTGCAGCCCTGGCGGATCAGCGAGAGGGCACCATTGCCGCCGACCTCCTCCTCCAGCACAACCTGCTGCTCGATGGAACCCTTCAGTTCGATCCCCATGTCCATGATCGCCGCGATGGCGAGCGTCTGCATGATGACCTGGCCCTTGGCGTCCATCGCACCACGGCCGTAGACGTACTCGCCGTCGAACTTCGGGTCGAAGGCCTCTTTCCAGTCGGCGCCGGGGACGACGTCGGTGTGCGACTGCACGATGACGCTGCGCCCGTCACCGGTGCCCTCGAGAACGCCGACGACATTCGGGCGGCCCTCGTAGGAAAGCTCGTTCTCATTGTGCGAGTACTCGGGGTCCTCGAAGATCTCGTCAGAGATCTCGCGGTACTCGGCCTTCATCCCGAGGCTGTTGAGCAGGTCCTTCATGTAGGCCTGCACGCCCGCCTCGTTACCCTGGGTGCTCTCGAATGCGATTGCGTCCATCAGCCAGCCGCGCGCCGCTTCAGCGCGCGCATCGATGGCCTGTGCTACCTGCTGGGGGGTCACTTCACTCACGACAGTTCACTCCGATCAGTTTGTCTTACTGAACTCAGTTTCCAGGACAGGCATTCCTGCCTGTCGGACGTCTTGCGCGGCGCACGGTAGTTGTTGTTGTGGCCCTCGCGCCCTCGCGAGGGGCGGCGCGAAGCGACGCTGCCGTTTCGCAACCCTGCGGTCGCCCGGCACGGCGCACGGGTGGGGGCACCCGTGCCACATATTTGAGACGAGATTGCGGTTAGTATTGCTGACAGGCCCGAAAGCCTGTCCTACGCAACCTACGCAACCTACGCAACCTACGCAACCTACGCAACCTACGCAACCTACGCAACCTACGCAACCTACGCGATCACGCGCGCTCCGTGCGGTGACAGCGGCAAGTGCTGAGCAACCGCCTTCACGCCCTCGCGGCGGAATGCATTCACCATCGCCGCCCCGACTTCCTCCCCCGCGTCGGAGACGAATGCCGCCACGGTCGGGCCCGAGCCACTGAGCGCCGCTGAATGTGCGCCCGCCTCCAGCGCCGCCGCGATCGCCTCCTCCATCCCCGGCACAAGGTGCGCCCGGTAGGGCTGGTGGAGTCGGTCGCGCATCGCCTCGCCGAGGTTGGCGAGATTGCCGGTAGTCAGTGCGGCCACGATCAGCCCGGTCCGGCAGAGGTTGAAGACCGCATCTTTGTGTGGCACCGTCTGCGGCAGCGCCCGCCGGGCATCGCGCGTGGCCACCTCGTGGTCCGGGATGGCCACCACGCATGAGAGCCCATGGGCGACCTCCAGCGGCTCCACCAGCACGCTGCCGCTCTCGAGCGTGCAGCAGACGGTCAGGCCTCCAAGCAGCGCCGGGGCGACGTTATCAGGATGGCCCTCGATCGCAGTTGCAACGTCAAGCATCTCGCGGGTCGTCAGGCCGAGCATCAGCAGCTCGTTCGCGGCCATGACGCCGCCGACGATGGCCGCCGAACTTGACCCGAGGCCGCGGGCCAGCGGGATGCGATTCACCTGCCGCAGCAGCAGCGGGGGAAGCCTCTCACCCGCTGCGTCAGCGGCGGCCTGCGCGGCTCCCAGCACCAGGTGCGTACCGTCGCGTGGCAGGCAGAACGCGCCCTCGCCCTCGATCTCTACTCCGGCCTCATCCGCCAGCGCGAGCGTCACGTCATTGTGCAGCCCAAGCGCAAGGCCGAGACAGTCGTAGCCCGGGCCGAGGTTCGCGGTCGTGGCGGGCACCTGGATCGTCACCTGGATCATTGGCGCTCACTCCCGCCGAGGTAGATGCGCTCCAGGCGCGAACCGAGGCGGCTCGATACCTCCTCGACGATGCTCCCCGCGCGGGCGGCCACTTCCTCGAAGGTGATCTGCTCATCGCCCTGCCTGCCGATCAGCACCGCCTCATCGCCGGTACCCACTTCGGGTGCCGCGGTAGCATCTACCGTGATCGCATCCATCGAGACGGCGCCGACGACGGGACAGCGAACGCCCCCCAGCAGCACCTCGGCGTTGTTCGACAGCGAGCGCGGATAGCCATCGGCGTAGCCGATAGGCAGGATGGCGAGGCGGGTATCCTGCGGCGCCCGCCATGTGCGCCGATAGCCCACGGGCTGCCCGGCCTCCAGCAGCTTCACCGCTCCCACACGGCACTTGAGCGAAGCTACCGGTCGGATGCCCTCGGGCACCTCCTCGGGAGCAAGCCCCGAGCGCATGCCGTAGAGGATCGAGCCCGGCCGTATTGCGTCGAAGCGGGACTCCGGCAACCGAACGATCCCGCCGGTGCCCGCCATGTGCAGCAGCGGGACGCGACCGTCGCCGCAGAAGTCCGCCGTCAGCTTCCTGAACGTTTCGATTTGCTCGCAGGACCACCTGAGGTCCGCGTCATAAACATCCGCGAAATGCGAGAAGATGCC
>JAAYJW010000456.1 GCA_012522765.1 candidate division WS1 bacterium | reverse complement strand
TCACGCCTGAGGCGGTCCAGCGCGACGGGCAGGCCTACCTGCGCTGGCGGCTGCCGATCCGCGAGGAGACGCTGCGCACCGGCCTGAAGCCCGATGGCCCCAACTGGACGCGCTACCACTTCGTCTACGCCCTGCCCGGCGAGGGCTGCCCGCAGCAGTTCGAGTGTTACTGGCGCTTTGAGAACGCCGGCGAGCAGGGCCCCGAACACAGCATCTCCGCCGCGCTCGTGCCCAACGAGGGGCCGAACATCGAACCCGTCGAGGGCTTCGACCTCTACGCTCAACACTCGGATGCTCTGCGCCTGCCGACCTCGGAGGGCCGCAACGCGCTGCTCGACTACCTCTACTACTCGGGCATCCGCGGCGGCCTCGCGCTGAGCTACTATCAGCCTGAGCTTCGGCCGATTGACGATGAGATGGGCGAGCGCGGTTGGTTCACCTGGACGTGGCGCTGGTACGGCTACGGCGGCGAGCCTGCGGAGGGGCAGGAGATCGTCTACGAGAGTGAGAGCGCGCGCAGACGCGGCACCGTCTGCCCGCAGGTGCAGGTGGAGATGCTCGAGCCGCATGCAACGTGGCTGCGCGAGTTCTACGCGAACGCCCTCGCGATAGAACGCGACTGGCTGATCATGAACTATGAGCCGCCGGTCTTCAGCGTCTGCTTCTGCGAGCGCTGCCGGAGGGAGTTCGCGCGGCAGAGCGGCCTGAACGTTGACGACGTGCTGGCGATGACGCCGCAGGAGATCCAGGCGCTGCCCGACCACGCGTGGGGCCACTTCCGTGCGTGGCAGAACGAGCGCATCATCAAGAATCATGCGGCGGTGATCCGCGAGATCGACCCGGACTGCCTCTTCGGCGTCTGCGGCCCGCCGTGGAACCAGTGGACCGCCGACCGCGGGCAGGACATCAGGCGCTTTGAGCCCGACGTGGGCCTGCACGCGCCGATGATCTACCGCGACCCGGCGGACTTTGAGCCGCAGATTCGCGCTACCTGCGAGAACACGAACGCGCTGGTGATGCCTTTCACGCTTGGCTCTGACATCGCGGTGCCGGCGACATTCCCGGACGCGTGGGACCAGTGGGCGAACATGATGGCGACCGCGCTGTCAGGCGGCGACGGGGTCATCCTCTGGGTCGGCATCGAGTCTCTCGACGGCGAGATCATGAACTCGCTGCGCCACAGCATGGAGCAGATCCGCGTGCTGCGCCCGTACATTGACGGCGCAGAGCGAGGCGCGGGGATCACAATCGCAGCCGAGGTCCGCGATGTTCGGACGGTGACGGTGGGCGACCGCGAGATACGGGTAGGCTCGGAGAACTCGGAGATCCCGGTGCGCGACTGGCAGTGGAGCGGCCCGCGCGGGAGGATGCTCGCGCTGATCAACTACGACCGCGAAGCGAGCCACCTTGTGCGCATCGAGGCGCCCGGAATCGAGGGTGCTCGCGCGTTGCTCGGGCCTGCAGGGGCGATGGAGGGAGATGCGTTGGTGATCGACCTTGCCCCGGGCGAGCTTGCGGCGGTGGCGTGGGAGTAGCGAAGCGGGGGAGGCGCCGTTAGTCGTACGTCGTTTGCCGTTGGAGAGGTCGGCCCCCGCGCCGACCTGTGCCGTTGCCGTAGTCGTTTGGAGCGACGCATCCGCCGTTTGGATGCGTCGGTCGTTACCGTCGAACGACAACCGACGGTCGAAACTGTCTCTCTCAGCGAAAGCGTCCGCGGGGGAGGCGCCGTTAGTCGTACGGAGGGG
>JAAYJW010000062.1 GCA_012522765.1 candidate division WS1 bacterium | reverse complement strand
TTCAGCGGAACCGCCATCCGCGTGATATCCCGGCACTTTGGCGACGCGATGAAGGCGGGGCTGATCCCGCCGATGATCGTGGTCTTCCCGCACGCACCGGCGGGGAGCCTGTGGGCGAACTCCAGCGACGGCAGCACACCGGTGGAGACGATCTTCATCGAGGAACTGCTGCCGCATGTGGACGAGACGCTGCGCGCCGTCTCCTCGCGCGACGGGCGCATCGTCGAGGGCTGGAGCATGGGCGGCTACGGCGCGGCGCGCTTCGGGATGAAGTTCCCGGAGCTATTCTGCGCCGCTTCTTCGCTCTCAGGCGGACCGCTGCAGCAGGAGTTCACCAGCGCCCCACGCGTCAGCGAGCGCCGGCGGCTGCAGGTGCTGCGCGCGGTCTGCGGCGGCGACCACGAGTACTTCCGCGAGCTTAGCCCGTGGCGGCTGGCCGAGGAGAACGCGGAGGCGATACGCGAGAGCCTGCTGTTGCGCGTGGTGATCGGCGAACAGGATGAGATGATCGAGGTCGCGCACGACTTCCACGCGCACCTGCACGAGATTGGCATCCCGCACGAGTTCACGGTCGTGCCCGGCGCCGGGCACGAATCGATGCGCGTGCTGAGCGCGCTCGGCGAGGATGGCTGGGCGTTCTACCGGCAGGCGCTTGGAGCGATGTAGAAGTTTGGCACAATATCCTGGACAAACTATCAGCGCGCGAGTATAGTTTTGTCTAGCCTTTTCGGGATTCTTGCAACACCCTTTCGCGTTCGTTTGTCAACCCGCTTGGCCTCACGCCCCTTGAGTAGCAATGGCAACGGCCGATGCATCTGGACCGCAGATGCGTCGCTCGGAGCGACGTACGGAAACGCCCTCCGCCAGCGGGATCTTTGCGCGAAGGAGGGAGTGGAAGCCTCGGAGGATAAGTACCGCGCGTCGCGTGTGAGTAGCTACGTGCGGGAGGCGGACCATGAGAGCGATCCTGTGCGCGTTCATCCTTGCGACTGTCTTCGCTGGAGCCGCTGTCGCGCAGACAGACTACCCGCTGATCGGGGCGCCTGTGTCGCTTGCCGACGGCGAGGTGCGCATCACGCCTGCGGAGGACTGGGCGCGTTCGGTCGAGGCGCCGCAGTACGAAACCGACCAGCGCCTCGTGCTGCACGTTGACGCGCGCCTTGACGCCGGGCCCACCGGAGGCGGCTGCAACTGGGTGCTGCAGGCGCTGCTCAATGGCCGGCTGCTCGACGAGGCCGTCCGAGCGCCGCGGCTCATCAACAAGCCCCCGGACTTCGATCTCCTCGGTAGCGACTATCACTTCGATTGGTACGCCCGCCATCACCAGGCGTGGATGACGCTCTTCTCCGGCGACTGGGATCGCGACATGACCGACGCCGCCGCCGACTTCGGCTTCCTGTGGGATGTCACCGGCTTCGCCGCCCCCGGCGAGCCGCTCGAAGTGCGGGTCGTTTACGCGCAGAAGAACCTCCCCAGCGTGATGGGCAAAGAGGCGCCGGTGGTGGTGCGCGACGCGTGGCTCGGCGTGATGAGCGCAGCCGATGTGCAGCGGATGCGTGCCGAGGCGATCGCGGGCGGTCAGTCTCCGCAGGCGGTGCCGATCGTAGCCGAACTCCCTGCCGACGCGCCCGTGGGGGAGCGGCCCTACGAGATCGAGTGGTCGGGGCGCGAGGAGAACCCGCCCGCGCAGGTGAGCTTCGAAGACCTGCGCGGCTGGACGGCGTCGCTGCGCGGTGAGGCGGAGGTATCGCTGGGGGCATCGCGCGAGTATCGCATCTGGCGCGAACAGGTGCTGGAGGTGGCGATGCAGGGTGGCGCGACGAACGCGACGCTGGAGATCCGCCCGCCGGAGCCGATCCCGATCAGGGGCGAGTGGGACGCGATCGACCTCTGGGCGAAGACGGATCTCGCCGGAGGCCTGCACCCGACGCGGCCGGTGCTGCCGGTGATCGTGGTCGAGGACGCGCGCGGGGTTGAGCATGAGATCGAACTCAGCCAACTGATGGGGCGCTACTGGTATGTCTCACACGCGAAACTGCAGCCGGAGCAGGCGGAGCGGATCGCGTATCCGGCGAAGTTCGCGGCGCTG
>JAAYJW010000061.1 GCA_012522765.1 candidate division WS1 bacterium | reverse complement strand
CAAAGCCGCTGATGAACTCCACACCCCGCCGGAATGCGTCCTCGGCGCACTCCCACCCGGTCAGTTCCATGATGCTGTACAACGACGCCAGGTCGAAGCAGTGGTACATGAAGGTGGTCGAGCGCGCGCAGACGAGTTGCAGCTTGGCGCCAGGTGTATTGAGATCGGAGTTCCGCAGGCGCTTGAGAGGCAGTATCGGCTGCAGGCGTTCGAGGCCGTCCATAGCGGCGCCGATGGCTCCCGCAGTCGGACGGTCGAAGCACGGCAGGGGAAGGCGACTGGAGAGGTAGCGCGTGTCGCAGATGAGGCCGTACGGCCTCATCTGCCACCTCAGGAGACGCTCCAAGTCGCGTCGCAGTCGCCGCTCATCGAAGCGCCCAGAGTCGAATGTCCGGTTGTGCAGCAGCCTGCCGAGCGTTCGGAGGAACACCCAGTTCGGGACGTGATTGTCCCGTATGCGCATCTCCTGAAGCGGAGGGAGCACGCGGCGGTCGCCGGTAGCCTCCAGATAGTGAAAGAGTGCCAGGTTGTTGAACTCATGATGAGCCTGAGGAGCATTCATGTCCCGCGACAGCACGGCCGCGACGGCACCCTCGATGGCCTCCTGCGGGGCGTTCTCGGGGTAGTAGGTCCACAGCCAGAGGGCGAATGCCTCACCATAGTAGGTCCTGTCGGGGAAGCCATCGTGTCGAACGGCCCCCGCGAGGGACGCGGCGAGTTCAGCCGCTACGGTCGCAATGCGGGCGGATAGAGCCGCTGCGTCGATGGCCTCAGCAGGGCCACTACCCTGAGACCGGGGGCGGCCTGCCACAACCGAAGAAGACGCTGCGATACCCATCAGTTTGCCTGCCGGACGGAGCTCACTTCGGACGTGGTTTCGGCGATCTCCGACTTGCGGCGGGCACGCACGAGGATGCTGGCGGCTCCCCCGGCCAACCAGGCCACCGATCGCATCATCTGCATGGGCACAAGCGCGATATGGCGGCACTCGCCGGTGTCTCTAACGGCGAACAGAGTTGGCGGTATCTGCAGTGCGGCCAGCCCCAGAAGCATTCCCGCAGGGACCATCCACAGGTTGCCCCGCAGTGCAAGCGGTGCGGTGACGATCGCAGCCGCGGCGGCTGCGAGGGAGGCCCAGTCTCGCCAGCACGAATAGCCATCGCCCGCGGTGCGGCAGGGGTAGCGGGCGTAGGTCCGCGCCCGCCAGAATGCCTGTTTGTACTGGTTGGCCAGCCACTCACGAAGTGTGCGGGGGTGATCGTGATGCACCGCCAGGTCCTTGAGCAGACGTGATTGGCAGCCGGTGGCGGCGACGCGGTAGGAAAGCTCCGTATCCTGTGCGCGCATGAAGTCGCTGTCGAAGCCACCGACTCGTTCGAACAGCGACCTCCGTAGTGCCATCGTGAAGCTCCCGATGTGCAACGGAGTGTCGGGCCCCATGATCTGCCTGCGGCGTATTTCTTCGTGCATGCATGACGCCGCAAGTGGGAGATCCTCTGCGGGTGCGTAGACACAGCCCACTAGACCGGCATCGGGATCGGAGGCGGCCTTCACCAGCCTTCTCAGCCAATGAGGCGGCACGACCATGTCCGAATCGCAGAAGACCAGCACGTCGCCGGAGGCGACACGCGCGCCGTGGTTGCGGGCCGCGGCCGCTCCCAGATTCGGCTGTCTGACGACGATGACGTTGGGGGAGTCGGCGAACTGCCGTGCCTCCGCCCAGGTGTCATCTGTCGAGCCGTCATCCACGATGATGATCTCATAGCGCCTGGGGGCGAAGTCCTGCTGCAGACACCCGCGGACCAGGTTCGCGATGGTCCGCTCGGCGTTATGTGCTGGAATGATGACAGAGGCGTCGAGTGATCCAGGAGATGATCCGGCCGCCACATCGGCTGTAGTGGTATTGTGATACATGCCTGATGGGTTCCCCTCTACTTCACGAGTGGATTGGTGTTAGTATCAGACCACAGACGGCCGGTGCCCGCGTTATCCAGCCTCATCACTAAGTTGCATTGATGATGACATGGTTCCTACCGCGCGCGTCTCACAAGAACCTCACAGCGGGGTCTCGGCGCAGAGGGCGCTATCGTGGCTTGTCGAAATGCTGGTAGTCTTTGCTGGAGGTCCAGTCGCCCCCCCAGCGCCAGCCATGGCGCTTGAAGGCCCGGACCACGGAGCCGTCGGCGGTGATGGAGAGAGGGTCCTCACCCGGTCGCCACTGCTTGGGCTCATAGGGCGGTTCGTCGGGGTGAACGGTGTACTGCCCGTCCCGGATCATAGGGTTCTGCGCGCGGTTGATGTCGATGGCGCGTCCTGCGGCATGCCATGACATCCGGCCGCCGCCACCTGCGATCGTGCGATAGTCGTAGCCAATGACCTCATGTATGGGGAAGCGGTCCGGGTCGAGGTAGATCTCCCGGAGAATGGACATTACCTCACCGGCGAGAGCATCGTTGACAACTACCTCCAGTCTCCGCGCAGCTTTCTCTTCGCCATCGAGGCCCCATGCGAGGAAACTCACCACACTCATCCCGTCGAGGCTCTCATGGGCGGAGACGTAGAAGCTCTCCCTCTCCACAACGAGCAGTTCGGATCGCTCCCTCGGCTGCTCCGAATTGCGCACCACCACGCGCGTGCCGTCGCCGTCCTCAACCACCATCGCGGTGGTCCCAAATGCGGCGGAGAGACGCGTGAGGCGGTCGATGATGCGCCTGCGGTCGTTGCCGGCCGCCGGGATCGGGTCGCCCGCGCCGACCTTCAGCCGCACCGGATGGAACGCCATCTCGCGCCAGCGCCCCGCCTCAAGCTGTACCTCCAGCGCCGCGCTGAAGGTGGTGTTGACGTGCGGTGTCGGGAACACGAAGTTGCCGAGGCTGTAGCAGATCGGTGCTCCGCGGTAGATCTCCACCCCCTGCAGAACGTGCGGGTGGTGGCCGATGACCATGGCGGCGCCCGAGTCGATAGCATGGCGGGCGAGCCTGCGCGGCAGGGCATCGGGCGAGTCACGGTTCTCAATGCCCCAGTGGAAGCACGGCACAACGAAATCCGCGACCTTGCGCGCAGCGCGGATGTCATTTGCGATCATCGCGGCCGTATGCGCAGTCGGGTTGCCCGAGGCATCCCCGGCAACGAACACTGTCCCTGCGGTGCGTTCAGTGGCCGCGAAATGCTCTGTCCCCGGCAGAGTGCGGACGCTGACGTAGGAGAGCAGTGCGATCGTCTGCGCCCCGATGCGCGCTACAACGGGTTGTCGCGCCGCGGCAAGATCTGGGCCGGCGCCGGTGTGCTCGATGCCCGCGTCATCCAGTGCCGAGAAGGTCTCAAGCAGCGCTTGGGGGCCGTAGTCCATGATGTGATTGTTCGCGACCACGACTGCATCAAAGCCCGTGTTCGCGAGGCGCTGTGCCTGTGACGGTGGGGCCTGAAAGAAGTACTCATTGGGGATCACGCCTCCGCGCGGGTTAAGTTTCAGAGGCGTGCGCGTACCGCGTTCTGAGAGCGGGCACTCGAGGTTGCACACGGCGTAGTCGGCGGAGCGTATCAGGGGCGCGACGGCGGTCAGATAGTCCCGGTCCTCGATAGGCAACACATCGCCCACGAAGATCAGCGCCGCACTGCCGGCTGCCGCGTGGACGACCGGCGAAGGCGGCGCGAGCTGCTCTGGTGCGACCAGACGCTGTAGCGCCGGCGGACAAAGGGGGCGGTCTCCCCGGCCGAGCGTCCATCCGAGACCAAGAGCGGCGATAGTTGTGACGACGACGATCAGCAGCTTAGACGTCCGGCGCACCTTCGGCTCCCGGCTGACTCGATATCAATGGCGCTTAACCTTTCGGGCGAGGCGGCGATTGGCCTGCCCGGCTTTCGTTATCGGCGGGAGCGAGCCTTACATGAGCCGACGCCCTCAACGGGAGGTGGTGCGGGCGCCTCGGATCGTCGCGTCGTGGGGTGTCAGTAGAGGATCTTGTGGTCGCGCAAGCCGGTGATGCCGTCAATGACGAGCCAGACGCCACAGACGAGCATCGCTCCGAGGATAAGGCCGAGGAAGAACGGGCGCCATCGCTGCACCGTCTGATAACCGCCGTAGCGCATCGCCACAGTTTGGCAGGCCCAGCCGATGAGCACCGAGAGCCATTCGCGGATCACGTAGACGTTGAAGCTCATCGCGTACGCGACCGGGTGTAGCGGCCACCAGAGGAAACGCATTCGCATGAAGCTCAGCAGCCACAGCTTCAGACCCGCGTAGACCATGATCGCAATGCTGAGCCAGTCGGTGTGGGGGAGAGCAACGCTGGTCACTCGCTCCATGTATACCGCCGGATAGCGCGCCAGCGTCACGAAGCGCGCGGGGTTGATCGCGACGCCCCCATGCACGTAGCCCGCGCCGAGCAGGTAGTAGTAGCTGACGGGGATGGCGACTGCTGTCGCAATCCCGAGGCCCCAGGTGATAGCGCGATTGTGCGTCCCTGTCTCCTCCGCAAGCTTCACCGACTGCATGATGCGGGGCATGGGGTTCACGCGCAGATGGTAGGCGTAGGCGGTAGCCATACTCACCGCCGCCCATCCCTGTACCGGCATCGAGCGGTAGGGGAAGATGGCCCGAATGACATCCTGCGCCGCCCACGCCGGGTGGTCGAGCCACGGCATGCCTCCCTCAGCCAGCAGCCGGGTCATGGCGAATGCGTAACCGATAACCACAATCCACAGCACCAGCGCCACCTGGAGGGGCATGCCGGCGTAGAGCGACCAGACTATCATGGTGGTGAAGCCGAGGATGGCCGCCCAGACCGCTCCCCGGATAGGTAGCGGTTCGCGGGAATCGCGCGGGATCGCCCCGAATGCGAGTCCACGACGCAGGTCCTCCCACAGCGGGCCACGTGCGACCCACACGCTCACCCCCGCCAGCGCAAGATACGCCCCGGCGGTCTGATGCCCGGGGAACGGATATGCGTCGCCACCAGCGGCAGTGCTGATGCCATCAAGACCCAGTGCTTTCCCCACTACCCCCTCGATCGCTCCGAGCCAGTAGAGCACCCAGAGGCTGAACGCCACCTCGCGCGTGAGCAGAAAGCTCAGGCCGATGATCATCGGCATCGCCGCGAAGCGGATGGTTCCCAGCGCGTTCCACGGAGAACCCCACCCGGCGGTGGAGACATAGGTGCCTCCGAGGCGCGCCACCTCGATCTGCGGAAGCTGCGGGTAGTAGCCGTTCAGTCCGTTGTAGAAATGAACACCGAATGCTACGGCTACACCGATCCAGGTGATCGGGTTGCGGAGGAAGTCGTTGAGCAGGCGCCCGGGGGAGGGCGACTCTACCACGCGCAGCGGCAGCACTATGAGCGGGAAGAGCAATCGCTCGCGCTCAATCCACTGGCGCCGGAAGAGCGTGACCAGCGACATCATCACAACGTAGCTCGCTATCACAAGCAGCGTCCACGCCGCCAGCGGCACGAGCCACTCCTGCCACGGCACCGGCAGCGGCCATGCCTCGAAGAGCCCGCGGATGACGAACGGGTCCTGGGGGGCCATCCATGTCGGCACGTGGTCAAGCAGCAGGCTGTCCCAGCCGTTCTCGGCGGAGGCGAAGTAGTAGGGCCCGGCGATCATCGGGATCATGATCTGCGCCAGCGCCTGGGAGGCTATGCCCGAGGCCATCACCGTCATCGTAAAGACGAGCACCAGTTCCGCAGGTGTCAGCGCAAGCGACCTGTGAATCGCTCGCAACAGGACGTTGAAGAACACGAAGATGCAAAGAAAGACGAAGAAGCCGCCGATTGGCGGGAATGTGAATGAGAGCTGCGTGCCGTGGATGATCAACTCGGCGTACTGCGTCCAGTCGCCGAGGAATGCCGAGGCGGCCACGCCAATCACGATCGCGCGGGGCGTCAGGCCCTGCCGGAGCATGGCCGCCGCCTCAGCGCGATCTGGCTTTGCCTCGACGTCATGCGATTGCGCCATATCAGTAGAGGATCTTATGGTCGCGCAGGCCCGTGATGCCGTCTACCACCAGCCACAAGCCGCCGGCCAACATGGCGCCAAGGATCAGGCCGAGGAAGATCGGGCGATAGCGGCGGAATGCGTCATGTCCGCCGTAGCGCAGCAGGATGGTCTGGCAGGCCCAGCCGATCATGATGGAGAGCCATTCGCGCGCCAGGTAGACGATGAAGCTCATCGCGTAGCCAACCGGGTGCAGCGGCCACCAGAGGTAGTTCACGCGCATGTACGCGAGCGCAAACAGCTTCGCGGCGCCGTAGCCCATCAGCGCGAGGCTGATCCAGTCGGGGCTCCTGACACCGGAGACCGCGAGGCGCTCCATGAGCTGACCCGGCTGCCGGGCGAGGCTCACGAAGCGGTAGGTGTTGATGGCGACGCCGCCGTGGGTGTAGCCGGCGTCGAGCATCGCCCAGTAGGATACAGGTACCGCCACCACGGTGGCGATGATGATTGACCACGTGATGGCACGGTTGTCCGTCTTCGTGTCGTCCGAAAGCTTCAGCGACTGCATGATGCGCGGCATGGGCGAGACGCGCATGTCGTAGGTGAAGGGCATCAGCATCGATACCGCTGCCCAGTTGCCTACGGACAGCGATCTGTAAGGCACGAGGGCACGGATGATGTCATGTGCCCGCCAGTGCGGCTCATCCATCCACGGCATGCCGCCCTCGGACATCAGCCGCGTCATCGCCAGCAGGTAGACGAAGCCGATCAGAAGCGTGACGACTGCAATCAGTACCGGCATGCCGGCGTAGTAGCACCACACGACCATGAAGACGAATGCTATCGAACGCCCCAGACTGCGGTGCGATAGGATACCGGCTCATTCGCCTCCTCCGGGCTCTTCTGAAAGGCCAGTCCGCGCATGACGATCTGCTTGAGGGGCCCGCGCGCGATCCAGATGCTGACGGCGACGAGCGCGATGTAGGCCCCGGCGGTCTGATGGCCCGGGAATGGGAAGCTGTCGCCCCCGGCCATGGTCGTGACGCCGTTGAGACCGACTGCGGTCCCCAGCACGGCCTCGAGCCTGCCGAGCCAGTAGAGGCCCCAGAGGCTGAGAGAAACCTCGCGGGTGAGCAGAAAGCTCAGGCCGATGATGAGAGGTGCGACCTGGAAGCGAACGGTCCCGATGGCGCTCCACGGCCGTCCCCAGGCAGCGGTCGGTACGCCACGCCCGCCGATGATGAAGATCTCCGACTCCGGGATGGATGGATAGTAGCCGTGCAGGCCGTTGTAGAAGTGCGGCGCGAAGCCAAGTAAGAGGCCGATCCACATGATCGGGTTGCGGAAAAAGTCGTTCAGAAGACGCCGCCGCGGCGCGGGCTCTGTCACCTCGAGCGGAACCGCAACAAGAGGGAAGAGCAGCCGCTCGCGATCCATCCACTGCTTCCGGAAGATCGTCACGATGCTCAGCATGACGACATAGCTCGCGACCGTGAAGAGCGTCCAGGCAACCAGCGGCACAAGCCAAGCGTCCCACGGGATGCCCAGCCCCCAGCCTTCGAAGAAGCCCGTCACCACGCGCGGGTCGCTGGGTGCCATCCATGACGGAATGTGCGGCAAAAAGAACGCGTCGTACTGGTTCTCGGCGGAGGCATAGTAGTACGGGCCGACCATCATCGGCAGGAGCCGCTGGGCCAGATCGATCGAGGCAATGCCGGACGCCATCACAATGATGGTGAAGATCACAACAAGCTCCGGCTGAGTGAGCGTGAAGCCGCGATGGACCGCGCGGAGGATCACATTGAAGAGCAGGTAGATGACAAAGAAGACGAGGAAGCCGCCGATCGGCGGATATGTCAGCGTGATCTGGGTGCCGTGGATGATCAGTTCGGCGTACTGGCTCCAGTCGCCGAGGAATGCGGAGGCGGCAATCCCGATTAGGACGGCTCGTGCAGTCAGACCCAGACGCGTGGCCACAGGCGCTCCTTGTCAGGCAGTAGAAGAGGCCGGCGTATCACCGGCCGTTGGTGCAGCGCCACCTTCTGGACGATGGCAGGAGATCCTTCGAATGTGATATCGGTCAGGATGGGCAGCCGCTCCCCGTGAAGGGGAGCGGCTGCGGCGCATCAATTGCGGGAGGCTACTCCCACTGGCAGAGGTAGTCGCGCGCGGCGTCGATTTCCTCCTGCGGCAGCGCGTAGTCAACGAGCTTGCCGCTGAGGAAGTTCTCGTAGGCCGACAGGTCAAAGTGACCATGGCCCGAATAGCCGATAACGATGCACTTCTCCTCACCGGTCTCCCGGCACTTAACGGCTTCGTCAATGGCCACGCGGATCGCATGCGAGGTCTCCGGCGCGGGCAGGTGCCCCTCAGTGCGCGCGAACATCAGCGCAGCCTCGAAGACGCCCTGCTGCTGCACGGCGCGCGCCTCGATGACGCCTTGGTTGACCAGCAGCGAAAGCTGCGGGGCCGCGCCATGGTAGCGCAGGCCACCGGCATGGATCGGGGCGGGTACGAACTTGTGCCCGAGTGTGAACATCTTCAGCAACGGCGTCATCTGCGCGTTGTCGCCGAAGTCGTAGTTGTACAGCCCGCGGGTAAGCGTGGGGCATGCCGTCGGCTCGACGGCAATGATCTCGATCTCGCGCTCCCCGTCCATCTTCTCCTTCATATACGGGAAGGTGAAGCCGGCGAAGTTCGAGCCGCCGCCCACGCAACCGACGATCATGTCGGGGTAATCGTCGGCGATCGCGAACTGCTTCTTCATCTCAAGTCCCGTGATCGTCTGGTGCATGAGCACATGGTTGAGCACACTACCGAGTGAGTACTTGGTGTTCTCATGCTTCACAGCGTCCTCGACGGCCTCGGAGATCGCTATCCCAAGGCTGCCCGGGGTATCGGGGTTCTCGGCGAGGATGGCGCGCCCGGCCTCGGTGCGGTCAGTGGGGGATGAGTAGCAGGTGCCGCCCCACGTCTCCATCAGCAGCCGCCGGTAGGGCTTCTGCTCGAAGCTCACGCGCACCATATAGACCTCGCAGGCGATGTCGAAAATCTGGCAGGCGAAGCTCAGTGCAGAACCCCACTGGCCGGCGCCGGTCTCGGTGGTGATGCGCTCGACACCCTCCATCTTGTTGTAGTACGCCTGCGCGACGGCGGTGTTGGGCTTGTGTGATCCCGCCGGGCTGACCGACTCGTTCTTGTAGTAGATGCGGGCCGGCGTCCCAAGCTCCTTCTCAAGCCGGAACGCCCTCTGCAGCGGCGAGGGCCGCCAGATCTTCAGCACGTCCATGACATCATCGGGGATGTCGATCCAGCGCTCCATCGACATCTCCTGCTCGATCAGAGCCATCGGGAAGATCGGTGCGAGCATCTCCGGGCCGATTGGCTCGCCCGTGGCCGGATGCAGCGGCGGCTTCAGCGGCGCTGGCAGGTCGGGGTTGATGTTGTACCACGCCTGCGGCATCTCGCTTTCCGACAGGAATATCTTGTTGTCGTCCATGACTGGTACCTCCGGTGTGATGGTCTGCGCCCGCTTCTCTCCGCAGGGGGTGACCACACCGGCGGCAGCGCCCGCGTGGCGCCGCAGCGTGTGCCCGCGTCGAGTGGGAAACGTGTTAATGGGGACGGCACAGAACGCCGCCCCGCGGTGTTTTCGCCATCGTGCGCCCGCGACCTCCCTCTCCTGATAACTTGTCCGTCGCCGCGCCATGTGCTATCTTTCCGCCGAGCATACAGAGGAGGAGCAGCAGATGCGCTACCCTGTCACTATCGCACTTATCATCGCCCTTGCGGGCCTCTACGGCTGTCCGCCGACGCCACCGCCGCCTGATCTGCAGCCCCAGGTCGAGGATAGCCCCGCCGACTGGCCACGAACCTTCACTGACGCGCTTGGCGAGACCGTGACCCTGCAGGCGCCTCCGCAGCGAGTAATCAGCCTCTCCACCGGTTTCGCGGAGACTATTTTCACGATCGGAGCGGGCGATCGCCTCGTCGGGCGCACTGATTTTGTGGACCACCCGCCGGAGATACTGCAAGTCCCGACGGTAGGCGGGATGATCAACCCGAGCCTTGAGGCCATCGCGGCGCTCGAACCGGACCTCGTGCTGACGATACGCGGGACGCCGCACGATGTGGTGGAGAGCGTCCGCCGAACCGGCGTGCCCGTCATTGCGCGCGATCCTGTCACCGTTGCTGAGGTGCTGGAGTGCACACGCGACATCGGGCGCTACCTCGGCATCGAGCAGGAGGCGGATGCCCTCGCGGACGATCTGGAGGCCCGCCGCGATGCTGTAGCCGAAGGAGCCTGGGACGTCGCGAGGCAGGGCAGGCCGAGCGTTCTCTTCGTTATAGACCTCGACAACGTGTTTGTCGCCGGCGCGGGTCATTTCGTGGATGACATGATTCAGATCGCCGGCGGCGTCAATGCCGCCACACTTGCCGCAGGCGAAGCCGCTGGGCAATGGCCCAGCCTGTCGCTTGAGGCGGTAGTTGCGCTCGATCCGGACATCATCATCATGGCGCTTGAGGACGACCGGGGGGAGGTTGTGGATGGCGCGGCGCTGCTGAGACAGCGCCCGGCATGGCGCGACCTCAGCGCCGTCCGCGGAGATCGAGTGTATAACATAGATCCGGACCTCACTTCGCGCGCCGGTCCGCGCCTGTTTGATGCGCTGGAGCAGATAGCGGGTATCGTCTCGGACGCCGTTGGCGGCGGATCGAGTGATGGGTAAGCCCGTGCTGGCCGCGCGCAATCTCCACTGCGGCTATGACGATTTCGCAGTCATCCGCGGCGTGGATCTCGACCTGCTGGAGGGCGAGTTCCTCGGGCTCATCGGGCCGAATGGCTCGGGGAAGACCACCCTCCTTCGCGCGCTCACCGGGCGCCTCAGGCCGACTTCCGGCGATGTGCTGCTCGACGGCCGCCCCATCGCGCAGATTCCGAGACGGGAGGTCGCGCGGAGGCTGGCGGTGGTTCCGCAGATCTCCTCGCCGCCTTTCGAGTTCACCGTGCGGGAGATTGTCGCCATGGGGCGTTCGCCGCACCTGGGGAGACTGCAGGCCGAGGGGCCGCAAGATCAACAGGCGGTTGAGGCTGCGATGGCGCTCACCGGCATCTCGGGCCTCTCATCCCGGCCTGTGACGGAACTTTCGGGCGGTGAGTACCAACGCGTTGTAATCGCTCGCGCGCTTGCACAGGAAGCGCCACTCATGCTGCTGGATGAACCCGCCGCGCATCTCGACATCGGCCATCAGGTGGAGATATTCGACTTGCTTCTGCGCCTGAACCGTGGCGAGGAGCGCAGCATCCTGTGCGTATCGCATGATCTCAATCTCGCAGCGCGCTATTGCGACCGCCTGATCGCAGTATCAGACGGCGCCATCACCGCAGCCGGCACGCCCTCTGACATTCTTACCGCGGAGTTCGTCGGCAGCCTCTACGGCTGCGAGGTGCGTGTGGATGCCGATCCCGGCGGGCATATCGTGGTGACGCCGCTCAGTCGCGAACTGGACGGGGTCGGTGCGCGATGAAGCGATCGGGGTTGGTGTGGCTGTCACTGGCACTGCTGTTGATCGTCGCTGCGGTGCTCTCACTGTCGCTGGGAGCAGCGCCGATCGACCCGATGGACGTGGCGCTGGCGCTGTTGTCACGGCTGCCGGGCCTGTCCGGGCTGGACCCGGGATTGACATCCGGTCAACACGTTGTGATCTTCGAGCTGCGGCTGCCACGGCTCGCGCTCGCGCTGCTGGTGGGCGCCGCGCTGTCGGTGGCGGGCGTGGTTATGCAGGCATTCTTTCAGAACCCGATGGCGGCGCCCTCCATCATCGGCATCTCCTCAGGAGCGTCATTCGGGGCCACAGTTGCGGTGGTGAGCGGCGCGGGCATCGGTGTGGCGGGTCTCGGCGCTGTCCCGGTAGCGGCCTTTGCCGGCGCGCTGCTGGCGACGGCGGTAGTGTATCTCCTGTCGCGGCGAGGTGGCAGCACGCCGGTTGGGGTGCTGCTGCTCACAGGGGTCGCGATGGGATCGCTGATGTCGGCACTCGCCGCGCTGGTGCTGATAACCGGCCAGGATCCGACGCGCCGCGATCTCGACCAGGTAGTCTACTGGATGCTCGGCAGCGTCGCCGGGCGAACATGGACGCATGTGCTCGTTGTGCTGCCCTACGTGGCAATCGCGGGCGGGTTCACGTGGGCCTTCGGGCGCGACCTCAACGTGCTCTCGCTCGGCGATGACACCGCACACTATCTGGGGCTGAACGTCGAGCAGGTGCGCCTGATGCTGCTGGCGCTTTCATCACTGCTGACGGCCGCCGCAGTGGCGGTAAGCGGCGTGGTCGGCTTCGTGGGGCTGGTGGTGCCGCACCTCATGCGGATCATCGTCGGCCCGGACCACAGGACGCTGCTGCCGGCCTCGGCGCTGGCAGGAGCGGCGCTGGTAGTCCTCGCCGATGTGGTGGCAAGGACCGTGGCGGCGCCGACTGAAATCCCCGTCGGCATCATCACGTCACTGCTGGGCGCACCGTTCTTCCTTTACCTGCTGCATCGCAGGCGGGAGTATGCCATCTGAATGCGGAAGCCGCGTTCTCCTTCCGTGGCGCGGACACTCCTGTCCGCGCAGCGCACGCCACTGCAGTCTGCGGAACGGCCCGCGGGTCCCGCCCCTGGGCGGGATGGCACAGGGAACGGCTACGGCTGTGTCTCTGCCCTGAATTCATGGAATCTTAGCGTAGCGGACTCCGTCACTCCAGACGAGGACAGTGCATGTGAACGACGCGGCGCTCATACAGGCGGTTGAGGCGGCGCAGGCAGGCGATGAGCGCGCTTTCGAGGCGCTGTTCCGGGCCCACCGCGACAGCCTGTACAGTCTCGCCATGCACTTTCTGCACGATGCTGATGTTGCCGCCGACGTGACGCAGGAAGCGTTCGTGAGGGCGTGGGAGCAACTGCCGCGCCTCAGGGACCCGGCGGCATTCGGGGGCTGGCTGCGGGCGATGGCAATGAACCTGGTGCGCGATCACTTCCGCCGGCACAGGCCTCAGGATGAGTTGGACGAGAGCGATCCGCCGCCGGGCGATGATCCGGGGCCGGAGGAAACGCTCGTGGACGATGAACGCGGCCGTTCGGTCCGCGAGGCTGTCCTGAGCCTGCCGGAGCACCAGAGAGCGATTGTCACGATGCATTACCTCGAAGGCCGATCGGTTGCTGAGATAATGAGCGCGCTCGGTCTGGCGAAGGGGACGGTGGTGTCGCGGCTGTCACGAGGGCGGGAGAACTTGCGGCGCCGGTTAGCGCCGCATATCGCTGATGTGGGGGAGAGGTGACCTGTGCACTGCGCACGGGCGAGAGAGAAGCTGACGGAGTATCAGTTCGGGCTGCTCGAAGTGGCGGAGGCCGCGGAGGTTGAGCGGCACCTGGCATCGTGTGAGCAGTGTCGCTCAGAGCTTGCGGCGCTGCGCAGGCTTGATGAACTGATTAGGCCGGTGGAACAGGTCGAGGCTCCGGCCAACCTGTGGTCGGATGTGCATGCGCGTATGCGCCCGCGACGGGCGCCGTTCTGGCAGAGATGGCGCGGATCGCCGAAGCCGGCGCTCGCCATGGCCGCTGCGATGCTTCTCGCTGTCGGCGGCATCTGGCTCGGACTGCAGCGACAGCCCGCGGCCACCGGTTGGGGGACGCTGGAGAGCAGCTATCAGGAGCAGCAGATCGTCTCGCAGTGGTCGCAGCCGCTTGCCGATGACGCTGCGATGGGCGCGCTCTACGCAAGCCTGAACGGCATGGGTGAGGACATCTGATGCGCGTCTGGTGGAAGATAGTCGGGGCGATCGCCTTCGTCACCGCCATTGCACTGGTGGTGGCGCTGGTGATGATTATCGGAAGAGGGCCCCGGGAGGATGCGACGCCTCTCGTCGAGCAGGCCGTTGAGGCGCTCGACCGTGTATCGGTTCGAGGCACGGTGGTTACTACCGCGCGCACGCCCGAGGGCGAGGTGCGGGCAGAGGCGCAGGTGCATCGCGGCGACGGTCGAGTGGTCATGCGCTTCCTCACAGGCCGCCCTGAGGGGACGGTCGTACGTCGGCAGGATGGCGCAGTATGGGTCGAGGGGCGCGAAGGGCGCATCGGCAGGCGCGCGAACCTCGACGGAGACGGGTTGCGCGAGCAGCTACTGGAGCGCAACTGGAGCTTCACGTCGGCGGGAACGAGATCTGTGGCGGGCCGGTCCGCGACACTCATCTACGGCGTCGGACCGAGCGGCCGCGTGGAACTTGCGCTTGATCGCGAGACCGGCTTCCCGCTCTTCATCAGCCGCAAGGGGCCCGGAGGCGAGGTCATCAGTCAGACCATCTGGCGCGAAGCCGACTTCTCAGCCCCACCTCCTCCGGTTCAGGAACCACCGACGATGCCCGCGCGCGATCGCGGCCGAGAGGTGACTCTCGCAGAGGCCCGAGCGGCGGTGGACTTCGTAGTGCTTGAGCCGACGTGGCTCCCACAGGGGTACGAGCTACTGGACTGGCGGGCCAGAGAGGGCCGAAGAGGGGCATCCGTGGTGGCACGCTACGGCGACGGCCTGCGCCAGATGATCATAGTGCAGCACAAGACACGCGCGCCGGAAGAGCGTCCGCCGCAGCGCGAGGGTCGGCCAGGCCGAGTAGAGCGGCCGGAGGGGACCCGCCCGCGCCGTGGCGATGAGCGTCATGAGCACCATGCGCCCATGAGGATGAGGGGGGCCGGTGGTGACGCGGTGCGGCGTGAGTTCGGCGAGACGACAGTCCTCGTTATCGGCCCTCTGCGCGAAGCCGACCTCCAGCGCGTACTTGATGGCATGCGCACTCCGTAGCCGCAGACACACCTGCAGGTACCCTTCGCCTGCATCCTGCGCAGTATACCCGCGGTTCTACTGAGGCCCGGAGGA
This sequence comes from candidate division WS1 bacterium, assembly GCA_012522765.1. Lineage (GTDB taxonomy): Bacteria > Armatimonadota > Zipacnadia > Zipacnadales > UBA5352 > UBA5352. The sequence goes on along the minus strand of JAAYJW010000061.1, from coordinate 4,282 downwards.
GCGGCCAGACAGCCACTCAAACGCCGTCAGTGCGACCCTCCGGCCGATGTCGCGGTAATCGTCAGGATACAGCGGCTCTGCGGTCAGCCGCTGGTAGCTTGTCTCGACCGATACGCACTGGGTCTGCTGCAGATAATCCCACACCCACGCGCCGGCCGTTGATAGCATGTTCCAGCGGCTGGCGTAACGCGTTTCCGCCATCACCCGATCAGGATCAAGCTCCGGGAAGCGCGGGGCGAGCAGTCGCGCAAACTCGACCGCACCCTCACGCTGTGGCACCGGCCGCTGCTCCCGCGGAAGCTGGAGGTAGATGCCCGGCGTGCTATGCCCCGGTCCGTGCAGGTCAATCACCAGTCGCGGCCCCGTGCGGTCCATCCATCGCTGAAGGTCGCGCTGGATCGCCTGCACCTCCGGACGCATCGGCATCGTCTCCCACGCCCGGTTGAAGTCCCACGGCAGCGCGTCCTTGCCGTAGTCGCCGTTGATTGCACCATCGAGGTCCACGAACGGGCACGCCCACACATCAACGGCCTTTCGCACCTCGACGGCCTCGGGATCATCGCTGGCGAGGAATCGCAGTATTCCGTCAAGCACCCACGAGCCCGGAGTCTCGCCCGAGTGCTGCCGCGCCATGAGGTACAGACCCATGCGCCCCTCGTCGGCCCCGTTCAGGCGCAGGCGCTCGAGCCGCCGCCCCTCTCCACTTACGCCGATGGTGCTGCGCTGCCACGCATCGCCAAGTTCATCCAGCGTCGCATTCAGTTCGTCAGTAGCGTAGGGGAAGCAGAAGGCGGCAGCGACTCGATCGGCGCCACCAGCGTGGTCGAACCGAAGTGATCGGCGGCCATCGGGATGCTCTTCAACGTGAACGGCCGCACAACGCTGCCACGGCCCGTCATCGGCCTTCATCACCGGGCGAAGGACGCCGATGCTGGCGGAACTGCCCAGAGTGATATCCGGATTCTCCCAGATGAACGTCACCGGGGCCCCCTGCAGGTCGGTAGCCACGACGTTGAACCACAGCGGCTGCGGGCTGGTACGTGGCTCGCAGGCAAACGACACCTTCCAGCCATCGCCATTCTCGGCGACATCAAGGATCAGGCCGTTCCCGGAGATCTCTGCCGGACCGGCTGATGGCATCTTCTTCCTCATTGAGCTTCCCTCGCTAAGCTGCGCATGATTACTGACCGACGGGCGCGTTCGTGAGCAGCACGGACTGCAGCATGACCTGCGCCCCCGCCGGGAAGGTGATCGTGATGGTGTGCTCTCCGGGAGGGAGCCGCAGCGCAGCGGCCTCATCCGCGGCATCGGGAGCCGTCCAGCGCCAGTTGTCGTCTCCGCCGGATATCTCGCCCACAGGCGCACCGTTAATTGTCACCGGCAGCGACCTCGCGGCCCCGCCATCCGCGCGCTTCACCCGCACCAGCAGGCGGTACTCGTCCTCTACGGGCACCCTCAGCGTGAACGTCGCACTGCCTTCGGCGCCGTCGGGTGAGGCAAGCACCGTCCAGCCATCGAGGATGCCCTCATCCACGGCCGCCACTGCTCCGGAGGTCTCAGCGTCGGCGGTGTAGGCGCTGGCCCAGACGTAGGTCTCGCGCACCGGCGCGGCTGCGGGCACGATTGCGATGTCATCGAGATACATCAGCACTTCCTGGGGATCGTGTGTGTGAGTGCTGACCGCTATGTAGGCCGCGTCGGTCCCTTCGGGAACCTCGAACTCAGTCTGCAGAAGCTGCCACTGCGCCATCCGCGCGAGGTCGTAGGCGCCCGTGGCCGCTCCGCCGCGCGTAACGCCATTGCTGCGGAACGCGATACGCGCGCTTGGCGCAGGGATGTCCTCGCCAAGCTGATCCACACGCAGCCACAGTTGCATCCGGTAGTGCTCACCCGGCACCAGGGCCATGATCTCCCATGGCGGCCCGCAGGAGTAGTGTGTAACGAAGTACTCGTTCTGCTTCTCAATCGGGCCACTCGCCATGGCGGAGGCATTCCCGGTGTGCGCCACTTCAGTGCTCAGGGCGAACTCGAGGCCGCGCGTACGCCAGCCGTTGAGATCCACCTCGAAGTCTGGATTCGGCACTATGCCGGGGAGCCTGTAGCGCGCGGGATCGCGGGCCACCTCATACAACTCGGCGTGTACTTCGTCGAGAGTAGGCCCGGGAAATCGCGAGATCTCGTAGATCGCCAGCGGGGCGCCGCAAGCGCCGTAAGCGACGCTCTTGCCCAGCGAACCACCCTCGAACGCGACGAAGGCGCGGGAGAACGTGCGCCGGGTGAGGTCCATCAGTTTCTCATCACCGGAGTAGTTTGCCGCGAAGGCGAGACCGTTCCCCATGATGAGCGGGCTGGTGCCGGCGATGCCCGTGTGCGGGCAGGAGGTGTAGCGGAAGTTGTCCTCGCCCGGGTCGTAGACGTTCTCCACGAGCCAGTTGGCGATCTTCACGATCCGCTGGGCTACCTCCTCATCACCGGTAGCGAGGTAGTAGTACTTGAGCGCGGTCATCATCACTCCGGCCATGAAGCCCGCTTCACCGTAATGAGGCTCCTCGCAATCACAATGGCCGCCGCTGAGCTTGTGCACCCACAGGCCCGCCTCCGGGTCGGACATCTCCTGGACTTCCTCGTAGATCAGGTGCATCGCATTGAGGTAGTAAGGATCGTGCGTCGCGAACCACGATGACATCGCGATGATGCCCATCCATCCCGGCACGCGGGCATTGCCGTAGCCGAAGTCAACGGTGTCCGGGCCAGCGAGCCAGTCCGCAAGCTGCAATGCAGCCCGGTGAACCTGCTCGTCGCCGGTGAGGAGCCAGTACTCGAAGTTGCCCTGGTTCCACATGTGCCCCTCGTTCTCGGCGTATCCTTGCGAGTAGATCGACATGTTCATGTAGTCGTAGGGATAGTAGCCGCCAGTGTGGCCCATGCTGTGTACCCACGCCTGTCCGACGCGGCGCGCATTTCCCGGCCCGGCTTTCTGTCCGGCGGCGTAATGCACCACGTCTACGTCCGCGTTGTGCCGCGCAGCCTGTTCGCCAAGATCGAAGAAGCGTCGATCGCCGCTGCGGAAGTACTGGGTCAGCATCACGTGCTGGAGGTCATACTCGATGTTCCCCCAGTTGTTGCCACGCTCGCCCCACCAGTCGCCGAAGTTCATCAGGCCATACCAGCGGTTCTGCTCGCGGACCTCGAGATGGCCATCCGCCGCCTCATCCATGGCGGCGTTCCATGCCTCGAACTCCTCTCCGACCGCGGCGATCTGATGCAGCGCACCGGAATTGAGGTACCACTCTCGCGGGGCAGTCACAAGCAGCGGGCGATTGACCCGCGCAAGCACCTCTTCCGGCGAGGCAGCCGATGCCGGACCAACGAGGAGTTCGTGGCGCTTCTCAAACCCTGAGCGGAAGGTATAGAGCCCATCGCGCAGGTAGTAGTACAGGACGTGCTCGTTCGGCCGATTTGCGTAGCGATCGCCGGGAGTGATCTGCGGATAGAGGCCTACCGCCAGTCCCTCCTCCTCAAGCGCGACCGCCTTCGGCCAGTTCTGCCAGAAGTCGCGCACCGCAACCGTCAGATCGCCCGCTGTCGCGAGACCTGGAGCACGAGCGCCTGTCGTTTCGCCAAGCTCCCACGCATTGTCCTCATGCTGGAAGAGGCGTCCTCCCGGCGCTATCTGCGCGGTTGCGCCCTCATCTACGGCCACGGTGGCCGAGGCCATGCTCCCCGGGAATACCAGGTCCAGCGACCGGAATGACTTCATCTCGTCGCCATACTCCATGTCGGCGGAGACGATGTCGTGCTGGAGAATGTGATCAACCCGAACAAAGCGGTCGCCCGCGTTGAGGAAGTAGCGCAATTCGAAGCCGAAGTAGGGCTCGCCCGCATCATCACGATGATGGCCGCGAACAAGGATCACCGCGCGCTGGATGCCCCGCTCCTCGATTTCGATGCTCTCCGCGCGCCCGACGAAGACTCTGCCCTCGGCATCGATCAGTCGCGATACCGGCAGCGGCGTTTCGAGGCCATTCGCGATAATTGCGCCCTCGCCGATATTGCGGTCAATCGTCAGCCGAGCCTGGCCGGTCCAGACTTCGATGGTGTCGCCATTCTCACGCACCATGTCGCCGGACTTGGGCATGATCGGCCGGACGTCGGTGCCCAGCGCAAGCTGAAGCGTCTTCGTCTCGTTCGCCTGCAGCGAGACGTTCGCGCTGAGCAGCAGCCACTTGATGCTGCGGTCGGGCCAGCGGACCAGCGCCTTTGTCTGCACCGGGAGCGGCAT
>JAAYJW010000455.1 GCA_012522765.1 candidate division WS1 bacterium | reverse complement strand
TCGGAAAAGAAGAACACGAGATTGGGCGAACTCACAGCGACCACCCTCAGTTCGTGGGCGTGATGTGCCCGTGTCGCTTCCCCGAGGGGCTGGCGGAGTCCTCCACGAGAGTTGCCGCAGATCGCGGCGAGGCTCTGGATCGGGAACTTCGGGGTCCCTCATTCTTCCGGCTGCCACAGTCCCCCATGATGTGTCTGCAGCCACTCGATGACTTCCGCGCGCAGGCCCTCGACCGCCTCGATCAACTCGGTCACCTCTCCGGACATGATCTCGCCCACGCGATCGTACTCTGATGTATTCCGCTTGGCCCGACAGGTGTTCAGGTATTCACCCAGGTTAGTGAAGCCCTCCCCGAGCACAAGCGGCAGTGCCTCAAAGACAGTAACATGTCGACCCGCACCCACAGTCCGATAGCCCGCAGAGCGCAGCACCAGGTCCGCAAGGGCACGCGCTGCGTCGTATGCAGCACAGAAGCGACGGTCCACTGAGATCGCCTCGACCCGCGCGTCCGCGAGGCCCGCATCTACAATGCGCAGGAGGTCAGCGACCTCCTGGGCTGAGGTATCATGCCTTCTGAGGCGCCCCTTCCGCGCCATCTCACTCAAGTTCACTCGCGTCACCCACGATGAAAAGCTTCGGTCCACGTGCTACATTACCGATGAAGTGATCGCTTTGAGCCAGCCGCTCAGCCCACTCCTGCGGCGATATGGTCACCGGATTCACCTCTCGGCCCAGGGCGCTCCCGATCTTCGAGACCAGTGGCGCCACGTCCCGCAGGCCCACCTGCCCGATGACCATCAGGTCCACATCGCTCTCCTCGGTCGCGTCCCCCGCGGCCAGTGAGCCGAAAACGAAGGCCACCTCGATCCTGTCCCCGAGCGGCTCCAGAGCGACCCTGATTACGTCGGCAAGCCCCACGGTCTTACGGACGATGCTCTCCAGGTCGGGGAACAGCGGCGATGCCTCGTTGGCCCCGTAGTAGACACGGCGACCGTCCTGCCTGCGCGTGACCAGCCCCGCGTCCTCGAGGTTCTGCAGCTCGCGCTGCACCGCGCTCTGGTTCACGCCCGCAGCCTGCGTGATCTCCTGCTGGTAGAACTCCCGGTCCGGGTGCGCATAGAGCAGCCCGAGGATCGCTGTGCGCGTCCTCCCGAACAGCCGCTGAGCCGCACCGTCTCCCTGTCGTGTCGTCTCCATGGCAGCCGGAGTATACCACAAATTGTGGTCTATTGACCACTGATAGTGGTTATACAAATGAGACGGGCCACTCTACAGTCTCGCCTGTTCGTCGCTCCGGGACGACGCAGCCTCGCTTCTGCAGCTCATTGTGCTGCTGCACCTGCGGGTGGGCGGGGGCGCGGGCGCACCATAGAAGAGGGCGCGGCCGGAGTTCCGGCCGCGCCCATGGGTCGTTCAGTGACGTGTGCGCTCAGTTGCTGCCGATGAAGTCGTCCAGTTCATGGACCATGCCAGAGTTGATGCTTACCGCCTGGTTCGCCGGGGCGAAGGTGTAGCCGGCGAGCGCAGGTGTTACCGTGTAGGGCAGTCCGCCCCACTGGTAGATCAGGTACTCACCGTTGCCATCGGTGGCTGCGCTCCGATCGCCCACCCCAACGTTCACGTTCGGCAGAGGCGTTCCGGCCGCGGTCAACACAAAGCCATGCACCGCGCCCTGGTCGGGCGGCGTGCCGGGCAGTGACTGCAACTGGAAGTTGACCGTCACGTTGCTGCCGGCGACGCTCAGCGGCTTGGCGGTCTGGTCGCCGGGCGCAGCGTTGTACAGCAGGCCGTCGGCGTTGATGGTGTAGCTACCGGGCGCAACCCGGAAGCTGTAGTTGCCGTCAGCGTCGGTCCGCGTCCAGTGGTCGGTGCCGCTGATCCACACCGGCACGCCCTCGAGGGGCTGGCCGTTGAGCGCCGGGGTGACGTGGTAGCGGGTGACCGTGCCCGAAACCAGCGGCGGGCCGGGTACAACGACGCTACCTGCCGCCACAGCGTCCGTGTCGCAGCCGTCGTTGTTGGTGGCCACGACTGCAAAGCTGTACGTGGCATCGGCGTCCGTGGTATTGGCCGGGATGGCGTAGGTCGCCTGCCAGGCACCGTTGGTCTGCGTCATCGCCACCTGCTGGGTGGAGCTATCGGGTCGGGTCACTACGACCGTCGCACTGGCCACACCGCGCGGATCGGTGATCTGCGCGCTGACTGTGGCCGTGCCGCCCGATGCGCTCATCGGGTCTGGATCGGTGGTCAGAGTCGGCTCAGCGATCTGCGGCACCACACAGATCACCGTTACCGTCGCAGAGCCCGAAACGCCGGACTCAGTCTCGGTGGCGATGACATCACCTGTGCCGATGATCTCGCCGGTCACACTGCTGTTCTGCTCCACGGAGATGTTGCTGTTGCTGGTGGACCAGTCGAAGCCGGGCACAAGCACGGTTTCGTTGTCCGCGTTGAGCGCGGTCGCCGTCGCCTGCGCCGTGCCGCCGACGCCTATCGATGCCGGCGTGACCGTCACCTGTACCTCGGTCACCGTCGAACCCAGCGAGAGGTCGATCGGGTCGCCGGCCTGCCCGGTGAGCGGGTAGGCCGTCCCGTTGGCCGGGATCACGATGTGCATCGTCCCCGTCGCCTGAGCGACCTCGCCGTTGGTTGCCGTTGCGTTCGGGTAGGCGTTCGCGGTGAGAACCGCGTCACTCGAGGCGCTAACGCCCTCATAGGTCTTCTGGACCGTCCACGGGGCGGCCGTCGGGCGCTGGATGCTGTCGCTGACAAGCACCTCGTCGGTCGCCGGGTCTACGATCTCAACATCAATCCGCTGACTGAGTTGAGGGATCAGTTGGGCGTCGATCTCCGCTGGCTCGGGCCATGTGACGCTGAGCGTCACGACACCT
>JAAYJW010000454.1 GCA_012522765.1 candidate division WS1 bacterium | reverse complement strand
GGCAGCGCAGGGCCATTCCGGCGCCACGATCGGGCGAGAAGAGATCAATCATCTGCCACCACGCGGTGTTCTCGCCGTAGGCGGTGCGCAGGCTGGTGTTGGCGGAGGCGATGATGCCGCCCCACGCCGGGAACATGTAGTAGTCGTCCGCGGGATTACCGGATATCGCGAGGCCGCCAAGCTGAGGGAATGCGGTCTTGAAGTCAATGGCCGTGTCACCGGCGTTTGCCATGGCGAGGTACATGCTCAACTGCCCCGAATCGGCCAGTGCCACCTCAAGCGTTGCCCGCAGGTCATGCTCGGGCAGCAGGAGCGAGGCGACAAAGCCGCGGTTGTCCTCGGTATGGCCGATCACCTCAACGTCGAAGTCCTCGGCGCCGTAGCGCCTGCCGGCGATCTCCAGCAGGAACAGATGCGTCTGCTCAGGATACCGCAGCATCTGGGCATCGGCGTAGTTGTTGTAGAGGGAGGTCATTCGCAGCGCGGGCCGGGTGGCGAAGCTACACTGGATCGCCCCATCCTGGAGCGTTACGCCTCCCTCAGTGATCTCGCAGCGTCCGGGCTGACTCACGCGGCGGCCAGCCGGGCTGGAAATGCGTGGAGCCATGTTGACGCGCGGCGGGTCGAGCGTGAAACCCTCGGAGTACTCGAAGGTGACTGAGCGGATGAAGCTGTCGGCGACCTCGGCCGCGCCGATGTAGAGGATGTCCGGGTGCGTGTCGGCGGGGACATCAACGCGGAAGCTGCGCCCCACCGGCTGAAGCGGCAGGTCAAGCGGACGCTCCTGTTCATCGGTGACGACGATTCGAGGCGCCGCGCCCACGTTCTCGACCGTGATCCGCATCGGCCGACCGGGGTCGAACGCATCCGGATCGAACTCGACCTTCACGTAGTCATCGGTGCGCAGTCGGAGCATCCCGTCCCGAACTACCGAAGTGGCGTCAACATAGCCCATCGGGGCCACGCGATCCTCACCGGGAAGCCACGTGGATGTCGTCAATTGCTCGCTCTCGAGGAACGCAACGCGCACCATGTATTCGCCCGTGGCGTTGATTGAGTTGAGCTGCGAACCGGTCCAGTCAGCCTCCCCCTCACGGTACTCCGAGTGGCCGTGGCTCTCGGTGTTATCTATTCCGACATAGATGAAGTCGTCAAAGGGCGGTTCATCGCGGGCGGATTTGCGGAACTCGATCACGTTGTCGCCGCGCACCAGATCGCGCAGCGGCACGTCGAACTGCTGCCAGCTCCAGCGGAGGGTGCCGGAAGAGTCAGCCCTGGCGCCGCGGACATCGGAGGTGCGGTAGTGATAGACGTTGCCGTTCACCGCGATCTCGAAGTTCTCGTCGAGACCGTTCTCCTCCACCCCGGGCAGGTTCCACGAGTAGTCCTGAGCCGCCATGTAGACCAGCAGGCGCGCTTGCTTTGCCCTGTCGAAGACAGATTGTGGCACAGCCGAGAGGTCGAGGTGCTTGCGGACGTGGTAGTCCGGCTTCGTCTGGTGCGAGGTGCCCATCGAGGCGCCGCCCCAGGCGCCGTAGTCGTCATAAACAAGCGTGACGCCATCAGCGGGGCGTTCTATGCGTGGCCACTGCTGCGCAGACACAGCGGCCGCGGTTACAAGTATGCCGATCATGCAGACGAGGAGGCGCGGTTTGCGGCGCATACAATCACCTGTCTCCAAACGCGGATGGGCGGATGAGCGGGTTCTTCACTCTTCAACGGGGTTACCCAGATCGGGCCGATGTTACTCCTCGCCAACATCCCGAGGGAAGCTTGCGTACCAGGGCAACCGCCGGAGGTCCGCAGGCCATAACGTGGAATAGGTGGCGAGGTCGGTCACAGATCACAGGTCTGAATGAAGGCTGACATGAGGGTAACTTACGCCGTAACGCGTGGCTGCACGAAATGCGGCTGGTGTGTGCAGGAATGCAACTTCGACGCCATCACGTTCGATCGCGACGGAGCGCACATCAACCAGGAGAAATGCACCGGTTGCGGCCGCTGCTATGACAACTGCCCATCCGAAGCGATTGAGCGGATAGAGCACTCGGAAGCATAGGACGTCTGTCTGTCACACAACAGGGGAGTGACCCGAAGATGCTGGAGTATAAGGCGACACGGGACGGTGTCGTGGAGCCGCAGCGGACGCTGCCGGTGGAGTCGGAGTATGACGTGATAGTGGTGGGCGGAGGGATCGCGGGAGTCGGCGCTGCCATCGCGGCGGCGCGCGGCGGCTGCAGCACACTGGTGGTCGAACAGACCTCGGCCCTCGGTGGCCTCGCCACGATGGGGCTGGTCAACATACCGCTCGACTACCGCTCCGGGATCGGCGAGGAGATGATCCGCGAGCTTGAGGCCGTGGACGGGCACTGGCACCGCAACAGCGACCCGGAGAAGCACAAGCTGGTGCTCGACCGCATGGTCACCGGCGCGGGCTGCGACATCCTCTTTGTCACCACCGTGGTTGACTCGATCGTGCGCGACGGCGCCATCTGCGGCGTGGTGATCGAGTCGAAGTCAGGGCGGCAGGCGATCCTCGGCAGGCGCGTGATTGACTGCTCCGGCGACGCCGACGCGGCTTACTACGCCGGCTGCGAGTACAGCGTTGGGCGCGAGCGAGACGGCTACACGCAGGGCTGCTCGCTGGAGTTCCGTCTCGGCGGCGTGGACTGGGACGCCTACCAGACGAGCGAGTTCAAGGCCACCGACCCGCGCTGGGAGGCGCTGATTGAGCGGGCGCTGCAGAGCGGCGACCTCCCCTACCCGATTGACAACCATCTCAACTGGATGACGCACGTGCCCGGGCGCCCGGAGCACTGCGGGATGGACGAAGTCTCCATCTGCTTCGCCCACTCCCGCAACTGCAAGCCGCTGGAGACGCGTGACCTCACGCGCATGTACCTCGAGGGCCGCGAGCAGTGCGACATTCTGTGGAAGTTCATCCGCAAGTCGGTGCCGGGCTTCGCGAAGTCGTGGCTGATTGACACCGCGCCGCTGCTTGGTGTACGCGACTCGCGGCGTGTCCTCGGAGAGTACGTGCTGACCGGCTGGGACGTGGCCCGGCGCGCGAAGTTCGATGATGTGATCGCCATCACCTGGCGCGGCTTCGACGTGCACAACCCCACCGGTCCGGGCAATCAGAAGTGGTTCGAGGCGGTAGTTGATGGCGAGACGCGTTACATCACAGCGGGGCTCGACGGCTTCGGCTCATCGTCATTCCCGCCGGGTGGCCCCGACGCCCTCAGCGACTATGCGGGCAGAACCGGCGATGAACTGCAGGATGAGCGGCAGAAGACGCACTACGACGTGCCCTACCGCTGCCTCGTGCCGCAGGGGATAGACAACCTGCTGGTGGCGGGCCGCTGCCTCTCGGCGGACTTCCCCGGCCAATCTGCGACGCGCCTGGTGATGTGCTGCAACGCGATGGGAGAAGCCGCCGGTCACGCCACGGCGCTCTCGCTCAAGCACGACATCACCCCGCGCAAGGTGGATCGCGTGGAGTTGCAGCAGACGCTGATTGCGGCGGGCTGCAATCTCGGCCAATCCGAACGCGAGATCCCCGGCCTCAGCGCCTGAGGCAGGTCGCGGGAACAGTCGCCATCACCTGCTGTGCGCCAGCACGGAATCGAGGAAGCGGTAGGCCTCTTCGCGCGCCTCCGGCGGGAAGCCGTGGCCGCCCTCGGGATGCACCGCGATGAGGCTCTCTTCCGCGTCGAAGAGGCGATACACCGGCGCCGCAGCCTCGATGCACCGGCGCACGCTCTCCACCTTGAAGTTGGAATCGCCCAGCGGCGCGTGGATGTACAGCGGACGCGGCGCGAGCACACCAAGCACCTCAGGGAAGTCGAAGGGCAGCCGCGCGGGATCTTTGTCATACTCCGTCGCGATGCGAGGCATGTAGCAGCCCTGACACCAGCCGCTCAGGTTGCCGCCCATGTAGTCCGCGAAGGAATCGAAGCCGACACTTGTGACGATGGCCGCGATGCGCTCATCGAAGGCGGAGACGAAGAGCGAGTTGTGCCCGCCGAGTGAGACGCCGATGCAGGCGATCCGCTCCGCGTCCACCTCCGGCAGCGACAGCAGCACGTCCACCGCCCGCATGTGGTCCCAGACACCCTTCATCGTGCCGCTGACGTAGCCGAGCGCCGCCAGGTCCACCTTATTGCCGCCAAAGAGCGGGTAGTCAGGGGCGATGGTCACGTAGCCTCGCTGCGCAAGCTCCAGCGCATAGCGCGGGTAGTCCTCGCCGAGGCCGGCGGTGCGTCCGCGCGCGCCGCCCGAGCCATGCAGACACAGCGCCGCGGGGGCCGGTCCGGCGAGATCGTCGGGGATGAGAAGATACGCCGGCACACGATGGCCACTCTCGGAGGCGTAGGTGATCTTCTTCCGCGTCAGGCCATCAAGCTGTTCCTCCTCGACTACCTGCACATCCAGCGGCACCTTCCGCTCCGGCCCCGGCAGCGGCCCCATCACAAGCTGCATGTTTGCCAGGATGTGACTGCGGCGCACCGCCCACTCGTCGAGCGTGGTGACCGGGTGCTCACCCTCGTCATCAAGGTAGACGAGCAGGTTCATCTTGTCCGCGTAGAACGGCACCGGCGGCACCTCCTGCGCGCTGCCGCTGCCCGACGCGACCAGCGCAAGCGAGACTCCGAGCATGATCCGTCCGAGGGAGGGCGCTCTCATCATCTTCCTCCATCCGCGACAGAATGCGCCTCGGTATTCTCCGCAGAGCCCGTCTCCCCTCCCACCGCGACTCCGCGAAGGTCGCGAGGCTTCGTCAGGAGAAACTGCCTGTGCAGAACATCGCGATCGTCACCGAGGAGATTCTACCTCATGTTCCGAGGCAATTCACGACAGGGCTTTCGTGTCACCACGCCTCTGCCGACGCCGCCCGCAGATGCCGCGTCTATTGCCGAACGATGGCAGGGTGTCAGGCACGCCGAGAGGGACTTCCGCACCATCGACTCGCTCCAGGCGATCCCCGAGGAGGAGACGGCGTTCGCGGTGTGGCTGGAGGATGACGCGCTCCTCGTGCTGATCCGCGCGGAGATCACGGCGACCGGCTCCGTCCGCCCCGGCGCAAAGGATGGCGATCCTGAGGACATCCCGCGCAATGACAGCCTGGAGATCATGCTCGACCCCGCGCACAACCATCGGGATTACCTCCGGCTCCAGTGGGACAGCAGCGGGGCGCGCGTCGCCTCCCGCCGCAGCGTGATGCAGTTCGCCCTGCGCTGCGACCGTGTGCAGGAGGATGAGCCGATCGAGCCGGATGCATGGTCGCTGAAGAGCGAAGTCGGCGACGACGCCTGGTACTCGCTGGTGCGCATCCCGCTGGACCTGATCGGCTGGCAGTCGGCGGATGACCTGCTCACCTGCGGCTTCAACATCGTCCAGCGTCGCTACGTCGGCCGCTACCTCGTTGAGACCTCGTGGAACCCGCTGCGGGGCGAGTCGCAGTCGCCGTGGGACTTCGGCGAACTGCTGGCCGCGGGGACGCCCTGCCGTGTGGCCGGGTTCGACTTTGGCGAGGTCTACCACGACTGGAACCAGCTTCAACTTGAGGTGGAGAACCTGGCGGCTGAGCCGCAGGAGGTGACGGCTGAGATCCGCGCATGGTGTGAGGGGCACGAGTCCCGCGACAGTGCGAAGATAGCGCTTTCTGCGAACGGTTCGGAGCAGGCACAGCTCCGTTTCGAGCTTGACTCGCGCGAGTGGCGCTATCAGGAGATCGAACTGACGCTGAGCGTGGACGGGGAGGTTTCCTACCGGTCGCACTTCTCGGCGGGGCACAACCCGCGGCATGGCGGCGCGATCATCGTGCTCAAGCACGGAGTGCGCTGGTTCGAGGGCGAGCCGCCCGCGCGTCCGGAGCCATCCGATCCCGACTTCCAGCCGAAGCTGCGGCGGTGGATACTCGGGCGCCTGCCGGATTTCCCGGAGATGGGCTGGTGGGGCGGCGCGAAGGGCGACTGGATACTCCGCGACCGCAGGGGCTCGAACCTCGAGTTCAACCTGCTCTCGCCGACGATCCTCGACGAGCTTGGCGATATGATCGCGGGTCTCTTCGACAGCGACGAGGAGCGCGTGATAGCCGCCTGCTTCCTCGCCCACCGGCTGGTGATCTACTCGCCGACGGGGGCGCGCGTGCAGGCGATGCTCTCGCCGCTGGCCTCACTGCGGCAGGGCGCGACGATCTGCAGCGGCTTCACCGAGGTGCAGCATGCGATCCTCTCAG
>JAAYJW010000453.1 GCA_012522765.1 candidate division WS1 bacterium | reverse complement strand
TTCCTGCAGATGAACGCGAACCCCGGCAATGTGGACTGGTTCGACGACGAGGGCTGGGCGAGCATCGTCGAGCACTGGCGCATCGCCGCCCGCGTCGCCCGCGAGGGCGGGATGAAGGGCATCCTCTTCGACCCCGAGCCCTACAACGAGCCGTTCCGGCAGTTCGCCTGGACCTCGCAGGAGGGCTATGAGCAGCACGACTTCCTGGAGTACCACGCGAAGGCTCGCGAGCGTGGCGCGCAGGTCATGCAGGCGATCGCCGATGAGTACCCGGAGATGACGCTGTTCTGCTACTTCATGAACTCGGTCAACGCCATGGCGGCTCAGCGGCCCGACCCGGTCAAGGCGCTCGCCGGCGGTGGCTACGACCTGTTCCCGGGCTTCATAGATGGCTGGCTTGATGTTATCCCCCCGACGCTGACGCTCGTCGACGGTTGCGAGTCAGCATATCTGTACAACTCGCAGATGGAGTATCTCGCGGCGTACAACCGCATCAAGAGCGACTGCCAGTGGCTGGTCTCGCCGGAGAACCGGGCCAAGTACCGGGCGCAGGTGCAGGTCGGGTTCGGCATGTATCTCGACCCTTATATCAACCCGCCGGACAACAGATATTACGTAGATCCCATGGGTATGGAGCGTGTCGAGCGTCTCGGCGTGAATGTCCGCTACGCGCTTGATGTCGCCGATGAGTATGTGTGGGTCTACGGCGAGAAGGCCTCGTGGTGGCCGAATTCACACCCGCGCGCGCAGCAGCCGTGGGAGGAGGCGCTGCCGGGGATCACCGATCAGATGCGGGCCGCCGGCGATCCGATCGGCTTCGCCCTCAGGAAACTCGCCGAGATGGGAGACGCCGCTGAGAATCTGCTGGTGAACGGAAGCTTCTCTCCGGATGCCGCCGAGGGTGTGGACTTCCAGCAGGCCGATGACTGGGTGGCGGAGGGAGCGCCGGCGGGCTGGAGTTCATGGCAGCACCCCGACTCAACCGGGACTTTCGCGTGGGACAGCCAGGTGGGACGCACTGGGCCCGGTGCGGCGCGCATGGCCGGCATGACCAACGGCTGCTTCCTGCAGAAGGCAGAAGTGAAGCCGGGCGAGCGCTACGTGGTGGTCGCCTGGCGGAAGGTCGAGGGCTCGGGCGATGCGTCCATCCGTGTGCGCTGGCAGGATCCCGATGACAAGTGGTACATGCCCTCGCTGGATGTGATGATAGATGCGGGCGGCCCGGATGATGACTGGTCTCAGTTGGCGGGCGTCGTCACGGTGCCCGATGGCGCTGGATACATCGTGCCGCTGCTCAGTGCTACCGGACAGCGCTCGTCGGAGGACATGCTCTGGTACGATGACGTGATGATCTTCCGGGTGGATTGATGCGCGCTGGATGCATGAAGGGACGATCAATATGAGGACAGGCCGGACCGCGATGACGATGCTGGGCATCATCTGCGTCGCCGCGGGCGTCTGCGGCGCCGCCGACCTGAGCGAGAAGAAGCTGATCGCCGTCGGGTGGGATATGCCCAACGCCGAGCGGCTGCGCGCGAACTACGAACTGATGGACCAGCTTCCCTTCCGCGGCAGTTCGCTGCGCTTCACGGGGCGGGGCAACACGCCCTTCCTCGACTTCGCGCATGGGCGCGATGAGTGGAAGCCGGAGGACATCGCACAGATCATCGAGGACCTTGCCGCCGCAAAGCCGGAGCGGCTGACGCACAACTTCCTCGACATCAAAGCTACTCCCGGTGACGTGGACTGGTTCGACGACGAGGGCTGGGCGATCATCGTGGATCACTGGCGGACGGCGGCTCGAGTGGCGAAGGAGGGCGGCATCGCCGGCATACTCTTCGACCCGGAGAGCTACCGCAACGCGCAGTTCGGCTACAAGGATCAGTCGCAGGCGGATCAGCATACTTTCGATGAATATCGCGCCATGGCCCGCAAACGCGGTGGCGAGGTGATGGCCGCAGTCACGGAAGAGCACCCGGATATCACGATCCTCAGCCTCTTCATGCTCTCGATCTTCGGCCCGCAGATAGACCAGCCCACGCCCGCGCTGGCAACAAGCCGCTACGGGCTCTACCCGGCTTTCATTGACGGATGGCTTGACACCGTCGGCGAGCGGGTAACGCTGGTTGATGGCTGCGAGAGCGCCTACCACTACAACAGCGACGTTGAGCATTTGGCCGCGGCCAACCTGATTCGCAACAGGTGCCAGCGGCTGATCTCGCCGGAAAACCGCTACCGCTACCGGGCGCAGGTGCAGGTGGGCTTCGGCATCTATCTTGATGCTTACGCGAATCCGCCCGAGTCCTCTTGGTACATCGACCCCGGCGATCAGACGCCGGTGGAGAGGCTGGAGGCGAATCTCATCAGCGCGCTCAATGCCGCCGATGAGTACGTCTGGCTCTACGGCGAGCAGGCGAGTTGGTGGCCGAGTCCGCACGCGAGGGCGGACGCGGTGCGATGGGGCGAGAAGCTGCCGGGCGTCGAGGAGATGTTCTGGTCCGTCATCGAACCGACCCTGTACGCCGCGCGACTGATTGAGGAGACGGGTGACGCGGAGAACCTGCTGCAAAACGCGCACTTCGACGCCGCCGAGGGCGAGGCGGCTCCGGGCGCAGAGGCGGCGGACTGGCAGACTGAGGGCGCGCCTTCGGGGTGGAGCTTCTGGCAGAGCGCGGCGGCCGGCTCCGAGGGCAACCCCGGATGGGATGGCGCCGTGGGGCATGATGCTCCGGGTTCGGCCACGATGACGGCTGTGCGCAGCGGCTGCCTGATCGGATCGGCCGAGGTGACGCCGGGGCGGCGGTATGCTGTCTCGGTATGGCAGAGACAAACCGGGGAGGGACATTCGTCGGTGCGGGTAAGATGGAAGACGGAGGAGAACAAGTGGCATGCCGAGCATGAGGATCGATTCCTGACGGCCCACGGCACCGACGGCGACTGGCAGCAGATGATCGGCGTCGTGAGCGCTCCGGAGGGGACGAAGTGGCTGGTGATTCTGCTGTCGATGGACGGCCAGCAGACCGAGGAGGACGTGGCGTGGTGGGATGATGTGAAGGTGTTTGAGGTGCGGTAGGCACATGTTTCGCGGGGGAGAGGGAGGCGACCGTGGATAATCCGCGCGCATGGAGTGAGTTGTACGAGGATCGGCGCTACCACTGGAAGGGCCCCGACCCTGCCGTGGTGGCAATCGCTGCGCGCTGGCGCGAACTTGGCGTCAGGCTCATACACGATCTCGGCTGCGGCGCCGGTCGTCACACGGCTTTCCTGCAAACGCAGCACTTCCTAGTAGTTGGCAGTGACATCGCACTTCCCGGTCTGGCGGCCACCTCGGCGCTGCTTGACGACCTGGCGCTGCCGCGGGTGCTGGTGCGTAGCGACATGGGGCGGATGCCCTTCGCGGACGGGTGCTTTGACGCCACGGTCGCGACTAACGTACTCAACCACGGCTTGCGCGCTGATCTGCAGGCCGCGATTGATGAGATACATCGCACACTTCGCGATGGTGGGGAAGTGCTGCTGACGGTCCTCAACACCTGGGACTGGCGCTGCGGCGAGGGAACGCAGCTTGAGCACAACTCATTCCAACTAACCGAGGGCCCGGAGACGGGGATACTCCACCACTTCTTTGATGAAGAGGATCTGCGCGCATGGCTGGCGGCCTTTGAGCTGATTGATATCACGCGAGTAAGAGGGGTGCTTGAGATCGGCCGAATGCCATCAGAGAGAAGTGTCCATCGCGATGCATGGCAGGTGCTGGCCCGCCGCGTGAACACGTGAGGAGGCGAGGATGGAGCATTTCACGACGGTTGTCCCCGGAACCAGGGTGCGGCTGGACGAGATTGACCCGGATTTCCACGAAGGGCTGAAGAAACGTGACGAGGTAGTCAAAGAGCGCACTGATGCCGCGCGCGAGGAGATGCGGGAGCTTCAGAGCCGCCTCTACGCCGAGGGGCGGCAGTCGCTGCTGATAGTGCTGCAGGCCCCCGATACCGGCGGCAAGGATGGGACGATTCGCCACACCTTCCGCGGCCTCAACCCATCCGGCTGCCGCGTCGCGAGCTTCAAGGTACCGACCACCGAAGAACTGGCGCATGATTTCCTCTGGCGCATCCACCAGCAGACGCCCCGCCGCGGCGAGATTGTGATCTTCAACCGCTCCCACTACGAGGATGTGCTCGTCGTGCGGGTGCATGAGCTTGTGCCGGAAGCCGTCTGGCGCAGGAGGTACAATCAGATCAACGAGTTCGAGGAACTTCTCGCCGATTGCGGGACGCGCGTTCTCAAGCTCTTCCTATGCATATCAAAGGAGGAGCAGCGGGAGCGGCTACAGGCGCGACTGGACAATCCGGAGAAGCACTGGAAGTTCTCGCCGGGCGATCTGAGCGAGCGCGCCCGCTGGGATGACTACATGGCGGCCTACGAGGAGGCGCTGACGGAGTGCTCCACGGAGGTAGCGCCGTGGCAGATCATCCCGGCCAACCGCAAGTGGTACCGCAACATGATCGTGGCGGAGATCGTTGCGGCGACGCTGCGGGAGATGGCCCCGGTCTATCCTGAGGTGGATTTCGACCCCGGCGCGATTGTGATCGAGTGAGGCTTGAGGCAATGAGACGGTCAATCATCCCAGTGATCATCGTGCTCGTTCTGATCGGCGTGGCCGTCTGGTGGTTCGTGCTGCGCGACCCGGAGGGGCCATCCGATCGCCTTGAGCTATCCGGCACCGTCGAGGCGGAGACGACTGAGGTTGGTTCGGAGATCGCGGGACGCGTCGAGCAGGTGCTGGTCGAGCGCGGCGACGTGGTGACCGCGGGGCAACTGATCGCGGAGCTTGCGACGGAGCTTGGTGAGACGCGACTGTCTCAGGCCGAGGCCGCGAGCGAAGCGGCGCGTGGACGCGAATCACAGTCGGCGGTGGCGGCCTCGGTGCAGGACGATGTGCTTGCCGCGCAGGTGCGGCAGGCCGAGCAGGCTCTTGAGACTGCACAGGCGCGGCTTGCGGACCTGCTGTCGGGTTCGCGGCCGGAGACGATCCGGCAGGCTGAGGCGACGGTGCGGCAGGCCGAGGCGGCCGTGACTGCCGCGCGGGAGAGGCTTGCGAAGGCAGTGGAGGGACCGCGGCCGCAGGAGATCGAGCAGGCGCGGTCGGCGGTCGCCGGCGCCGATCAGGCAACGCGCGCCGCGCAGGCGCGCCTTGATGAATTGCGTGCGGGGACGCGCTCGCAGGACATTGAGCAGGCCCGGGCGGCGCTGGAGACGGTGCGTGTGCGTGCGCAGAAGGCGCTGACGGATCACGAGCGGATGCGCTCGCTCTACTCCGAGGGCGTGATCTCAGAGGATCGGCTCGAGCAGGCGCAGACTGCGGCGGAGACCGCTCAGGAGGCGGTGCGTTCGGCTCAGGCGGCGCTGGATCGTGCGCTGGAGGGCCCTCGCGAGCAGACGATCAGAGCGGCTGAGGCGGAGGTATCGCGCGCCGAGGCGGCCCGGCGGCAGGCGGCGCAGCAGCTTGCACTGCTGGAGGCCGGGACGCGCTCGGAGGACATCGGCGCGGCGCGAGCGCAGGTTGCGCAGGCGCAGGAGCAGGCGGAGGCCGCGCGGGCGCATCTGGCGGCGTTGCGGGCGGGGCCGACAGATGAGCAGATCCGCGTAGCGCGGCGGCAGGTGGACGAGGCGCGCGCGGCGGTGCAGCTTGCTCGCAGCCGCTCCCGTGAGGTGCAGGTTACGCGTCAGCAGACCGAGGTTGCCAGCAGTGAGGCCGAGCGTGCCGAAGCCGCCGCCGATGAGGCGCAGGTGGCGCTGGGCAAGCATGTGGTAGCCGCGCCTTCGGGCGGCATCGTGGACAGCGTGAATGTCCGCGAGGGTGAGGTCGCCTCGCCGGGAAGCTCTCTGGTGACGCTGATCGCGCCGGAGGACCTGTGGGTGACGGTGTTTGTGCCCGAGCCGGAGTTGCCGCTGGTGGAGATCGGCCAGAGCGGGGAGGTCACCGTGGACGGCTGGGAGGGCGCCTTCCCCGCCACCGTCATCTGGATCGCGCAGGAGGCGGAGTTCACCCCCAAGTATGTGCTCACCGAGGCCGAGCGGACGCGCCTGGTGTTTGAGGTGCGCGTGCGGCCGGATGACGCCGACGGGCGGCTCAAGCCGGGCATGCCCGCGGATGTGAGCATCTTCCACGCACGCCGGGAGCAGTGACCGCGATGGCAGAAGTCGCGGTTCGCACGGAGGGCCTTACGAAGCACTTCGGCGGCCTCACGGCCGTGGACACGCTGGACCTGTCGGTGGGTGCGGGGGAGATCTTCGGCCTCATTGGCTCAGACGGGGCGGGCAAGACGACCACCATGCGCCTGCTGTGCGGTCTCCTGCAGGCCGACGCGGGGGACATTGAGGTCGCGGGGGTGGATGTGCAGCAGGACCCCGAGCAGGCGCGGAGACGGCTCGGCTACCTCCCCCAGGCATTCCCGCTTCACGGCCACCTGACCATCGATGAGAACATTGACTACTTCGCGCACCTGTTCTGCCAGGACCTCGGGGAGATGGGGGATCGCCGTGCGGAACTGCTGGACGCAACCGGCCTCGCGGAGTTCACCGGGCGGCTGGCGGCCGATCTCTCCGGTGGCATGAAGCAGAAGGCGGCGCTGATCTGCGCGCTGATCCACCGCCCGGAGGTTCTGCTGCTGGATGAGCCAACGCGCGGGGTGGATCCGGTCTCGCGGCGCGACCTGTGGAGCATTGTCTACGGCTTACCGGCAGAGGGCGTCACGGTAGTGGTGGCGACGCCTGACGCAGACGAGGCCTCCCGCTGCGGGCGCGTGGGCATCATCGCCGGCGGCTCGCTCGTCGAAGCCGGTGTGCCGGAGGAAGTGGTCGAGCGGCACACAGGGCTCGTGGTGGAGCTTGCGGTGGGCGATCAGCGCGGTGCACGGACTGCGCTTCGGGCGATGGATGGAGTGCGCACGGTGTCTGGACTCGGCGACCGCCTGCGTGTGACGCTTCATGCCGGTGGCCCGGACGCAGAGACGCTTGCGGAGGCACTCGGACGCGGGGGGCACGACGTGGGCGAGGCGCGTGAGGTCGAGCCGCGGCTGGAGGACGCGCTGCTGGTGCTCGATGCGGAGCGTGGGGACGATGAGTGAGGGCTACCTCACCCCCCGGCCCCCTCTCCCTGGCTCGATCCCGCCTCCGGCCGGGATCTCGCAAGCGGGAGAGGGGGGG
>JAAYJW010000452.1 GCA_012522765.1 candidate division WS1 bacterium | reverse complement strand
TGCCGCTTGCCGCTTGCCGCTTGCCTCTTGCCGCTTGCCGCTTGCTGCTTGCCGCTTGCCGCTTGCCGCTTGCCGCTTGCCTCTTGGCCTCGCCGTCCCCGTACCTCGCCCGCTCGTCAAGCTCCTCGAGTGTGAAGCACACGCTGAGAATGTACGGCTCCTCGCCCTCGATCCAGTGCCCGTAGGTGGTCGCCACGATCGTCCCGTCGGGCAGCAACTCCAGCGCGGGATAGGCGCAGTCGGCGCCCTTCGTGTTGTCCTTGAGCCGTACGCGATACTGCCCCTCGCGCAGGTTCGCGATGTCGTCCCACGTGCCTACCCAGCCGACCCAGTCGCCCCACGTCGGGCTCTCGTGCGTCGTGTCGCGGAAGGACACGAAGAGCCGCCCGTCCGGCGCGTAGACCGCCTGGTGCCGATCACCCGTCAGGGCGCCCGGAAGCTCCACCGGCCCACTCCACGTATCGCCCTCATCCTCGGTGATGCTCACGAAGGAGTTGAACTGCCGCGAGTTCTCGCGCAGCAGCATCGCGATCGTGCCGCCATCGGGTGAGCGCACCAGCCCCGGCTCGCAGAGGAAGGCCTCCGGGTGCGTAAGCAGTGCCTCAGGCTCGCTCCAGGTCAGCCCGCCATCCTCCGAGAGGATGCGGTAGACGACCGCCTGCCCGCGCTCCCCCTCGTTGTGCATGAAGCGGCCGTCGTCGTGGAAGACCGCCATGTAGCGGCCGTCCGTGAGCCGCATACAGTCGGCCATCGCGACCACGCCGCCGAAGTCGCCGATCGGCTCCAGCGGCGTCCAGGTGGCGCCGTCGTCCTCCGAGACGGTCATCCGCACCGGGTAGAGGCCGGAGAAGATGATCAGTCGCCGCACGCCCTGCGGGTCCACCACGCGGTAGATCGTCGGCACCTCAAGCGATGTCGCCCAGTTCTCCGGCACCGGCAGGCGATCGCTCCAGGTGAGGCCGGCGTCATCGCTGCGCTTCAGCACCAGCGCCCCGCGGCCGTGGGCCTTCGGGTAGACGCAGTAGATCGTGCGGTTGTCCTCAAGCAGCACGGTGGTGGGGTGACCGAGGTACTGCCCCGGCTCGCGATCTACGATCACCTGCCGCTGTGCTTCTTCATTGAGGTCGATTAACGGGATGGAGTAGCCGCGTGGCTGTGTCATTGTCATCACCCGCGAGATGCTGCTTTGGTCGCTGACATCGCGGGCTATCTTCTGCAGCGCATCATGCGCGACCTTCGGAGGCTCGGCATTCAGAGAGCGTGAGGCCGGAGCGGGTTGGCTCCGGCCTCGAGGGCTGTCTGTTGATGAGCCGCGCGGCGTCTAGTGCGGGACCATCATCTTCGCCTCGCGATCCCAGTGCCGGTGCTGCTCTATTGCCGAGGCGAAGGCTTCGCTGAACTGGTCCATCATCTCCTTGCCGCGCATGGAGACGACGCCCTGATCGCTCACCGGGTCATCCCCGTCGGCGATCTGCGTCTTCATTATCTGCGAGGCCTCGAGCAGTTCGACGCCCGTGCCGAAGGCGGCTATCGGCTTGCAGTGCGCGAACATCTCGTTGACAAAGCCCAGTGCCTCGCCGGTCTCCTTCAGCTTTTCCACACTCTCCTTGCCGCACGGCAGCAAGAGGGCGTCGAAGAGGACCGAGGCGGTGGTCTTGAAGGTGTAATCCACCTCGACCTCGTCGCCGTCCTTGCCCTTAAGCATGCCTCCGTGCGTGGAGACGACGTTGGCCTCGGCGCCACGATCGGCGAAGTACTTCTTCACCTTCATGAGGTTCTCAGCGTCCACGCCGTCCGTGGCGAGCACCGCGATCTTGCGGCCCTTGACGCCCTCTGGCTTGCGGTAGTCGAAGCTGACGGCCGGCGATGACTTCGTCACACCGGTCGGCTCGACTCCCTCCGCCGAGGGCATACCGAGGCCGTCGGCGATGGCCTCGCCCAACTCGGTGGCGACGCGGGTGAACTGCTCGATGATGCGGCGCTTGATCTCCTTATCCTTGACCTTACCGACCTCAAAGTGGAAGGCCCTGATGATGTGCTGCTTCTCGATCTTCGTCTGGCTGTTCCAGAAGAGCGTCGCCTGGCTGAAGAAGTCCATGAAGCTGTCGCTGCGCGCGCGGACCTTGCGCCCCTCGACCTTCTCCTCGTAGTGGTGGTAGCCGCCCTCATCGCGCGGCACCGGGTGCGGATCGCCATCATCGAGGGAGTTGGGCCAGTAGCTGACTTTGCCCTTGTTGATCTGCATGCGGTGGTATCCGTCGCGCTGGTTGTTGTGTACCTCCGCAACCGGGCGATTGATCGGGATCTCGTGGAAGTTCGGGCCGCCGAGCCGGATGAGCTGCGTGTCGAGGTAGGAGAACAACCGCCCCTGCAGAAGCGGATCGTTGCTGACGTCAATCCCGCGCACGACGTTGCCGGGGTGGAACGCCACCTGCTCGGTCTCGGCGAAGAAGTTATCCGGGTTCTTGTTGAGCGTCATCTTGCCGCAGATCTTCACCGGCACTTCCTCTTCCGGCCAGAACTTGGTAGGGTCGAGGACATCGAAGTCGAAGTCGAACTCATTCTCCTCGTCGATCATCTGCACTCCGAACTCGAATTCGGGGTAGTTGCCCTTCTCGATGGAATCCCACAGGTCGCGGCGCTGGAAGTCGGGGTCCTTGCCCGCGATCTTCTGCGCCTCATCCCAGACCAGTTGCGCGAGGCCGGCCGCCGGCTTCCAGTGGAACTTGACGAAGCGGGCCTTGCCCTCGGCGTTCACGAACCGGTAGGTGTTGACGCCGAAGCCCTCCATCATCCGATAGTTGAGATTGATGCCCCGGTCAGACAGCAGCCACATTATCATGGCCGTCGTCTCCTGGTGCTGTGAGATGAAGTCCCAGAAGGTGTCATGCGCCGCGGATGCCTGCGGCATCTGGCTGTCGGGTTCGGGCTTGATCGAATGCACAAGGTCGGGGAACTTCATCGCGTCCTGGATGAAGAAGATCGGGATGTTGTTGCCCACGAGGTCGTAGTTGCCGTCGTCGGTGTAGAACTTGGTCGCGAAGCCGCGCGCGTCACGCACTGTGTCCGCGGAGCCACGGAAACCGACCACCTGCGAGAAGCGCACGAAGACCGGCGTCTTCTTCCCCGGCTCTGAGAGGAAGCTTGCCATGGTGTACTCCGACATGTCCTCCGTGCATTCGAAGACGCCATGGGCGCCTGAACCGCGCGCATGGACCACGCGCTCGGGGATGATCTCGTGGTCGAAGTGGGTCAGCTTCTCACGGAAGTGGAAGTCCTCCATGAGTGTCGGGCCGCGCTCGCCTGCTTTGAGCGCATCATCGGTATGCTCGATCTTCACGCCCTGGTTGGTAGTCAGGCCGTGCCCCTTGCCATCCTCCTTCAGGGGCTCCAGTTGCTCCTGCTTGCTCTCCTCATTCACCTCGGGCTTTGTGTCCATCCTCTACCTCCACCACCGCTTGGTTGATGTGAATGTCCAGGCACCTCAAGTCTGCCCTTCGGTACCGGCAATTACGTGTCCTGCAACCTATTGAGACGCAATCGAGCAGCATCTGCGGCAGTCGTCCACCCTACTGCCAGAGTCGCCGCAGAGGCTGCTGAAGCACCTGATGTGGGCTTCGATGCCCCGCGGCAGGTCTTCGACCTCGGGGGAGCAAAGTATCAGCATAGAGTATCGGTGATCAGGACCTGCGGTGGACGCTTCGCGCGGGGAGGTGAAATGCTGATGTGGCTGAAGAGATACGCGCTGATCGCCGCGGGGTCTCTGTTCGTAGCAGTCGGCGCGATCGGCGTAGTCGTGCCAGTGCTGCCGACAACGCCCTTTCTGCTGCTGGCGGCGGCCTGCTACATCCGCAGCTCACCCCGCTTCTACCGCTGGCTGCTGGGCAATAGAATCCTCGGCCGCTACATCAGGGACTACCTCAGCGGCGCTGGCATCCCGGTGCGGACCAAGATCACGGCGCTCTCCCTCCTGTGGCTGACAATACTCATCTCCGTGATCTACTTCGTGGAGATCACCGCCATCCGTGCCCTGCTGCTGATTGTCGCCACCGGCGTCAGCATCCACATTCTCTCGATCCCATCCGCGAAAGCGCGCTGAGACGAAGGACCACCGGCACGCGTGGTGGAAGTACATGGCGTCCGGCGCCTCGCAGAAGGCAATACTGGCCGGCAAGAAGGGTCGGAATGAAGATGAAGCGCCTCGTTGGGCCGCTCCTGTGTCTCACCCTGCTATCGGCTGTCGCTGTCGCGCATGCTGATGGCTGGCAGAAGTACGTTTCGGAGGATGGCTCGTTCTCGCTCCACCACCCGGCGGGATGGCAGGTGACGGAGGAAGCATCAGTCATCGCGATTGAGGCGGGCGATGGTCGGCAGATCTCGATCATCGCGCTGCCCTACGACTCGCAGAAGTCCGCGCAGGAGCATGCGCATCAGATGATCAGCCTGCTGGCGGCGGGCAATCCCGGCCTGAGTGCGAGCAACTGGCGGACGGAGGACGATGGTAGCGCAGCCTACGCGGAGGTAAGCTTTACTGACGGGGGCATCCCGCAAGCCGGCGATATCGTCGTCGTGAAAGATGCGGACGCAGGTCAGGCTCTGTGGTTCTCATATTCGGCCCCGGCGGCAGGCTACGATCGCCCGGCGGCGCTTGAGGTGCTGCAGGTGGTGATGGGCTCGCTCGCCCCCGGCCGCGGTTCGCAGCCTCCCACCGGTGCGACGCTCTCGCCTGAGGCGCAGGAGATCGTAAACTCGTTTATCTTCGTGCTGGAGTTCTCACTCGGGCAGCCGCTGAGCGTGGAGAGCGAGCAACTGGTGGCGCGTGAGCTTACGCGCGACTGGGGCGGGGCGGATGACCCCGCGCAGGATCTGGCCATGTACGTGCCGCTCGCACAGCAGGTCATGAGCCTCGACCAGGAGCCACTGGCAGAGTTGCAGCGCGACCTGCATGGTGTGCTGATCGAATGGCTCAATGAGAGTGACCCGAACGATCCGGTGGTTGGGATGGTGCGCGAGCGCATCGCGGCGGGCGAGCAGATTGTCGCGGCGGGTCAGCCGGCGCTCACGGCGGTTGCCGCACAGGCATACGCTGAGCTTACCGCGCTTTCTGAGCTACTGCATCGCGAGCCGCAGGCGGGTATCGGGGACATAGAGGCCGACGTGGTAGCCGAGATCCGTGGCCAACTGACGGACGCATGGGGGGGCTTTAGCGATGAGGATCGGCGCGACGTGCTGACCCTGCCGGGTGTGTGGGGTGTGCTGCGCCACGCGCTTCTGCTGGGGCCACAGGAGCAGCAGGAGCAGGCGCGCACGATCATCGTGGGGCTGACGACAGTCCCCGCTGCGGAGACTCCCCCGGCGCCTCAGACAGGCGCTGCGACAGCAGGCGGCGGCGCCGGTGATGACATCCGCGATCAGATGACACGATCGTTCCTGGTGGGAGAGACGCTGCGGATGGCCCAGCAGCATACATTCAACACCTGGCGCTGGTCCATGGGCTACTGCCGGGGACCGATGGGGTTCTGACGCCCACCCCTCGGATGGGTAGTTGAGCGCGGCCCGTTCCCGCGGGGGGACGGGCCGAGCACCTTAAGGTTGCAGGTTCGTCGGCATCTGGAGACGAATTGAATTGCGACTCGGGCGCAGCCTTGTTCGTCTTCTGGCGCACCGTTGGGAGGAGCAGTATGCCGAAGGGCCATCCATCACACAGTTCCGCTCGTGAAGCGCGGATGGAGCCGCGAGGGCGAGGGGAGGGAGAGCTTTTCGTGGTCGTTGTGGGCTGCGGGCGTCTCGGCTCGATCGTCGCGAACCGCATGAGCCTGCTGGGGCATCACGTGACGGTCATAGACAACCGCGAGGCGGCCTTCGCGTCTCTCTCTCCCGACTACAGCGGCTTCCGCGTCGAGGGCGATGCCACTGAGCTTGCCACTTTGCATGATGCGGATGTGCGGGATGCCGACGTGGTAGTCGTCGCGACCGAGAGTGACAACATAAATCTGATGGTGGGGCAGGTGGCGCGGAAGCTGCTGGGAGTGCAGCGCGTGATTGCGCGCGTGTCGGACCCAGAGCGCGAGGATATCTTCTATGACCTGGGGCTTGAGACGATCTGCCCCGCCACGCTGGTGAGCGACGAGATCGTGGAGAGCCTGCGGCGCGACCATGGTATCGGAAGGGCGCAGGACCGATGAGAGTGCTTGTAGTAGGCGGCGGCAAGTTGCTCTACTTCCTGAGCCGCTCGCTGATGAACAGCGGGCACCAGATTACGATCATCAACCGCAATCGTGAGGAGTGTGTGCGGCTATCGCGGAAGCTCAGCGCTGTCGTGGTATGTGGCGAGGGGAGCACGCCGGCGGTGCTGGAGGAGGCGGGGGCCTACGAGGCGGACGCGGTACTCGCGGTGACGCCCAATGATGAGGACAACCTGGTGATCTGCCAGGTGGCGAGCGTGCAGTTCGACGTGCCGCGGACGCTGGCGCTGATCAACGATCCCGATCACGAGGAGACTTTCCGCGGCCTCGGCGTGACTGCCATCTCGCCGACGCAGATGCTGGTGAGGCTGCTGGAGCAGCACATGGCCTTCGACGACATCGAGCAGCTTGTGCCGATGGTCGAGGGGAACATCACCGTCACCGAGTTGAGCCTCGATACAAATTCGCCGGTAGCCGGGATGGCGCTGAAGGACATACCACTGCCCGAGGGCTCGCTTATCGCGGCTATCCTGCGCCGGGGGCGGCCAATCATCCCCGGCGGAATGACGGTTCTGCGCGAACGCGACCGAATCGTGGTTGTGTGCCTCCCCTAGACTTACAAAGAGACGATGCGGCAGCTTGTGGGGGACGCAGATGAGTGATGAGCGGCGCCGCACAAATCCGCACCTGCGGCTGCGCTATCGCGCCATCTTCTCCTACACAGGCCTGATCCTCACGATCTGCGCGGGCCTGATGCTGGTCCCGATCGCCTGCGCGATCTTCTGGCCCGCCGAGCTTCGGCTGGCTTACGGCTTCATCATTCCGAGCCTGGCACTGGCGCTGCTGGGGATGGGCCTGTGGCGCTACTTCTGCCCGGGGCAGGCGGTCTCACTGACTATCCAGCAGGGCAGCGTCATCGTCGTGCTCGGCTGGATACTCGTCTCCCTCGCCTCCGCGCTACCTTTCGTGCTGGTGGAGGGGATGGACTACACGCACGGGCTGTTCGAAGCCGTCAGCGGCTGGACAACCACCGGTCTGTCAGTTGTGGATGTCACCCGCGCCAGCCACATGACGCTGCTGTGGCGGAGCCTGATGCAACTCGCGGGCGGAGCGGGCCTCGCGATCATCATGATCGCGTCTATCGCCGGCCCTTCCGGGATCGGGCTTTCCGCAGCCGAGGGGCGCGGCGAGCAGTTGGTCCCGCACGTGCGCGCGTCGGTGAAGCTGGTCCTCACGCTCTACGCAGGCTATGCGTCGGTCGGGATCATCGCCTACTGGATCGCGGGCATGTCGCTGTTCGACGCCATCAATCACTCGTTCTGCGCCGTCGCTACCGGCGGCTTCTCAACGCGCCCGGAGAACATCGGTGCCTGGAACGAGGTGCGGATCGAGGCGGTGACGATCCCGCTGATGCTGCTGGGAAACCTCAACTTCCTCACTGCGTGGACGCTGGTCCGGCGACGTTTCGGCGATGCCGCGCGCAGCGGGGAACTCAGGCTCATCGCGGTGGTGATACCGCTCGCGGCGCTGCTGCTCTACGCGCTGGTCGCGGTGCCCATCTACGGCGCGGGTGGCTACGGAGCGCGAGTGGCAATATTTGAGACAGTCTCGGCGCTGACCGGGACCGGCTTCACGATCGTGAACTACGGCATCTGGAATGGCTTCGGCATCCTCGTGGTTGTGGTGCTGATGTGCATCGGTGGCGGCGCCGGTTCGACCTCCGGAGGCATCAAGCAGTACCGCATCTACGTCCTGCTCAAATCCCTCGCCTGGGAGGTCCGGAGGGCGTTTCTACCGCCCTCAGCGATCGCCGAGCGCTACATCTGGCGTGGCGATCACAAGGACTTCATCGACGACCGCCGGCTGCGCGCCGTGGCCGAGTATGCATTCCTGTACATCGTCGCGCTGATTGTCGCCACCCTCGTCATCTCCGCGAGCGGCTTCGGTCTGCAGGAATCGGTCTTTGAGGCGGCGTCAATGATCGGCACCGTCGGCCTCTCGGCGGGTATCACCGCGCCCACGATGGCGCCGGCGGTGCTTTGGACGGGGATCATCGGCATGTTGCTTGGTCGCCTCGAATTCTACGTTGTGATCGTCGGCCTGGTGAAGCTCCTCAGCGACGCGCGCAAGATGCTCATCCCCCGACCTGTCGCCTCCGATACGTCGGATAGCAGCTAACTGAGATCGAGCGCAACCTGGGAGGCCTACTGTGAAGCACCTTCTGCTTGAGAACGCGATCATGGAGCTTCAGCAGAATTTGGTGCGGCGGTGGTATCCGGCGGTAAAGCACGGGCCGCCGGTGCTGGCGCCGGAGGGGCCGCTGGAGGGCAAGCGGCTGCACATCTGGAGCCCGCCGCTACCGGCTGAAGATGGCTCAGGCTGGCGCATGTGGTACATCGGCGGCGAGGAGCTTCACGCGCTCTACGCCACCTCCGAGGATGGCCTGCACTGGCAGAGGCCGAAGCTCGGGCTGGTCGAGCATGAGGGCTCACGCGATAACAACCTCGTGGACCTCGGCTTCGACGCCGGGCGTAAGGAGCGGCGGCTGGTGCTATGCCGGGCCGACGACTGCGACGCGCAGGAGCCGCATCGCGCGCTCACCCGTGTCGGCGGGCGGCTCAGGCCGATGTCCTCGCGCGATGGGCTGACGTGGCGCCTGCATGACGACCTTCCGGGCATCCCCAGCGATGATGAGTATCGCCTGGGCTACGATCCGGTGACGCGGCGCCTGGTCGCCACCGCGAAGCTTGGCGGGAGGCATGGCCGCGCGGCATACGCCGTGCCCGAGTACGGCCGCGCGGTCGCAGTTTCCACCAGCACCGACGGCCTCGACTGGAGCGAGCCGGAGGTGGTCTTCCACGCGGACTTTCGCGACCGACGGGCGGGCGAAGATGGCGTAGCGCTCCACCTCGAAGACGACTCGCTGCTGTCGCCGATCTTCGTGGACCCGGAGCACTCGTGGACGGACGTATACAACATGCCGGTCTTCCGCTATGAGAACCTCGTCATGGCGCTGCCGGTGATGTTCCACCAGTGCGGGCTGTGGCAGTATCCGGGGCGGCCCAACGAGCACAATCAGGACGGGCTGCTGTGGCCGTCGCTGGCGTGGAGCCGGGACTTGCGCGAGTGGAGCCGCCCGCACCGGCGCGAGGCGTTCATCCCGCTCTCGCCCTGCAATGACAAAGCGATCTACGACAATGGCGCGATCCACGCCTGCGCACCCGTGCGGCGGGGCGATGAAATGTGGTTCTACTACTACGGCTCGCGCTTCAGCCATGTCAGCATGGCGCTGCTGGAGGAGATAGGCCTCGCTGATGGCGACCGGCCGCTGGGCGCGATCTTCCTCGCGAAACTGCGGCTGGACGGCTTCGCCTCGCTGGAGGCGGGGGATGAGCCGGGGATGATCCTCACGCGGCCGGTGGACGTGGATGGCGCGAAGCTGCGGATAAACGCGCGAACGATGGGCGGGGAGATCCGCGCCGAGATACGCGACGCACAGACCGGCCGCGCGATCCCGGGTTTCTCGATGGGCGATGCGGTCCACCCGCGCACGGTGCAGTTCGGCGACGGCTTGGTGCAGCCCCGGGCGCGAGGCTGGGGAGCGCGGTTTGACGATGACCCGGCGGAGGATGACAGCGTGCCCTTCAGCGGCGATTCGGTCTGCGCGCCGATACGCTGGAAGGGCGGCGACGACGTGTCGGCGCTCCGCGG
>JAAYJW010000451.1 GCA_012522765.1 candidate division WS1 bacterium | reverse complement strand
TCCTGATCGTCACATCCCCCCTCTTCGTCATGGGCCGCGCGGATGCGGTAGGTGTAGATGCCCTCGGGCGTGGCTGCGGCGGGTTCCCACACGCAGCTTCCCGCTCCCAAGCCCACTCGTCCCGCCGGGCCGATGGTCACGAGCGGTTGATCGGCGCCGAGCGCGTAGATGTCCACCTCGACCTCGAACGTTGGCTGTTCGTAGTCGAGATGGCTGACCGACCACGCCGATCATCTGCGTGGGCCCGATCTTCTCGACCAACGAGGTGCTGAACCCGCACACCGCAAAGCAGGAGCCGATGCGCCAGGTCATCCGCGACGTGGTGGCCGAGCGCATCGCGGCGGGCGACGACAACATCCGCGTGGTCGAGGGCTACGACATGCTCGGCCCGGACGACCGCGAGGGCCTCGTGGACATGACCCACCCGAACGACGTGGGCTTCGTCAGCATGGCCCGCGGCCTCCAGCCGCACCTGGGAGCCGTGCTGGGGGTGTAAGGAGACGAACGCGGAACCTCCGGATGACACTACTTCCGCTCCCAGGCGGTCCCATCCTGAGACACAAATGTGTAGACGCGACCGGAATTCGGCCCGGTGGTCTTCACAGGATCCCACTCTCCGGAGGCGGCCCCTCGCCCGCCCGGTAGAGAGCGCGCTGCGACGCATCGCGCACGCCAGGATCGGGATCCGAGGTCGCCATCCGCCGCAGAACCTCAAGCGTCGTCTGCCCGGTGCGCTCGGACAGGACCGACGACTCTCGGTCGCGCTCAGCCAGGCGATTGAGTGCGAGCATGTGGCCAGCGAAGATTGCCGTCCGCATGCGCAGGCCGCGCTCTGGATCGTCGGCCGTAAGCAGGAGCATCAGAAGGCCCGGTTCAAGGGCGGGTTCGATGCCATTCAGCCTGTCCCGCCAGTTCGGCAGCGCAGCAAGACTCTCTGGAAGATCGGGAAGTGAGATGGATCGCACGGCCTCCACGCGGATGCTGCCTTCCGCAACGTGGAGAATATCATAGATCACCGGCAACGCTTGCGGAAGGTCCTCCCGGACCACCTTCCACGAGGCCTGATCGTCCGGCCGGCGTTCGGGGTCTGGGCTCATGACCAACTCGCGATACTGAGCCCTCTGCTCTTCCGTGGTCGGATACTGCTCCTGTAACTGGACCATCTGCCGGTCGAATTCCGTCTGCAGCCACTGCCGCGTCTCGTCGTCAAGCATCGCGTCCACCGCCTGACTATCCGTCGTCGCGCCGACCTCAGCCCCGATGGCTTCTTGTCCAGGTTCCTGCGGGTCCGTCGTCTCATCCTGCGCGGGGATTGAGCAACCCATCGGGACCAGGATGACCACTGCCAATATGCCTACCATCTTCATATCTGCCCACCGCCTTTCACGCACGCCCTGCCTGTCTACAGGTTGTCCTCCTCCGAACGGACATCGCTAAGACAGCCCGGGCAGAACTCACACACGGAATCGCCCCGGTTTCTTACATAGGACATCAAGCAGCAGTCGGTATCCTCATGATTCCTGACGCCGTTCGCCGGGTCGGGGAAGTTCGTATCATGGTCGAGTAGCACAAACTGGTGTCCAATCTCGTGGTTTGTGGTGTCTGAGTTGTTGATCTGCGCAGCACCTATCTGCTCGACGAAGACATAGCACCAATTCAAGCCAGCGTGAGCCATTCCGTATGCCTGGCCCGGTTCCGCGAGGTCATACTTCGCCCCGACGAGCCAGACATAGTTCGTTTGATTCGTGTTGACAAACCATTGGCGACAATAGTCATGCATGTCATCGTATGACGTGAAGTGGGGCCGGAGCGGCACAACCGACCTCGCCTGTGGTTGCCGCAGGAACTCAACGAAGGTGCCCCCATCTACGCCGTCGAACGCTGCCCCGTAAGCGTTCCCCGCCAGCAGTTCCCGGTTCGCGGTATAGAAACCACCATTCGGAACGCCCACGGCGGCACCTGATGCCGTCGAGTAGGTATGCGCGATGGAGGCGGTGAGTTCGACGGTGGCACCGTTTACCGTCTCCACCTCCACCTGTTCTCCGTCCCGGTTGTCGGCACCAAACAGATGCAGCATAGCACCGGGGCCAACGCCACCCAACGCCTGCTGCAGAACAAGCGTGGTCTGTCCCTGGGCCGCGCTCTGAGCGAGATCAGCTCCCTGACGGTACATCTGCGCTTCCTCGACGTATATCCGCTTCCATGCCACGAGGTTGTGCCCTGCCGCGAAGAGCGCGCGCGCCATTCCCTCAGTAGGCGCAACGAACGGGCAGGACGCAACGCAGTAGTTGTCGCCCGCGCACCTGTCCGTGATGGTCAGGACGGTGCTGGCCCTGCCATTGCCGTCGAGAACGGCCGTGGTCGGATTCACCGATCCGCTGCCGCCCACATTGTCGCCCCACGTATCAGAGTCGTTGTATGGTGACTGGTCCGGAGGGTCGAATGGTGCAAAACAGACAGAGCAGCCCGCGAACTTAGGGCCATAGTCGAATGTGATCTCGATCTCGCGATCGACAGTCTGCTCAGCCAGCGGGTAGCCACCGCCATGCTTGGCAGAAATCAGCACCTTGCCCTGGCTCGGTGTGGGCATGGGGCAGACGTTGTCCA
This sequence comes from candidate division WS1 bacterium, assembly GCA_012522765.1. Classification (GTDB taxonomy): domain Bacteria; phylum Armatimonadota; class Zipacnadia; order Zipacnadales; family UBA5352; genus UBA5352. The sequence continues at coordinate 489 of JAAYJW010000451.1, read as the reverse complement.
GCGAAGCCGTCCCCCGCGGCAGCGCCGGCTTCGGCTGGCGGTTGCGGTTCTCGTTTGCGTCGGCGTCGCATTCGTCCGCGAACGCCACGCAGTAGACCGGCTGGATCAGGTTGCCATTCTGATCGTAAGGCACCGTTATATCGTAGACATCGCTGAAGTGCTCTCCGGCACTCAGCTCCGGGCACGCCACCTGACCCACCTCGTTCAGTTCATGATCGTAGAACTTGATCTGCACCTGGGCCGCCGCTCGGTTAAGTCCATACCGAACGACACCTCGAAGCTTCCCATTCTCGGCGTCCTTCTCGAACCAGTAGAAGTTCTCGACGTCGACCGTCAGCCACCGCGACTTGTCCTGATCGTCGCATCCCCCCTCTTCGTCATGGGCCGCGCGGATGCGGTAGGTGTAGATGCCCTCGGGCGTGGCTGCGGCGGGTTCCCACACGCAGCTTCCCGCTCCCAAGCCCACTCGTCCCGCCGCCTGCCGCGGTC
>JAAYJW010000450.1 GCA_012522765.1 candidate division WS1 bacterium | reverse complement strand
CTGCGTGCGGCGATGGAGCCGACGAAGCCGGGGGCAAGCGCATTGTTTGAGGCACCCGAGGCGGGCAGCTTCCATGTGAACGCGCTGATCCAGGATAGCGCGCAGGGGCTGGAGGAGGTCAGCATCCGTGCGGGCGGCGCTGAGGTGGGGCGGATTGTAGCCGGGGAGAACGATGGCGATCTCTATCTCTTCACCACCGAGAAGCCGGTGACGCTCGTGAGGGGTGCCGAGATTGAGTTCATCGCCGCCGCACCCGCGCAGGACTTCCGCATCTGCGAGGTCTTCCTGTCGAAGGCCGTCCCGCAGGAGGAGGCGCTCAAGATCACCAGCCTGGCGACGTGGGTGACGCCACGATCGCTGCCGGGCGCATCCACTGGCGACACGGTCGACGTGGATGTCTGCTTTATGACGAATCGACCGGTGGTCGCGGCGGTGCGATGGGGAGAGGGCGGCGCACTTGACCGTGAGTCGACGGAGGAGGTCGCCACCTTCAGCCATCGCGTGCAGCTCACCGGCCTCGCGCGCGGCGGGCGGTACTCAGTGCAGGCGTTTGCGGTCGAAGGCAGAGATGAGGCGCTTTCGGAGACGCTCGCCTTCGTGGCGGATCAGACGCGGCCGGAGCGCTGCAGCGTGGAGCGCACCAGTCTTCCAGTGACCGTCGCGGACAGCATGGAGGCGGAGCGTCCGACGTGGCCGGTCAACAGCGGAGTGCCGATCCCGCGGGGTGAGCTCGCGGGCAGTGAGCACTGCCGCCTGCTCGATGCGCAGGGGCAGGTGGTGCCCGCGCAGTTCACGGGTCTCGGCTTCTGGCCCGATGGCAGCATCAAGTGGCTGCTGGTGAGCTTTGTTCATCCCGGAGGATCGCCTGATTACACTCTTGAGTACGGGCAGGCAGTGAGCACTCCCGCGGTGGCCGGTGGCATCGCCGTCGAGCAGACCGCCGACGGGCTGGTTGTGCAGACGGACGTGCTCCGCGCGGAGCTTTCGAGCGCGCAGTTCGCGCCTCCGGGGCGGGTAGTCGTTGACGCCAACCGCGACGGGCAGTTCAGCAATGATGAGGTCGTCGTCAGCGGCGGAGAGGGGCTTGTCCTCGTCGATGGCGAGGGTAAGCGTTACACCTCCGCCGGGGCGGGCGCGACGCGCTTTGAGGTCGAGGAAGCGGGGCCGGTGCGGACGGTCGCCCGCGCGGAGGGCCCCTTCGCCGGGCCGGATGGTCAGTTCCTCAAGTATCGCTGCCGGATGTACTTCTATCGCGGCTTCGCGGGCATTCCAACCGAGGTATCACTCCTGGCGCATGAGGGAAAATCGGGCTTCCCGCCGACCCTCAACGCCGTCCGCAGCCTGACGTGGCCGATGGAGTCGCCGACGGCCGCGGGCGCTCAGCCGACGCGCTGGGTGCAGGATGACATTGATCGCTATGTCCGCTATGGAGCCGCCGAGCCGCAAGTGGGGGAGGGGCAGGGGCCGGGTGTGGCAACTGTCGCCGGTGATGGCGGAGCCCTGACTGTGGCGATCCGTGACTTCTGGCAGCAATATCCGAACGGCTTCAGCCTCGATGGCTCAACGCTTACCGCCGAGCTTTTCCCGGAGCTTCCCGCGGATGTCTATGCCGAGCATACCGACCCGAAGTTGCTGACGATGAACTACTACTGGTTCCGCGACGGGAACTACCTCGTGGCCTCGGGCACCGAACCGACCACCGATGTGCTGCTCTACTTCGGAGCGCCGACAGATGATGAGCGCGTCGCCGAGGCGTGGCAGCAGCCGGTGCAACTCACGCCGGGGCAGGAGGCGATCTGCGCCTCCGGGGCCTTCATGGACCTCGCGCCCAGTCACGAGGGGCGTTTCGAGGCCTACGATCAGTACATGCGCACCGGTCTGGACAACCTCGAGCGCACGCGCGTACGGCAGCGCGAGTATAGCTGGATGAACTACGGCGATACCTACGGCGAGCGCGTGGTGAACTGGACGAACCAGGAGTACGACATGCAGTGGGGGCTGCTGGTGAACTATGCGCGCACCGGCGACATGGCATATCTCGACCGGGCGCTTGAGGCCGCTCTGCACACCGTTGAGATCGACATGATCAACTGGTCGGATGATCCCGGAGTGCTCGGGATACAGAAGGAGCACGCTCCCTGGCACGTCGGCGGCTATGACACTCCGCAGCCGGAGAACACGCTCTACTGGTTCAAGAACGGCATCTGGAACACCGGCCACGTCTGGACGCAGGGCACATACATGGCATGGTGCCTCACCGGCGAGCGTCGCTACTACGAGAGCATCGAGCGCCTCGCCGAGTTCCTCGACAGGAGCCGGACGCAGTTCCAGGAGCGCTGGGTACATCGCAACTACGGCTGGCTGACTATCGCGGCGCTGGGGGCCTATCACACAAACGCTCACCCGTTCCACCTCAACGCCGCGCGTTTCTACGTGCAGAACGTGGTGGACCGGCAGGACCCGGGCTCGGGCGGGCTGATCCACCCGATCGGGGAGTGTGAGCACGAGATCCGGCACATGGGCGGCAAGAGCTTCATGACCGGCGTGGTCATGGCCGGGATGACGATGCTGGACTACGTGGAGCCGCGCGACGACCTGAAGCGCTCGCTGATCCTCAGCGCCGACTGGGAGTACGCGCGAATGTGGAACGAGGAGAAGAACGGCTTCCGCTACGCCCAGTGCCCGCAGTATGACGACTACGCCAGCGCTCCGTCAATGGAGTGCTGGGGCCTTGCGCGAGCGGCCGAGCTTTCCGGCAAGCCGGAGCATCGGGAGATGTTCCTGCGCTCACTGAGCAAGATGATCCACGAGAGCGGCCCCTCCGGCAGCGGCAAGGGCTACGCCACGCAGATCCGCATGACGCCCTACGCGGTGAGCGCCCTTCAGCGCTGGGGCTTCGATGAGGTCCCGGCATCGGCGCCATCGAAGCCGGTCGTGAGTGCTCCCGGACAGGTCTACCTGATCCCGGGCCAGCCGCTGACGCTGTCACTGGCGGTGGGCTACAGCTCTCCGACGCCGCTGGATGCGACTGCCGAGATCGTGAAACTGCCGGACGGCCTCACCGCCGGGCAGACGAAGGTCGAGTGGCAGATGCAGCGCAATGTGGCCGCCGGCCCCACCTTCAGCCTTACCGGCAACGCCCGCACCGGCGAGAACATCGTGGTGTGCTGGCAGGCGGGGGAGTGGAGCGGCGAGGTGCAGAGTGTGGTGCGCGAGCGACAGGCGCTGGACCTCGGGGACGGCATCGGCTACATCGGCGGCGAGGACGACCCGGTGGGGCTGGCGCTGAAGGCGCTGGGGATCGAACTCGAGCCGGTCGCGGACCTGACACCGGCTACGCTGGCGCGCTACAGTGCGCTGCTGGTGGGTCGCGAGGCGCATGAGAAGAACTACGCGGGCCTGCGGGATCACGCGGCGGCGCTGCTCGACTTCTTGCAGGCGGGCGGCTCAGTGGCGCTGATCCAGCTTCAGGACTCAAGCTGGCAGGGCTCATGGCTGCCCGCGCCGCTGACACTCAGCAACAACACCGGCCAGGCGGGGGAGATCGTTGCGCCGGAGCACCCGCTCTTCACTACGCCGAACCGGCTGACCTCGGTGGCAGGCATCATCTCGTATGACACGATGCCCGTCGCGGGTGAAGGCTGGAACGTGCTCGCCACCGATGACAAAGGGCAACCCTCGATCGTGACGATGGACGCCGGTGAGGGAAGGGTGCTGGTGGTTCAGCCCTCGCCCGACCGCTACGTGGTGGGACAGGAGTTCGCGGCTCCCCCGCTTACCACCGACACCTGCGCGTCATTGATTGAGAACATCGTGGCATGGCTGCAGTCCCCGATGTAGGGGACTGCGGCAATCCTGCAGGTGATTCAGGCTCGGGAGAGGAAGCACTTCGGGCGCATTAAGTGATGCCGCCTGATTGAAGCAGTGTTGGAAGGACGCTGGTGCCAGGTATGCCTCCGCCAGAGTCAACTCCTCGCTCTCATCGTACCCGGCCTGTCCTGTTGACAGGAGTGGCTCTGCTTCTTTTTGCTGCAGGAGGCATAGCGATCTTCGGCGCGCGTCCGTTCCTCGCACAGGTTACACCAGTCGGGACAGAGACCCCTGCCGCCGATGCTACTCCGCCGCCACCACCGCCACCACCTCCGCCTCCGATCACAAGCCCTCAGTGGGGCGGGACGCTTAGCCGCAACATGGTCTCTGATGAGACCGGCCTGCCCTCGACGTTCGACACCGGCGAGAGCGATGACAACGGAGGGTGGACACGGCCGCCGCTGAACACCAAGTGGACGGCTGCACTCGGCAATCAGACCTTCGGCACACCTACGGTCGCCGCCGGCAGAGTGCTTGTTGGAACCAACAACGGCGCTGCCCGCAACCCCCGGCTCAAGGGAGACCGGCAGGTAATGATGTGCTTTGACGAGGAAACCGGCGAATTCCTGTGGCAGTTTGCCAGCCCATCTCCGGTGTTCCACGGCGACTTCAGCATCTGCGGTGAGCTTGGCATCTGCACCTCGGCGGCGATTGAAGACGATCGCGCCTACTTCGTGACCAGCCGCGCACACGTCGTCTGCACGACGCTCGAACCGCTCGGCGAGAGCCTGCAGCCGATCTACGCCGATCAGGCGCAGTATCTTGCACAGCCTGCACGCGAGCGCTTCCACGTGGGGCCGGACGGTCCGGTAGCCAATCGGCGGCCCGGCGATCCCGTGGAACTCACGCCCACCGACGCGAACATGGTGTGGGTCTACGACATGATGACCGGCGTCGGCGCATGGCCACACGACGCCTCCAGCGCCTCGCCCCTGCTGATCGGCGACTATCTCTACGTCGGCACAGGTAACGCGGAGGCCGTCGATGAGGTAAACAAGCCATCGCCGGATGGCCCGTCGCTGATTGTCCTCGACAGGCGCACGGGCGAACTGGTTGCCGTGGACGAGGCGGGGATCGTGCCGCGTGTCCATCACGGTCAGTGGTCATCGCCATCGAGCGGCGTAGTCGGCGGGCGGACGCTCATCTTGTACGGTGGCGGCGACGGGGTCTGCTATGCTTTTGACGCCACGCCGATCCCCGGGAGCGTTGGGAAGCCGGGGACGCTCGACACGATCTGGCGCTGCGACGCCAACCCGCCCGAACTGCGGCAGGTGCGCTATCTGCGGGAGAATGGCCCGAGTGAGATCATCGCGACACCTGTCTTCCACGAAGATCGCGTCTATGTCGCCATCGGCCAGGACCCGAACCACGGACTGGGTAAGGGCTGCCTGTCATGCATCGACGCCGCAGGCGCAGGCGACATATCGAAGACCGGCGTCATCTGGCGCTACACCGGAATCGACCGATCAGTCTCAACCGCGGCGATTGCCGACGGTCTGGTCTATGCCGCGGACCTTGCGGGTGTGCTGCACTGCGTGGATGCCGAGACGGGGGAAGCAGTCTGGACGCAGGACCTCGGGGCGCCGGTCTGGGGATCGCCGCTGTGCGCGGATGGTAAGCTTTACGTGGGGACGGAGGGTGGCGACCTCTACATCATGAATGCGGGCCGGGAGAAGCACACTCTGGCCAGCATCTCGCTCTTCTCGCCGATCTACACGACCGCAGTGGTCGCCAATCATGTGCTCTATGTAACCACCGGGCGGAATCTCTACGCCATCAGCACGCAAGCGTAAAGAGAGTGCGCCGGGTGGGGGAGGTATTGTCATGTCTGGAGTCTCACTGTACGTTCGGATAGTTCGTCGACTGACGCTGGTGATAATGGCCGCGACGCTCAGCACCGCCTGCTTCGGCATGGACCTTGTGCGCGATGGGCAGGCAATGGCAACGATCGTAGTCGCGCCTGATGCCCCGGCGATGGTGCGCTTCGCCGCCACGGAGCTTCAGGCGTACGTCGCGAAGGCCACAGGCGCGGAAATGCCGATCGCCGAGGCCGAGCCTGCGGAGGGCGCGCTCATCTTCGTCGGCGAGAGCGATGGCACGCGCCAGCGCGGGCTTTCGGTGGATGCACTGCAGCCGGACGGCTTCAGCATCGTCTGCCGGGACAACTGGCTGGCGCTCTTCGGCCGCGAAAGCGAGCCTGTCTACGCGCGCAGCCATCCCTTCCGCGCGACCGAAAGCTTCAGCCCCGCCACAGGCATCAGCCGCTACGGAGAGACCGGCGCGCTCTACGCGGTTTATGAGCTTCTTCGCGAGCAGATGGGTGTGCGCTGGTTTATGCCCGGTGAGCTTGGCGAAGTAGTGCCGAGGCACGAGACGGTGACGGTCGGCGAACTCGACATTAGCAAAGCCCCCGACTTCGAGTATCGCTTCCTCTACCACGCCGACTTGCGCGTGGATGACGAGGACGCGCTGTGGTATCGCCGCGCGGGCTACGGCGCTCCGAAGCCGGTGTGGATCAACCACTCATTCCACCACTTCAACAAGTATCGGGACACGCACCCTGAATACTACGCCCTCCTGCCCGATGGCAGCCGGGACTTCGACGTGACCGGCAGCCCGCCGGGGAGCTTCTGTCTCTCCGAACCGGGCGTGGCGCAGCAGTTCATTGCAGACATCAGGCAGTACTTCGAGGAGAACCCCGACCAGCAGCTTTACCCGGTCATGCCCAGCGACGGCTACAGCCGCATCTGCGAATGCCCGGCGTGCCAGGCGCAGATCAACGACGGGCCCGAGAGCGGCAAGTATTCAGACTACGTCTGGCGTTTCGTCAATACCGTCGCCGAGGGCGTCTATGAGACGCATCCGGACAAGCTGATCGGCTGTTGCGCCTATTCATACTACCTCGACCCGCCGGTCAACATGGACGAGTTCAGTCCGAATGTGGCGGTGATGATCGCCACCGCCCCACGCGCCCGCGGGATGACCGACACATATCGGGAGTTCGTGGAGGCGTGGAGCGAGAAGGCGGCGGTGCTCTACCGGTGGGAGTACTACCTCTACGGCCTGAATGATCGCACGGTGCAGGGGCTGCCGATGCTGTTCGCGCGCAATATCGCTGAGGACCTCCGGCTGCTCAAGGGCAAGAGCGCGGGGGAGATGATCGAGGCGGAAAGCTGGCGCGCCCGCACCGACGACGAGCGACGAATGCACTTCCCGGGCATGACACACCTGAACCTCTACATCACCGGGAAGCTGCTGTGGGACGCGGACCGCGACCTCGATGCGCTGCTGGAGGATTACTACGACAAGTTCTACGGCCCCGGAAGGAAAGCGATGAAGTCGTTCTGGACCCTCGCGGAGCGGCTGTGGGCGGAGAAGAACGCAGAGGACGCCCCGGAACTGTTCGACGTCTATTCCGAGGCGCGGATCGATCAGATGCTCGGCTACCTGCACCAGGCGCGCAGGCTCTGCCGCCCCGGTTCGGCGGAACGGGAACGGGTGGAGTTGCTGCTTTCAGAGCTTTCGCCGGTCAAGGAGCGCCTGCGCAACACGCGCGTCACCGGCAACATCGAGGCGATCGTGCCGCGAGTGGATGCGGCGCCGGTCGTTGACGGGGTGCTCGACGACGAGACATGGCAGCAGGCTGCGCGCATCGACATGGTGGGACTGACCGGTGAGCCCGCAGAGCCGCCCACCGATGGCTGGCTGGCGTGGGATGATGAAAACCTCTACCTCGCGTTCTCATGCAGCGAACCAAGCACCGGCACGATGAGGTATCGGGCGACGGAGCGTGATGGCCGCACGCAGCCTTACATCTGGGATGATGACAGCATCGAGGTGTTCATCAACCCCTACCCGGTGCAGGACAAGATGTTCTATCAGTTCATCGTGAATGCGCGCGGGACGCAGTGGGATCAGTTCTCCGGGAGCGAGGAGTTCGGGCGGGACGGCTACCTGTGGAACAGCGGCTACCAGTCCGCGGCGAAGATCGGGGATGGCGAGTGGACCGCGGAGATCAGCATCCCGCTGGCGGACATAGGCGTCACGGATCCTGCGGGCAATGTGCTCAGCGCGAACTTCTACCGCAACCGCGTGATGCCCGCGGGCACGGCCATGCAGTACAGCGCATGGTCGCCGACGCTGGTGTTCAACCATCACCGACTGGAGCGCTTCGGCTTCATCAGGTTCGCGGAGCCGCAGTAGAGGAAGCTCAGCATCATGAGGGTCAGAGTTGGCTGCTTCATACTGCTTGCCACGCTTCTCACGATCGGCATCGCGAGTGCCGCAGGCATCTCGCCGGATGCGCTGACGCCTGCCGACTTCGCCTTCCTGCCCGACGCCGATGAGAGCTTCGTGGACGCCTACCGCACGTTCCTGAAGGCCCGGGCGGGGGATCAGCCGGAGGGGACGGCAGTGCCGACTTACGGCGAGGCGGCGCGGGCGTTCCTGATCGCAGCCGAGGGCGCCGCAGACTCGCGCATGAAGACGCGCTGCCTCTGGCTGGCGACTTTCAGTCGGTTCCTCGACATGGACCTGCAGGGCGCGGCGGAGACTTCCGTGGCGATGCTGCTTGCGGCGGAGCAGTCACATCCGCGCGAGACGGCGCTGGCGCGGGAGATCATCGCGCAGGTGGATGCAGGGCAGATCGCGAACTCCGCGGCGCTTGTCGCAGCGATTGCCCCCGAGGCTGATGACGCAGCGGAGCCCCCGCTGGAGGCAGTGGTGGTGGAGAGGCTTGCCGCCATCATCGAGCGAAGCGAGCAGACACGTGAGGCGCGCGGGGCGCTGACTACATACGATCTGCAAACCCGCCTGTTCAACACCGGCAGCATCGGAGACCAACTGCGCATCATGGCAGTCCTCGCCTGCTTCTTCCGCGAGATGTCGGTCTCGCTCTCGGACAATCTGCGCAAGCTTGACCAGGCTGTCTGCGTCGCGAACCTTCGGCAGCTTGGCGTAGCGCTGCACCTGTATGCGCAGGATCACGATGGCCTCTTCCCGCCCGCGTATCAGGCGGAGGCGCCGCGCATCTGGCAGTTCAAGGTGCTCCCCTACACGGGCGACAACTCATGGTCGGAACGCGGCCCGGTGTGGTACTGTCCCGCCTGCGACGGGGGAGGCTTCTCCTACGGCATAAACCAGGCCGTCTCGTATTACGCAGAGACTTCCGCGATCCGCGGCGACCGGACGCGGATTGTCCACCCGCACGAGACGGTGCTGCTGGCCGACTCGGTGCATTACATGCCGGGCGACTACCCGCAGAGCCCCAACTGGGGCGGCGCGGCATACAAGATTCACGCGCCGAAGGAACACTCAGGGACCGGGACGATTGACTGGAACCGCCACAGTGGCGGCGCGAATGTGCTCTTCGTGGACGGGCGTGTAGAGTGGCGAAGCGCCGGAATGCTGCTCGAATGGACGGGGCGCTGACGGAACGTAAGCATGATTGACGGGCTGCTGCACGCAGGTTGATGAGGAGCGATCATAGATGAGGCCGGACTACTCGACGCTTCGCGACTACTCCACCTTCGGCTGGTCGGTCTCGGCGACTCAGGGCGCGCTGAGGGAGATCACCGGCACGCCGATCCGCGAGTTCAACCTCGAACCCGACGCCTGCATCCACGCCTGGCGCGAGGGGCGCCCGTTGATCGCCGAGATGTTCGGCCCCGACGTGCGCCTTCCGTCGCCCGCGACTCCCGCGGTCAGCTACGGGCACGTGAACTGCCTCGGCTCGGACTTGCGCTTCCCCGAGGGCGGCGAGGTAGCGCACACGCATATCTACGATTCGCTGGAGCAGGGCATCGAGGCGCTCAAGCAGCCGGTGGATTTCGCCACCGCCGGGATGGCGCCGTTCTACATCGACTTTCAGGCGAAGATGCAGGCCGCGTTCCCCGATGAGAAGGTCAGCCTCGGCTTCGGCGGCGAGGGGCCGATCACGACCGCCTACGAACTGCGCGGCGAGGGCTTCTTCATGGACATCTACGACGATCCGGAGGGCGCCGCGGAGTTCCTGCGCCTCACGGTCGACAGCATCGTCGCGCATAACGGCTGGAGGGCGGCCGCAAACGGTCTGCCTTTCCCCAACCCCACCGGCGGCGGCATGGTAGACGATCTCTCGAGCTTCATCGTGCCGCGCAACTTCCGCAGGGTGGTTCTGCCGGCGTGGGAGCGCTACTACAGCGGCATCACCACCGGGCGGCGCAGCGCTCACGTCGAGGACCTGCGTCCGGAGCAGCTCATCTTCCTCGAGGAGATTGGCCTGTGGAGCTACGACCCGTCGGTCTCTCAGCGCCTGACCCCGCCGATCATCGTCGCCAACTGCCGCGTGCCCTTCGGCTGGCGGCTGGTCAACTTCCACTACCGGGAGATGAGCGTGAGCGACATCGAGGATTTCGTCTACCTCTCATGCGCGGACGGGGCTTCGAGCACCTTCACGCACGTCTGCGACGGCATGTGCAACGCCGAGCGCTTCGAGCAGGTGCAGGCGTTCATCCGCGCAGGCAAGGAGGCGCAGCGGCTGGTGAGCGAAGGCTGCTCTCGTGAGGAAGTCCGCCAGATGGTGACGCCGGAGAACCGCGAAGGCTACTGGGATCGCTGGTGCGGCTACCTTGGGCCGAACACGAGCCGCGGCGGAGCGGCTACCGCATCCTGATGGCGCACGTTCGAGGCCACAGGCGACTACGCCACCGGCTGCTCGGCGAGCCAGCGATCCCACGCCTGGAGCAATTCGGGCAGTGTGATGAAGCGGAAGCCTGACGCGCTGAGCTTGCTGAGGATCTCGGGCAGAGCGGCGGCGGTGGCGGCATGGCCGGGGCCATCGTGCATGAGCACGATGTCGCCGGGGTTCGGGGTGTAGATCACGTTGTGAGCTATGACCTCCGCACCGATGCGCCTGCTGTCCGCAGAGCTGATCGTCCACATGATCGTGGCATGCCCATGCTCGCGGGCGAGCCCGGTGAGCGGGCTGTCGAGGATGCCGTAGGGCGGGCGGAAGAGAGTAGGTGGATGACCGCCGGCCTCTTCGATGAGGGCGCAGGTGCGCTCCATCTCATCGGCGGCCTCGGCGGCGGAGTAGCGGTCGGCATGGGAGTAGCTGTGGTGGCCGATCGCGTGGCCGCCGTCAATGATCGCCTTCAGCAGGTCCGGATACGCCCGCGCCTGCCTGCCCAGGACGAAGAAGGTCGCCCGTGCGTCATGCTCCGCGAGCGTCTCCAGCACCTGCGGCGTGACGGTGGCATCGGGGCCATCGTCGAAGGTCAGGCACAGGAGCTTCTCCGGGAAGAAGCGCACGCGCTGGCTGATCACCTCGCCCTCGTAGCGCCCCGGGATGGTCCAGACGTCGAGGGCCTGCGGCATCGGCGCCTCCGATGCTGCCATCGCAGGCGCCTCCGGAGCGATGGCGGCCGGCATGGCCGGCTGCACCTGCATCTCCTGCGGCGGCACACCGGGGCGCCCCCTCATGCTCGTGGCCACCAGCGCCACCAGCGCAACCAGCAGTACCGCCGCGCCGGTCAGTCGCCTGCGCGCGTAGAGGCGTCTGCGCTCCGCTCCCGTCATCGGTCGCCTCCTGCGGCGTGAACTTCATGCAGCATCTCAAGCGCCTGCTCGACCAGCGCCTCGCCGGTGCCGGGCTTGGAGGGGCTGTGCCAGCCGGCCCAGAGTTGATAGCCGCCGAGATCATACGCCGCGCGGTCGCCGACATAGCCGATGGTGCCGTTGGCGAGGCCGACCACGAAGGTGTGCCGGAAGGGCGAACGGCGGCGAATCGCCAGCCCGAGGCGCGCGAATAGCTCCGCCGGCACCCCGACCAGCGCGATCTCCCCAAGCCTGATCACCTGCAGCCAGGTCTCGCGCTCCTCGCCCTGCAGCGGCGCCATCTGCTCGCGCATCGTGCGGAAGATCTCGCGCGTCGCCTCAGGGTCTCTCGGCTCGTAAGTCTCGCTCCAGTAGCGCACCGCATCCGCTTCGGCGGCCTCATCAAATCTGCGGATCCGCCACCTGAACGGACGCTTGATCGTCACCATCGGGCTTGCGGGGATTGCCTCAGCGTAACCCAGGCCCTCCTCCACTGCCGCCACTACGCGATGGACGCACTCCGCGGCGCCCACCGCGTGGATGTTCTCATTCGAGCCGAATGCGCCGGTGTTGTGACTTGAGCCGAATGCGCCGGGGAGAAAGAGGGTGGTGCCGCCATGCCGCCGCT
>JAAYJW010000449.1 GCA_012522765.1 candidate division WS1 bacterium | reverse complement strand
GGTGGCGACTGGCCGACCTTCCGCGGCAAGGCGCAGAACACCGGCGTGGCGCATTCGCCGCTCGCGGCCAACCCGGGCCTCAAGTGGACATACGAGACCGGCGGATCGATCGAATCCACCGCCGCGATTGTCGGCAGTCGCGTCTACATCGGGACTATGACGGGCGCGGTGCTGGCGATTGATCTCAACTCCGGGCGTCTGCGCTGGAAGTTCACCACCGGCGGCAACGCCGTCTCCGCAGCCCCCCTTGTTCAGGGCGGCAGCGTCTATGTCGGAGATGAGGGTGGCACGTTCTATGCGATCAACGCCGCCGATGGCAAGCTGCGCTGGAAGTTCACCACCGGCGACAAGATCACGTCCTCAGCCATCTATGTGGCGAACTCCGTGCTCTTTGGCTCGTATGACAACAACCTCTACCGCCTGCGCGCGAGCGACGGGCAGAAGCTCTGGCAGTTCACCGCCGACGCGCAGGTTCACTGCACTCCCACCGAGGCCGGTGGGCTTGTGATGATCGCCGGCTGTGACGGCTTCCTGCGCATGATCGACCTGCAGACCGGGCGAGAGAAGCGTTCGGCCAACCTCGGCGGCAACTTCTCCGGCGCTCCAGCATACGCCTCGGGCGCAGTCTACCTCGGTTCGATGGATGGCCGCTACTGGGGCGTCCGCCTGAGCGATGCCGCGGTATTGTGGGCGCGCGAGGATCAAAGCAGCGGCTCTGCGATTTATGCCTCCGCGGCCGCAATGGGCGACGCGGTCGTCTTCGCCTCGCGCAGCGACACGGTCTTCCGAGCCAACCGCGGCAACGGCGCCATCGCATGGACGGCACGCACGAGGGGAGACGTCGACTCGTCGCCGGTGATTAACGCGGGCAGTGTAATCTTCGGCTGCAATGACGGGAATACTTACCGAGTGAGGCTCAGCGACGGGGTTCAGACGTGGAGCTTCAACGCAGGTTCGCCGATCAGCGCCTCACCCGCCATCGGCCAGCGTCGCATGGTCATTGGCGCCGCAGATGGGGCGATCTACTGCTTTGGATAGACACCGCGCATTATGTGCCGCAAGCGGAGGTACTGCCTGATGCGTTCACTGAAGCTGCTCGCAGTCATAGTCGGGCTGAGCATCGTTGCGTCTGCCTTCGCCGCCGACTGGCCGCACTGGCGCGGCCCCGATCGCACGGGCATCGCGCCCGACACCGGCATCAACAAGGACTGGGGCGCCAGGCCGCCGGAGAAGCTCTGGGAGACCGCGCTGCACGACGGCGGCTATGCCGGCCCGTCGGTCGCGGATGGCAAGGTCTTCATCATAGATCATGAGCAGAATCAGGACGTCGTGCGGGCGATCGATGTCAGCACCGGCGAGGATCTCTGGCAGTACCGCTATGAAGACCTCGCGAAGGCCGACTACGGCTACTCGCGCTCCACGCCCGTCTATGACGCGGGCCGCCTCTACACAGTCAGCTACCTCGGCAAGGTTGCGTGCATTGATGCGAACTCGGGCGAGATCATCTGGGGCGTGGACATGGCGAGCCGCTTCAATGGCCGTCGGCCGAAGTGGGGCTACGCGATGTCGGTGCTCGTGGATGGGGAGAATGTCGTCATTGTTCCGGGCGGACCGCAGGCATGCGTGGCGGTGCTGAACAAGCTTGACGGGAGCCTTGTGTGGGCCGGGGGAGGCGGCGACATTCCCGGCTACGCTACTCCGGTGAAAGCTAACATCCAGGGGATAGATCAGTACGTGGTCTTCACCGGAAAGTCGCTGATCGGCGCTGATCTGCTGACGGGAACGCTGCTCTGGCGCGTGCCGTGGGAGACCCAGCACGATGTGAATGCCGCCACGCCGCTTGTCGCCGGCAATCACATCTTCATCACCAGCAACTACCGCCGCGGCTGTGCGCTCATAGCGGTGGAGCCGGATCACGCCTCGGTCCTCTGGGAGTCGCCCGGGATGTCCGCGCACTTCAACACACCGGTCTTCATGAACGGCTATCTCTTCGGCCCGACGAATCCCAACCTCGTCTGCCTCGACCCGCGCACGGGGGAGGTCATGTGGGCGGAGCGTGGCTTTGAGCGTGGTGGAGTGGTCGGCGTGGATGGCGTCATCCTGGCGCTGAGCGGCAATCAGGGCTTCATGGCCATGGTCGAGCCGACGCCGCAGGGCTATCACGAACTCGGGCGCTTCACGCCACTTGGAGGCCAGAGCTGGGCGCCGCCCATCGTATCAGACGGGCGCCTGATCGTCCGCAATGCGGATACGTTGGCCTGCTTCGATCTGATGTAGCGGGGCGCGCTCTCAGGAGCGGATCATCACCAGGAGCATCTTGAACGCGTCATCCGCATGTACCGCATGCGCGACATGGGCGGGCATGATCAGTATCTGTCCGGCGCTGACGGTCTGTGCATCGCCGCCGATGGTGACGCGCGCGCTGCCGTCGAGGACATGCACCAGCGCATCATAGGGCGCGGTGTGCTCACTGAGCCCCTGGCCGGCGCCGAAGGCGAACAAAGTCACGGTACCGGTCTTTCGTTCGACGATCGTCCGGCTGACGATCGAGCCCTCCTGATAGTCAACAAGTGCGGCAATGTCCGTTGCGCGCCCGATCAGGTCCTGCGAGTTCTCGCTCATCCCTCAACACCCCGGTAGATGGTCAGTTTCCGCTCTCAGCTATCATTCGGTCCGGTCGAACACCAGCGCAACCTCTCGCTCTGCTGCCTCCGGGCAGTCAGAGGCGTGCACGGAATTGCGCGGCAGGTCTATGCCAATGTCGCCGCGGATAGAGCCGGGCGTGGCCTCATTCGGATCAGTCGCGCCAACCAGCAGCCTCGCGCGTTCAACCGCCTCTGGCCGCGCCAGTTCGACGAAGCACACCGGCCCCGATGTCATGTACTCGATCAGGCGCTTGAAGTGCGGCTTCTCCTCGTGCTCGGCATAGAAGCGGCGGAAGAACTCCGGCTCCGGCCGCTCGAAACGCATCCGCGTTATCTCAAAGCCCGCGTGCTCGAAGCGGGAGATGATCTCCCCCACCATCCCACGCTCTACCGCGTCAGGCTTCACGATGATCAAGGTTCGTTCCATTGACCGCGACCTTCCCTGCGTTAATTCTACGCCAGCGGCTTTTCTCCCACGAAGGCTGTGCCGCCGAGGCAGTCGTACGCAACGATCACCGGGAAGTCCTTCACCTCAAGCCTGCGGATCGCCTCGGGGCCAAGCTCCGGGTAGGCGACCACTTCGGCGGAGAGTATTCGGTCCGACAGTAGCGCCCCCGCGCCACCCACCGCCACGAAGTAGACGCCATGATGCCGCCGCAAGGCCTGCCGGACATGCCCCGAACGGTTGCCCTTGCCGATGGAGGCCCGCAGACCTCGCGCGTGCAGTTCCGGGGCGTAGTCGTCCATGCGGTAGGACGTGGTGGGACCGGCGGCTCCGATCGGTCTGCCGGGTGGCGCCGGTGTCGGACCGCAGTAGTAGATGACCTGATCCTGCAGCTCGATGGGCAGCTCTTCGCCGCGGTTGATAAGCTCCATCAACCGCGCATGGGCGGCGTCTCTTGCGGTGTACATCGGCCCCGTCAGATGCACAACATCGCCCGCTCGCAGCGAGCACGCTGTCTTCTCGTCGAGTGGCAAAGTAAGCTTCTTGATCTCTCGCTCGGTCACAGTCGTCCTCATTTGCTCCATGATGGCCGCCTCAGAGCACTCTCGTCATGTGACGGGCGGCATGACATTGCACGTTCAGCGCCAGCGGCAGGCTGGCGATGTGACACGGGTGGCGCTCGATGTGTACCGCGAGCGCGGTTGTGTTCCCGCCGAGGCCCATGGGCCCTACGCCGGTCGCGTTGACCGCCTCCAGCACCTCGCGCTCAAGCTCGGCCACCTCCGACAGTGGCGATGGTTCGCCGAGAGGACGCAGCAGCGCGCGCTTCGCCAGCAGGGCCGATAGCTCGAATGTGCCGCCGAGGCCGATGCCGAGCACCAGCGGCGGACAGGGCATGCCGCCCGCGGCGGAGATTTGTGCCGCGATCGCTTCAACGACGCCCTGGCGGCCCTGAGACGGCGTGAGCATCCACAGCGCGCTCATATTCTCACTTCCGCCACCCTTCGGCGCGAAGTGAACCGTCACTCGATCGCCCGGCACGAGCCGCAGATGCACCACCGCGGGCGTGTTGTCGCCGGTGTTCGTGGAGCGGTCGAGGGGATCGCGCACGACTGATTTGCGCAGGTAGCCCTCTTCGTAGCCTCGGCGCACACCCGCATCCACGGCTTCCTGCAGGCCGCCCCCGACGAGATGCGCATCCTGCCCGAGATCAACAAAAACTACCGCCACGCCGGTGTCCTGGCACAGCGGCAGCCCCGTCGCCTCGGCGCGTTCGGCGTTCAGCAGTAGCTGATCGAGCACCTCTGAGGCGATGGGAGAGGTCTCCCTTGCACGGGCGTCTGCGAGAGCCGCGAACACATCCCCGGGCAGATTCGTGTTCGACTGCCGAGACATCTCCGCCACTGCTTCAGTGATTTCCGCAACATCTACTTCTCTCATGCGATGCCCCATGTTCCTTCCTTTGCGGCTATCGGAGGTCGGCCACATGCGCTGTGTTGGCGACCTCGCGCAGGCGCAGGACGACATCAGTCATGCGTAGACAGTCCTCAGCCGGCGCCCACGACTTCTTCTCACCGCGGACCGTGGCGACGAAGTCGGCGAACTGGTCGATCTTCTCATCGAGGTCAACAACACGCTGCTCCTCATCGTTCCGGATCAGCGTCACCTGCTCGGTCGTGAGTATCCACTCGATCACGCCATCGCTACCGGCGATGCGCAGGCGGTCGTCGCCATGCGTGGGAGCCGCTGCGGGGCGGCAGTAGTCCATGCGCGCCGTCGCGGTCCCGCCGTTGTCGAGTTGCAGCGCAACGGAGGCGTTGTCCTCGAGGTCACCAACCTCTGGGTGCCCGACATTCGAGCACCATGCCGCGCCCTCGGTGAACTCGCGGCCCGACACCCAGCGGATCAGGTCCAGCGCGTGGATGCCGATGAACGGGATGATGCCCGAGAAGGTCTCACGCGAGCACTGCCACGCGGGCCGGGTGCCGAGACGGTACGACTTCTGCATCGTCGCGAGGCAGACCTTGCCGATCGCGCCCTCGGCGATGAGCCGGCGCATCGTAATGTAGGGTGGCTCAAAGCGCATTGTGAGGAGCATCGAAAGCTCGATGCCGCTCTCGGCGACGGCCTTGCGCACCGCGTCAAGCTCATCGAGGTCCATCGCGAGCGGCTTCTCTGCGATGACATGAATGCCGCGCTTTGCGGCTTCGAGGATCATCGGGGCGCGTTCTGCGTCCATCCCGCAGATGCCCACGATGTCCATCGGGACCTCGAAGAACTTGGCGGAATCGGTGAATGTTTGCGTCTCTTCATCGGCGGACGGCCAGCCTGTCACGCCCGACAGCCGGCCTTCGTCGTCATCAGCGACCGCCACGAGGCGCGCTTCATCCATCGCTTCAACGCCGCTCAGTATGGTGCCCTGATGTCCCTTGAGTCCGATCAGTCCGACCCTGAGAGCCATTGCCGTGTCCTCCAGCCAGCGCTGCCGCAGCGCGGTGTCAACTGTGCGAGGTTGCTCATTCTCCCCGCGTCCGGCAAATCCTGCATGTTCTCGCAGATGGTGGGGAGGTCAATGCTTGTGCGGCAGGAACTTGACCTCACAGGGGGGCCCAAGTATACTTGCGGCAGGATCAACTCAGCCGCAATGTAGCAGCGTTGGAGGTGTTGAGCGTGCGCGCTCATAAGGTAGCAGCATTCGTTGTCGTTCTGCTGATCCTGTCAGCCGTCGCATCCATGGCCCAGGGCTGGGACACGCCGTATCTGTGGGATGCTCGGGCGGTCCAGCAGGCACCGACCCAGAGCTGGTTCGGCGCCAGCGGGATGATCGTCATCCCAACCGCCGACGTGATACCGCAGGAGAGTGTCACGGCTCACTTCCATTCCGTGGAACTCGAAGCAACCAATGAATGGGAGCATGTCTACGGAGTCAATGCAAGCATCATCCAGGGGCTCGAGTTCGGCTTCACCGGGCTAACCGACGGCTTCACCGGCACCGGTAGCGATGAGATGGTCTGGCAGGCGAAGTATGCGCCGGACCTGCAGGCGCTCTTTGGCCTCGAACCGGAGATTCCGCAGATCGCCATCGGCGGTCGCGACCTCGCCAACGACATCAACCGCGTCTACTACATCGCCCTGTCGAAGGAATTCATCATTGACGAGTACGACGGCAACAGCTTCCGGGCGACCGTCGGTTTCGGTGACGCCGAGATCGGCAACACGCCTCTCGACGGGCTCTTCGCCGGCGTGGACTTCACCCCGTTCGACTTCGCCCGCCTGCAGCTTGAGCATGACGGCGAGAACTTCAACGCCGCTCTGCGCTACTGGTGGAGCGAGTGGGCTGTCGCTGAGATCGGCATGCTCGACGGCGACCTCGGTCTCGGCCTGAGCCTCTACACCGGCTGGTAGACCACTGGCGATCCGCCAACTGGTCAGATAAGCAACCAGCGCCCCGCTCTGCTTGAGCGGGGCGCTGTCGGTTCTCGGCGATCGTGTCAGACCACGGAAGTCAGGGCGTCGGCAACGATCGCAACGGCCTCCGCGCAGTCGTCGGCGCCGATGGTTAGAGGCGGGGCCAGACGCAGCAGGTTCGTGCCGATGGCGTTGACCACCAACCCGCGCTCAAGACATGCCTGCGCCAGCGCCGGCGCACAGTCCTCGGCAAGCTGCAGCCCCAGCAGCAGTCCGCGCCCGCGGATGTGATCGATCGCCGCCATCTGCCCCGCAAGCTCCGTGAAGCGATCGGTCAACAGCGCGCCCATCTCCGCCGCATTCGCCAGCAGGCCCTCGTCCTCGATGATCGCCAGCGTCTCCAGAGCGGCGCTGCAGGCGAGATGATTGCCGCCGAATGTGGAGGCATGATCGCCCGGCTCGAAGGCCGTGGCGACCTCGCCCGCGGCGAGGCACGCGCCGATCGGGAAGCCGCCTCCGAGCGACTTCGCCAGCGTGATGATGTCCGGCTTGATGCCGAAGTGCTCGTAGCCGAACCACTTGCCGGTGCGGCCTACGCCGGTCTGCACCTCGTCGAGGATCAGCAGGATGCCGCGTTCGTCGCAGAGGCGGCGCACACCGGAGAAGTAGTGCTCGTCCGGCACATTGATGCCGCCCTCGCCCTGGATCGGCTCAAGCATGATCGCGCAGACGGTGTCATCAACCGCGCTCTCAAGCGCCTCGATGTTGCCGAAGGGCACGTAGCGGAAGCCGGACGGCAGCGGCAGAAAAGCCTTCTGATACTTCTCCTGCCCGGTAGCGGTGACGGTGGTCAGCGTCCGCCCGTGGAAGGACTTCTCGGCGGTGATGATCGTCCGCTGCTTCGGCGTCAGGTGCTGCACCGCCCACTTGCGAGCGAGCTTGATCGCCGCCTCGTTGGCCTCCGCGCCCGAGTTGCAGAAGAAGCAGCGCTCGGCGAAGGAGATCTCCACGAGCTTGCGCGCCAGTCGCGCCTGAGGCTCGATCAGGTAGAGGTTCGAGGTGTGCATGATCTGTGCCGCCTGTTCGGCGATAGCGGCCGCCAGACGCGGATGGGCATGGCCCACACCGCAGACCGCGATGCCGGCGACGAAGTCGAGGTACGCGTTCCCTTCGGCGTCCCACAGCCGCGCCCCCTCGCCCTTCACGAAAGCGACCGGCAGCGGCCGGTATGTTGGCATCAGGTAGTCAGATGCAAGTTGACCGATCTCGTTGTTAGTCATCGCAATTCCCTTCATCCGTGTGTCTCAGGCCTGATCCGCAGCCCTTGCGTGTTGCTGCCGTTCCCGCCGTTCCCCTCTCCCGCCCCAGATCGCGCAGCGATCTGCGGGGTGAGGGGAGGGGCTGTCGTTGCCGCGCCCGGTTCCCGATTACCGTCAATCCCCGACCACCATCGTCCCGATCCCCTCTTCGCTGAAGAGTTCGATGAGCAGCGAGTGCGGGCGCGAGCCGTCGATCATGTGAGCGCGCTCCACGCCACCTTCGACTGCCGTGATGCAGGACTGGAGCTTCGGGATCATGCCTGAGCCCACTGCGTCGGAGGTGAGCATTTCGCGCGCCTCACTCAGCGTAAGCTGGCTGATCAGCGTGGACGGGTCCTCGCGGTCGCGCAGCAGCCCCGGCACGTCGCTGAGCGTCACGAGCTTCCGGGCCCCGACCTTCCCCGCCAGTGCGCCCGCCGCCGTATCGGCGTTGATGTTCAGCGGCGCACCCGAACTTTCCCTGCCAATCGGCGAAATGACCGGGATGTGTCCGGCCTCGATGAGATCGTTGATCAGGCGCGTGTCGATGCTTGTGACTTCACCGACACGGCCGAGGTCCGCACCATTCGGCCCCGGTATGCGGCAGGCGCCGAGCGTGCAGCCATCGCGTCCCGAGAGCGTCACAGCCGAGACGCCGGCGGCCTGGATGTGCGACGCGAGGTCCTGCGCGATGGTGCCGACAAGCACCATCTCCGCGACCTCCATCGTCGCGTCATCAGTGACGCGCAGGCCCTCGATGAACTGCGGCTGCAGGCCGAGCCTCTCCATGACCTCGCTGATCTTCTTCCCGCCGCCGTGGACGACGATCGGTTTGATGCCCACGTAGTGCAGCAGGGCGACATCCTGGCAGACGCTGCGCTTGAGTTCCTCATCCACCATGGCGGCGCCACCGTACTTCACCACGATGCGCGCGCCGCGGAATTCCTGTATGTACGGCAGGGCCTCGATCAGCACCTGTGCCCGCAATGCGATGTTGTTCTGTCCGCTCATGGCTGGTCTTCCTCCGAACGCGTCTGCTGCGCAGACAACGGCTATACGTTAAGCTCCACGAATGTCGGTGTGATATCGCAGGTCCAGCAGGTGGCCTGCTCGCCGCCCATGCCGAGGTCCACCGTGATCTCCACGTCGCCCTTCATCGCCTCTGCGCCCGCGGCGGCATCATACTCCACCGGCTCACCTGCGGCGAAGGCGAGGACGCCGCCAATCGAGATCTGGACGGTCGCAGGGTCGAAGTCAACGTCTGCGGCGCCTGCTGCGGCGGCGATGCGTCCCCAGTTGAAGTCGCCGCCCCAGATGCAGGTCTTCACCAGCGTGTAGTTGGTGATCCGCCGCGCGACGGTGTAGGCGTCCTGATAGCTTGCCCCGCCGGTCACGTTCACCGTGACGAACTTCGTCGAGCCCTCGCCATCGCGGGCGATCATCTTCGCGAGTTCGCGTGTTACGTGGCTCAGGCCGCTCTGGAAGCGCTCGAAGTCCGGGCCCTCCGGTGCCGAGATGAGGTCATTGCCCGCCACGCCGTTCGCCAGCGCGATCACGGTGTCGTTAGTGCTCATGTCGCCATCCACCGAGATGCAGTTGAAGGAGCGCGAGACGGCCCGGCTGAGCGCCACCTGAAGCGGCTCCTGCGCGATGGCGAGGTCCGTGCAGATGAAGCAGAGCATCGTCGCCATGTTCGGGCAGATCATCCCGGCGCCCTTAGCTATTGCGCCGAGGCCGATGCGCCGCCCGCCTGCCTCGAACTCCACCGCCGCCTGCTTCGGCACCGTGTCCGTGGTCATGATCGCCCGCGCCGCAAGCTCGGCATTGTCACGGCTAAGCATCTTCGCCGCCTGCGGAATGGCCGCCTCAATGACCTCGATCGGCAGTTGAACGCCGATGCGCCCGGTGGAGCAGACCAGCGCCTGCTCGACCGGCACACCCGTCTCCTGCGCGGCGAGCGCCGCCATCCGCTCGGCATTGCGCATGCCCTCACTGCCGGTCGCGCAGTTGGCATTGCCGGAGTTGGCGACGACCGTCTGCGCGGAGCCGTCGGCGATGTGCCGCTTCGTCACGTATGTTGGCGCCGCGCGGAAGCGGTTGGAGGTGATGGTGGCCGCCGCGGTCGCGGGCACCTTCGAGTGCAGCAGCATCAGGTCGAGGCCCTCTGACTTTACTCCCGCCGCCATGCCCGCCGCCACAAACTCCTCCGCGACAAGCAGGCCGCCCTCAATTTCGGTGAAGTCTTTCATCCTCTGTCCCTCTTTCAGGTGATCGCCTCAGCCGGGAAGCCTACGGCCAGAACGGGTAGCGCCCCAGAGCCGTCGTCTCATCCGCGCCGATCATCAGGTTCATGCACTGCACAGCCGCGCCCGCGAGGCCCTTGATGAGGTTGTCAATCGCCGAGACGGCGATGAAGCGCCCGTTGTCCTCATCAACGCCAATGCCGATGTCGCAGAAGTTCGAGCCGGTCACGTGCTTCGTTGCAGGCAGCTTTCCGGCATCAAGCACCCGGACGAAGGGCTCGCCGCGGTAGAAGTCGCGGTAGACCTCGACTGCGTCCGCCAGCTTCAGGTCGCGCGCCAGAGAGCCGTAGCAGGTGCTGAGGATACCGCGATTCATCGGGATCAGGTGCGGCGTGAACGTAACCGAGACATCCGGCCCCAGCCCGGAAAGCTCCTGGATGATCTCCGGCGTATGCCGGTGCTTGGCGATCGCATAGGCCGCTACCGACTCGTTGCACTCTGTGTAGTGCGTGGTGAGCGTGAGCTTCCGGCCTGCTCCTGAGACTCCCGACTTGCTGTCCACGATCACGTCGGGTTCGATCAGGTCGTTCGCTATCGCCGGAGCCAGCGCAAGGATGGCGCTGGTCGGGTAGCAGCCCGGTACGGCGGTCAGTTGCGTGGGCGGGATCTCATCGCGGTGCAGCTCCGGCAAGCCGTAGACGGCTCTCTCCAGCAGATCCGGCCGCGGATGCGTCTCATAGTAGCGTTCGTAGATGGCCGCCGATTTCAGGCGGCAATCGGCGGAGAAGTCCACGACCTTCTTGCCGAGGTCGAGCGCCTCAGCGATCAATTCGGCGCCAACCGCGTGCGGGAGGCAGAAGAACATCAGGTCGGCCTTCTCCGCGGCAGCGGCAACGTCTATCTCCGCGACCTCCATCTCGATCGCGCCGCCGAGGTGCTGGTAGAAGTCGGCCAGCTTCTCCCCCACGGTGGAGTGACCGCCCAGCCAGGTGATCTCGACCTGGGGATGGTCGAGCAGCAACCGGATCAGTTCGACCCCACCGTAGCCGGTGGCTCCGAAAATCGCGACCTTTGTCATTGGATGCACCTCGATCTCAGGGGTGGAGTGCCATCATCAATGCGCGCGCGCCAGATACGAAGAAAGCCGCCCCAGACTTCGGGCGGCATGGAAAATGCCTCGGTAGAGTCGGCACGACCCGTTATGACCTAACGCCTGGCGCGAGGGCAGGAGGCGGCGGGCCACAACTGATCGAGACTCTGATGCATTGATCGTGCTCCGGGTGAACAGTTGGCTGATGTGAAGCGTCCGCACTATATCATACGGGCCTTCACGGGTCAAGATGAACGTATATCGCTGCCTCTGAAGGTTTGACCGCCGCGCATTGCGCGGCTATAATCGCCCCTTAGACGCATCATTACAGGCGAAGGATAGGTTGGCAGGTTCGCAACTATGAGGACAGCAAGCTACCTGGCTATCCTGGGCGTGTTCGCAGCAATTGCCACTCCATCCGCTCATGCCGCCAAGGTCTATCCGGCGTGGGTAATCCCAGAGTCACTGAATGTCCGCTCCGGCCCCGGCACCGAGCGCGATCTGATCGGCTCGCTCAGCAAGGGCACCAAGGTCCACGTGACCGCGTTCTCGAACAACTGGTGCTGGGCGAAGCTGCCGGACGGCCGGTGGGGATGGATCGCCGAGTGGCTCCTGCAATTCTCGGCCGACAAGGGCCGGAATCTCGCCGAACAGGCGGGGCTCTCATCCGGCTCCTCCTCTTCATCATCAAGCTCCTCAAGCAACCCTCCGGCGTGGATAAGCGCCGATACTGTGAATGTCCGCTCCGGCCCCGGCACCCACTACGACTCGCGCGGGAAGCTGAACCGCGGCGACAAGGTCTTCATCGTCGAGAAGCGAAGCGGCTGGAGCAAGTGCCGCACGCCCGGCGGCTTCGGCTGGATTCGCGACGACCTGCTCGATCGCAACGCCGACCGTGGCCGCGCCCAGAGCGGCTCCTCGTCAGGCGGTTCGTCCTCATCCAGCGCCAAGGGCTACGTCAACGGTGAGGGCGTTCGTCTCCGCTCCGGTCCGGGCACCAATTATGAGATTCGCGCCCGGCTCGTGAAGGGTCAGACCCTCTACGTAACAGAACGCCGCGGTGAGTGGATGAAGGTCAACGTCCATGGTGGCGGCAATGGCTGGATCCACTCCGACCTTGTAAAACTTGAGGGCTCCTCCGGCTCAGGATCAAGTTCTGGGTCACGTTCGTCGTCCACCTCCTCTTCCGCCGCCAGCGCCAAGGGCTTCGTCAGCGGCGACCGCGTCCATCTCAGGGCGGGGCCGAGCCTGAACGAGCGCATCAAGGCGAAGGTGGTCGCGGGGCAGACGGTCTACATCACCGAACGCTCCGGCGACTGGTACAAGGTCACAGTGCATGGCGGCGAGGAGGGATGGATCCACGCCAGCCTCGTGAAACTGGCCGGAGAGGGTGCTGGCGGCTCTACCTCAGTCCCCACACCGACGCCGCCGGCGCGCACCACTCCATCCGCGCCGACGCAGAAGATCGACGACCTGACCGCGTGGATCGGCGAGGACTCCGTGAACGTACGCTACGGGCCGGGCACCGACCATGGCGTGAAGATGAAGCTTGGTAAGGGCACGAAGGTGACCGTGCTTGAGCTCAGCGGACACTGGTGCAAGATCAAGGCCTCTGACGGCAACATCGGCTGGGTGGCCGGCTGGGTGATGAACTTCAAGGGCCCCGGCGAGGACCCAACCGCCACAGAGGGCGATACCGAGGTCGGCGTGCGCACCGGCTGGGTGGCGAGGCCCGAGGTCAACCTGCGCTCGGGACCGGGCACGCAGCATGAGAAGGTCGCTGAAGCGGCACTGGGCACCGAGGTGATCATTCTCGATCGCCAGGGCGACTGGTATAAGGTCGCGCTCGACAACGGCAAAGTCGGCTACATGGCGAGTTGGCTGCTCGACACTCGAGCACAGCGGCGCGTGCGACAGGGGATCGACGGCGATGGTGCCGCGCCGCCTCCGCCTTCAGGCTTCGGCGATTCCGTCGTGGCTACCGCAAAGAAGTACCTCGGCTGTCGCTACGTGCGCGGAGGAGCCAGCCCGTCCGGCTTCGACTGCTCCGGCTTCGTGCACTTCGTTCTCGGCCAGCATGGCATCAAGGTCTCGCGCTCAAGCCAGACACAGTTCCGCGAGGGCACTCCCGTCTCGCGCGATGATCTGCAGATCGGCGACGTGGTGTTCTTCAAGAACACCTACCGCTCCGGCATCTCGCACGTGGGCATCTACGTCGGCAACAACCAGTTCATCCACGCGGCGAACAGCCGCACAAACGTCAGATACGCTGATCTGAACTCAAGCTACTACGCTCCACGCTACGCCGGCGCCCGGCGGATGAGATAGCGCGCGCGGCAATCGCAGCACCGGAGGCAACAGGCCCATGTCGCTGAAGAGATCGGCGGCCACATTTGCGGCGCTACTGCTCATGATGCTCGCGGCCTGGCTGTCAGGCTGCGATTCCGTGCCCCCGGAGCAGACGACCGCTCCCGAAGATGAAGTCGCCGCACCCGCGGAGCCTGCGGCTGAGGAACCTCCTGCCGTTGAGGTCACCCCGGAGGAGGAGCCATCCGCAGACGAAGCGGTCGCCGATGAGCCCGCCTCGGAGCCTGAAGATGAGGCGATCGCTGACAGCGAGCCGTTGGAGGAGACTCCACCGGGCCTCGGTAGCCGCTTCCTCGGCGGCATTGGGTCCGTGTCGCTCTTCATCGCGAAACTGCTCTTCATCGCGCTCATTCCCGCCGCGATAGCGGGCACTCTCCTTGGCCTTCCGGGCAGCGTCATCCTCATTGCGGCAGGCCTCATCTTCTCCGCATTCCATGGCTGGCAGGCCCCACCGTGGTGGGTGCTGCTGATCATGGTGGCGATCGCTGTCGTGGCCGAGGTGCTGGAGAGCGCGTTCTCCTTCGCTGGAGCGAAAGGCTCCGGCGCCAGCACAGCCACCGGCATCTGGACGATCGTGGGCGGCTTCGTGGGAGCGGTGATCGGCGGGGTCTTCGGGCCGCTGCTCGGCATCGCGGGCGTCATCATCGGCCCGTTGGCCCTTGGCATGGTCGGAGGCTTCCTGGGCGGATATCTCTACGAGGTCCGCAGTGGCACCACCGCCGAGGACGCGCGCAAGGCAGGTTGGAGTGCACTGCTGGGTCGCCTCGCCGGCTCATTCACCAAGGCCCTGCTCGTTGCGGTGATGGGCGCCATCCTGCTTATCAGCACCTGGGGCGCGCTGTTCTGAAGAGGCCGAAGGGATAGCGGGCCCCTCCGGCGAAGCGTCGGCCTCTCGCCATCACGCGAATGAGAGGCCGCCTTCGGCATGGACCTCACGCAGATAGCCTTTCAGGATGCCGCAACGCGTTCGTATCTCGGCAGTCCCTCGATTCTCCGCCTGCCCTCTGACGCGCCTCACGGTGGCGAGATCATCGTGACACACGATCACTTCGGCCCCGGCTGTCCACGCAACCACGAGGATGAGGAGCATCTCACCACCGTCTATCGTTCCTCCGATGATGGCCGAAGCTGGCAGCAGGTGACGCATGTCGCCGGCGCGTTCTGGTCGAGCCTGTTCTTTCACTCCGGCTCCCTCTACCTGCTCGGCTGCTCGCAGCAGTACGGCTCGATCGTCATCCGGCGCTCCGAAGACGGAGGGGACACGTGGAGCCATCCCGCAGATGGTGCCTCAGGCCTGCTCTTTCCCGGTGGCCCTCGCCGCACGCCACCGAACTTCCACTGCGCCCCCGTTCCGGTGCTGGAGGCGAATGGGCGCCTCTACCGCGCCTTCGAGGACTGCGATCCGTGCCAGTGGCCGACCGGCTTTCAGTCGCTTGTGATCTCAGCGCCCGTGGATGCCGACCTGTTGCAGGCAGGCTCGTGGGCGATGAGCAACCGCATGCCCTTCGACCCGGCATGGGCGCCCGAAGAGTGGCAGGCCCAGCGACCCGGATGGCTGGAGGGCAATGTCGTGGCCGCCCCGGATGGGAGGCTGGTGAATATCCTCCGCGTGAATTCCGCGCCGGCACGGGACATTGCCGCGATGGTCGAACTGAGCGACAACGGCGCGAGCGTCTCCTTCTCCCCCGCCGATGGCTTCATCACATTCCCGGGTGGGATGACCAAGTTCTCGATACGCAGAGATGCCGAAAGCGGCGTCTACCTCACTCTCGCCAACGCGACAGATGACCCGCGCGTAGCCGTCACGCGCAACGTGCTCTCTTTGTATACCTCCGAGGATCTGCGCTCGTGGCGACATCTGCGGACGCTGCTGAGCGATGACCTGGCGCACTCGTGGGATGAGTCTATGCGGCTGACCGGCTTTCAGTACGCGGACTGGCAGTTTGACGGCGACGACCTGATCGCCGCCGTCCGAACCGCCTACCGTGGCGCACACAACTTCCACGATGCCAACCGGATCACGTTCCACCGAGTGGCCGATTGGCGCTCACTGCTCTGATCGCTTCAACCCGCCTCCATCGCGGACGACTGCGCCATCTCCGCCACATGAGCGCATAGCTGCGCCGACTGCTCCGACAACACCTCAAGATCGCCCGACAGGTCAATGCCAATCGGATGCACAGTCAGCCTCACGCCGCCCCGGTCAATCTGAAGCGGCCTGCGGTCCATCGGCTGCGGATATACCAGCGCCGCCTCTCCCGCGCCGTACCCCACGCCGTATGCGAGCATCTGGTAGAGATCGTCGGCGCATGGCCCGCCCCTATCCGCGGCGTCGGGTTTGTACTTGGCGTCCACGATGCAGAGCGCCCGGCCCAGATGCTCCACGACCGCGTCCGGCCTGAGCACGGCCCGCCGCGCCTCGTCGAGGGATACGCTGTGACCGTCCGAGCGCACCACCAGGTTCGGCGGCAGTCCATCTCCCAGAGTACGGCAGACGAAGCGCTCGAAGAGCCGCGGCATCTCCACCAGGAAGACCGGGGCATTACGTTCTCCAGCCCGGTGGCTGACTCGGGCGCCATCGAGCAACAGGCTCGCGAGCATCAGCGGAATGCGATAGTGCTCGCTCGTGGCGGTGAGCGGGGGCAGGCACAGGTGGTCGGTGATGGTGACGCCCGCGTTCAGCGGCGGCAAGGAGCGCAGGCAGCACGCGGCCCTGGAGCGAAGTTCAGTGCCCGCCGCCGTGAGGCGGACGGCGACCTCAGCGGCGGCGGCGAGCATCTGGTTGTGCGCCGTCTGCAGCCCGAACTCGTCATACGCGCAGTGGAAGTGCGTGCAGATGCCTCTGAAGTGGCGCAACTGCCTCTGCAGATCGAGGCGCCCGCGGAGCGTCGGCTGCTCGCGCAGGACCCTCCGGTAGCCGCCGATGAGACCGCGCGCGAGGAGGCCCTCAAGCTCGGTCACGAACGCCGCCAGGAGCGAATCTATCAGGCCCCCCGGGCTGTTGCCGGCCGCGCTCACCGGCGCGACCTCACAGGCGCG
>JAAYJW010000448.1 GCA_012522765.1 candidate division WS1 bacterium | reverse complement strand
GCAACCCGATGAGGGCCGCCATGAGTACGACCGTACCGACTGTACGCATTGACACAACCTCCAGATCGATTTGTGGCGGACGTTGGCGCTCCAGACGATCGACATCTCAAGCGAACTCATTCCTGTGTATGACTATTCCCCGCGTTCTGGTGCAACCCTCCTCGCGATCTGCCGATGGTGGATTGGACGCTGACTTGACTCTTCGCGCGGCTTGCACCTATAGTTGCGGCTCATGTACGGGGACTGTCAATGCGCAGACCCCCAAATTCACTGCCGACCACGGAGGTTGACCTGTGACCCGCAAAGGCTTTACGCTGATTGAGTTGCTGGTCGTAATCGCGATCATCGCGATACTCGCCGCCATTCTGTTCCCCGTCTTCGCGCGCGCCCGTGAGAAAGCCCGACAGTCCTCCTGTCTTTCGAATGTCAAGCAGCTCATGCTTGGGACGCTCATGTATACCCAGGACTACGACGAGATGCTGGTGCCATACATCACGAACCCCGCCGGGGAGTATGCCGGAGGACAGACGTACCTCGGATGGACCTACCTGATTGAGCCGTACGTTAAGAACGAGCAGGTATTTATCTGCCCGAGCAAGAGCGGAACCCAGTACAGCCACGCTAACTACCTGAACATACCGACCGGTTACGGCATTCGGATGACTCGGACCGGCAAGGCGCTTGCCTCAATCACCGAGCCTTCGATGACGTTCTTTTACATTGACTGCACCCAGTTCCAGCACGATGATGATATGGATGACCGCGGTTTAGAGCGTATCGACCATCGCCACAACGAGATGGCGAACATCGCCTTCGTGGACGGCCACTGCAAGGCGGGTACTCTCCAGCAACTGCTGCAGTCCGACCCGTATCTCTAGGTCGCTCTCAGGCGAACCAACCTGTCCATCCGCGCCCGCCGGATTCTCCGGCGGGCGCTTTTTATTGCCGCTGCCCTGTAGTCGTCAACGGGTGCTGCATTAGTCGCAATTTCTTGACGCCACATCTAATTACGTTTATATTACAGAACAACTGGGAATCCAGACGCAAACAGCGTACTACAGCCCAATGGAGGTGCGTCATGCGTCGCAACGGTTTTACCCTGATAGAATTGCTGGTCGTCATCGCGATCATCGCAATTCTCGCGGCCATCCTGTTCCCCGTCTTCGCCCGCGCCCGTGAGAAGGCTCGACAGTCCTCATGTCTCTCCAACGTCAAGCAGATCATGCTCGGCACACTCATGTACGCCCAGGACTACGACGAAATGTTGGTACCATACATCACCAACCCCGCAGGCGAGTATCCCGGAGGACAGACGTATCTCGGCTGGACCTACCTGATTGAGCCGTACGTCAAGAACCAACAGGTCTTTATTTGTCCCAGCAAGAGCGGGACCCAGTATAGCCACGCCAACTACCTGAACATACCGACCGGTTACGGCATTCGGACGCCGCGGGCCGGCAAGGCGCTTGCCGTGATCACCGAGCCTTCGACGACGTTCTTCTACACTGACTGCGTGCAGTTCCAGCACGATGATGATATGGATGACCGCGGTTTACTGCGTATCGACCACCGTCACAACGGGATGGCAAACATCGCCTTCGTGGACGGCCACTGCAAGGCCGGGACGCTGCAGCAACTTAGGCAGTCGGACCCGTACCTCTAGCCCGCTTGCAGACAAGCCGCAGTCTCTCGCGCCCACCGCTTCGGCGGTGGGCGCTTTCATTTGACGGAGCGTGATGGCGCAGGTAATAGCCCCGCCTAAGGGGAAGAGGCCTCCGCCGAACAGCATCGATTCGGGGAGGCCCGCCATGACCCGCGCAACCGCAATCATCGCCTCGCTGCTTGTCTGCATCACCGTCGCCTGTGCTCAGCAGGAGGTTGATGTCAATCTCGTGCCCAACCCCGGCTTCGAGGAGATGATGGAAGCCGAAGAGGGCGATGGCGCCACCGTCGGCTGGAGCAAGCATATCGGCAAGGGCGAGGTGGAGTTTGCCATCGTCACCGACAACCCGCACTCCGGGGAGCGATGCGCCTACATCAACGCAAAAGCGCCCAACCCCAGCGGCTACTGGATAACTCCGCGCATTCCCGTGGAGGGCGGCAAGAAGTACCTCTTCCGCTGCTGGGTGCGCACGCGAAACGTGCAGCCCACCAACCGCGGCCTCACCTTCTCGATGAACTTCCGGCGCGAGGACAACTCAGGGTGCGGCTGGCCGAGCACCACCGCCGATCCGTTCATGGCCGACTGGACGATGGTGGAGTTCACCGGCACCGCGGCCGCAGATGCCGCCTACGTGAACCTCGTGATGGGCCTCGCCGACTCGCCGGGCG
>JAAYJW010000447.1 GCA_012522765.1 candidate division WS1 bacterium | reverse complement strand
GCGCGCGGAGCGTTGATCTCGCCCCTGGCTTGGCCGACCCAAACGCTGACGACTTCCGGTTGACACGCACCAGCCTCTGCCGCGGGCGGGGATATCTCGACCGGCACATGGGCGCAGGCCGCGAGGTCCCAAACGGCCACAATACGCTGGAGATCGCCGATGTGCGGGTCGCGGGCACCACGGCCACGACCGCCGATTTGCAGTGGCGCACCACCGGCAGCCCGGCCACAATGATAGTCGCGTGGGGCACGGATCCCGCGAACCTCGACAACCTGCTGGTGCGCGACACCGGCCACTACTACCGCACGGAGCACCTGGCGACGCTGACTGAGCTGCAGCCCGCGACCACCTACCACTTCCGGGTGGGCTACAGGCGAATGCTGGAGGGCCCGTCGCCCTACCACGATTTCCGCTACGCCTGGCCTGAGCGGGGCCCACAGGGCGAGGCTGAGTATTACGATTCAGTTCCGAAGCAGGACACGTGGGAGGACGAAACCCACTCCTTCACAACAGGGCAGGCCGGTGAGCTTCCTGCCGCGCGGGAGTTCCATGTCAGCGGGACAGGCGATGATGCCGCGGAAGGATCGCCCGAGGCGCCGCTTGCGACCATCACCCGCGCCTGCGAACTTGCCGGGCCGGGCGATCGCGTGATCATCCACGAGGGTTCGTGGCACGAGACGATCCGCCCGCTGCGCAGCGGCCTGCCCGAGGCGCCGATCGCCTTCGAGGCGGCGCCGGGAGAGCATGTTGTCATAGATGGCAGGCGCGAGCTGATCCCGCACGGCGCGGACCTGCGCGAGCGCAAGCACATCACGCTGCGCGGCCTGTTCTTCTTCGGCCAGAGCGAATATGCGCCGGACAACGGTTCCGGCGGCCAGGTCTATCTCGTTCACTCCGAGGGCATCACGATGGAGCGCTGCGTCTTCGATGGCCGGATGAACTACGTCGCTGCCATCCTGTCGGCGTGGTCGAAGGACATCACGGTGCACAACAATATCTTCGTGAACCACCACGGCTCGATCGTCTCACACGACAGCCTCGGGACGCTGACGATCACGCGCAACACGTTCCTGGGGCCGACGATCTACAAGCTCTACGCGCCGCGCTCGCGGGACATCGTGTGCAGGGGCAACCTGCTGGCTGAGAACCTGTTTCCGAAGAAAAAGGAGCAGTACAAACTGAAGCTCACAAGCTACGGGGAGTTCGATGAGGATTACAACTGCTACGTCTTCGATCCTGCGAACGACATCCGCGCGGCGATAGACTGGACGCCTCCGGGCGCAGACTTGACGCGCATTACTGCCCTCCCCGAGCAGCAGGTGGATGGCGTGGTGACTCGCTACGGCGTGCGCGGAGACCTTGCGCTCTGGCACAAGCTCGGGCGGGGCCTGAACAGCTTCATCGTGGAGGGCGATCCGGGCTGGGCGAATCCGGAGCTGATCGAGCGCCTGCGCGGCCGGACGCGCGGCTGGCCGAA
The DNA here is from genome assembly GCA_012522765.1 of candidate division WS1 bacterium. Classification (GTDB taxonomy): domain Bacteria; phylum Armatimonadota; class Zipacnadia; order Zipacnadales; family UBA5352; genus UBA5352. The sequence continues at coordinate 6,452 of JAAYJW010000447.1, read as the reverse complement.
CCGTTTCTTCGACTACCCGCAGTTCAGCCGCGAGGATCTTCGACTCCTGCCCGACAGCCCGTGCCTTGGCGCCGGTGAGGGCGGATCGGACATAGGTGCAGACTACGCATGGTGAGCCTTGCAGCACGAGACAGGCGGACGGGCTACTTCAGCGCCCGCGCGGTCGTCATCGCGCTGGGCCTGCTGGCATTGCTGCCGGGGATGCTTTACCTGCAGGTGCGCCGCCATGCGTCGCAGCAACCTGCCGAACCGGCGGATGTGATCATCGTCCTGGGCTCGGGCGGCAATGGGGAGCGGCCCTCGGAGGTCTACCGGGCGCGCCTCGATCATGCCCTGCATCTCTACGAGAGCCAGATGGCGCCCGCGATCATCGTCACGGAACGTTCGCCCGGCGCAGAGGCAGCGCGGGCCTACCTGCTCGACCGTGGCGTGCCGGCGGAGGACGTGCTGATGGAGAACCGCAGCACGACCACGTGGGAGAACCTGCTCTTCGCGCGCGAGGTGATGCAGCAGCAGGGCTGGAACAGCGCGATCATCGCAAGCTGCGGCTTCCATCTCTACCGCGCTACGGCGATGGCGCAAGAACTCGGCATGGACGCGCAGGGAGCCGCCGCGCCCGCCAGTCCCGTCGAGGCCGAGCCCGCCCGCCGCGAGCGCCTGAGCATGCTCGAACTGCGCAAGCTGCTTGCGCACGCCATCTACGAGCCGCCTCCGCCGGCCGTGGATTGGTGGCGAGAGCACGGCTTCCGGTGGTAGCGTTCAGTCGCCCGAGATGATCCGGTCCATTTGATAGCCGAGGCCGGTGCCCTGCAGCGATGAGGTGTCGGCCTCCCCGCCTTCGAGGCGGAAGATCCCCTCATGCACGCGCCGCTCGGCCTCGGGCGTCGAGTCCGGGAAGAACTGCCGCGAGTTGGCCTCCACGCCCATGATGGTGTTGATCCTCGCGCCGAGGCCGACGGAGTGTATCAGCGCCAGTGACGGGTTCGTCAGGTCCTGCACCGCGTACGGGATGCGGCGCTTCGCGGCCTTCGCCACGAAGAGCATGTCCGACGAGTGGCCCTTGCAGGTCTTGAGCGCCACGCCCGACCAGCCAAGCTCCATCGCGCGGTCGAAGCTCTCCAGCGTGGTGAGGCTCTCATCCACGATGACCGGCTTGAGCGCGGCAATCGGCGTCATGTCCCAGCCCGCCTCGTCGAGGTCACGCCCGGTGGGCTGCTCGATGTAGAGCGTACGCTCGAAGGTCTCCGGGGAGCGCTGCCGGATGCGCTGGAGCATCTCGACGATGTACTGCGGGCTTTCGCACATCTCGTTCGTGTCGGCGGTCAGGTGCATTTCGCTCTGCCCGATGCGATCAAGCTCCTCGCGGCCGACGTCGTGGACGGCGATCATCCGGTCAACGTCCCAGTCGAGGTCATTGCCGCGCAGCTTGACTTTCAGGCAGTACATGCCCTCGAAGGCGATCCAGTCGGCGAGGCAGCTCGGCAGGCCGTCATCGGGATCAGTGCCATCAAGCTCATCGCGGGTGAGTTTGTCCAGTCCGCCGACGAGGTGGAATACCGGGACCTTCGGCTTGTACGCGGGGCGAATGAAGTGCTCGACGTACTGCCCCACGAAGTCGGGGCCGAGGAAGCCGCTGAGGTCGTCCATGAACTCGGGCCCGTAGCCGCGGTAGCTGTCTATGCCATTGACGTTGCCGAAGGCATCGTGCAGCGCGGCATCCACCGGCGAGGCGCAGACGAGGGCGCCGAGGAATGGCTGCGGCACTGCCACGCCCTCTTCGGCGCAGACGCGCTCGTTGATGCGCGCGAGGTCGCCCTCAAGCGCAATGAATAGCTCGATCGGATGGAATGTGCCCGGGTGGGTCATCACGAGGTGGACGTAGTCATCGAGGACGCGCTGCATGACACGCTGCTTGTCCTCGTGTGAGACGGCCGGGTCGGGCCAGCCCCACTGATCCATGAGGAAGATGCCGCCCCAGCCCTCGGCGACTTCGTGATCGCCGTTCTCGACGACCGCGCGGATGCGACAGAACGGAACGCTTTCGACCACGACACCGCCGAACTTGAGCGGCGTACGTGCGGTCTGCGGCTGGAGGATGATCTCAAGCTCTTCTACGGAGATGTCGGTACGGTATTGAGCGGCCATGGCAAATTGCCCTCCCGCGGCCGGAATGAACACTGGAGTCATGCGCTTGAGCATTCCCCGGCGGAAGGCGAACTCCTGCGTAGACGGAGATTCCGGGCGAGGGCGGGGAGGCAGTCGTTCGGTGGCGCGGACACTCCTGTCCATGCGGGCGGAGGTCCGGCGAACGGCTGCCCCTCCCCGTAGCTTGCTTCGCAAGCTACTTCCCCTCCCCCTTCACCCCGCTGCCCGAGGTGGGCGGGAGAGGGGAACGGGGAACGGCAACGGCAACGTCGTACGCCGCTGTCGTTCATGTGGCACGGGCGCCCCGCTCGTGCGTCGTGCCGCAAGGAGCGGTTGTCCGACCGGCCCACGGGTCCCGCCCAAAGGCGGGATGGCACATGATAGCCGCAGTTCTTGTCGTGAGCCGACTCCGATGTGCAGGAATCCGGCTACGGGAGGTACAAAGAAGGCAGCGCCCACTCGCGGGGGGAGTGGGCGCTGCCCCATCAACGCCGACGCTGCAATGCCTGGAGGGAGATTTTGCGCCGGCGAATCTGTTTGCGCGGCCCGATGCCGCGTCCTTCTCTCTCCGCTGTCTGGCGCTTTGCACTATCATGGTACCCCGTTCGTCGCGCAAACTAACATGAGCCACGAGTTATTTTTCGGGAGAACTGGCATAGATGCGGCCGCTGCCACACGAGTTTTACCTCAAGCCTACTCAAGATGTAGCACGTAGCCTGCTCGGGTGCTTGCTGGTACACCACGCGGGTGACGAGACGCTGGTGGCGCGCCTCGTTGAGACTGAAGCGTATCTCGCTCAGGAAGATCCAGGCTGTCATGCCGCGCGCGGGCGGACTGAGCGCAACTCCCCCATGTTCGGCCCGCCCGGGACGCTCTACGTCTACCTCATCTACGGGATGCACCTGTGCATGAACATCGTCACGCAGCCTGAGGGCGTCCCTGAGGCGGTGCTGCTTCGTGCGGCGGAGCCGTTGCGCGGGATCGATGCGATGCGGGCGAACCGCGGGCGAAAGCCGCTGAAGGACCTCTGCAGTGGCCCGGCGAAACTCGCACAGGCCTTCGGGGTAACACTCGAGCACAACCGCTGGGACATCACGCGCGGAAGGCTCTTCATTGCGCCTGCAATCGAGCCGCCGGAGCGGATTGCGGTGACGACTCGCATCGGGCTGAGCGAGGGCTGCGGCGAGGATCTGCCGCTGCGCTATCTGCTGCCACAGTCGCCGTGGCTGTCGAGACGCCCCGAGGCTGACGCGCCCGTACACTACGAGGGAAGGTGAACGTAACAATGAAGATCAGCTTCATGACATTTGTCGCGCCCGAGTGGTCGCTGGAGGAGCATCTCACGGCTGCCATCCGCTACGGCTACGACGCAATCGAGCCGCGCTGCGAGGCCGATCACAATCACGGTGTTGAGCTTGATACCAACAAGAAGGAGCGCCAGGCGATCAAGGAGCAGTTCACAAGCTGCGGGGTCGAACTGACGACCATCGCCACCTCGCGCCGCTACGCCCTCGCCACCGATCACGAGCTGCAGGAGACGATGGACCTGACGAAGCGCTACTGCGACCTTGCGGCCGATCTTGGCGCGCAGAACATCCGCGTCTTCGGCGGGATGACACCCGAGGGCATGCAGTTCGAGGATGCGAAGAAGACCGTGGCGGAGGCCCTGCATGAGTGCGGCGAACATGCCGCCCGCCGTGGCGTCTATCTTTGTCTGGAGACACACGATGCTTACTGCAACACCGCCGACGTGCTCGAGGTAGTGCGCAACGCCGACAGCCCCGGAGTGGCGATCAACTGGGACATCATGCACCCCTACCGCTTCGGCGAGAGCATGGAGACCGCGTTCAACAACGTGAAGGACTACGTGCGCCACTGTCACATTCACGACGGCATTCGCCCGGAAGAGGATGGCCCGGCGGGCTGGAAGCTGTCGCTGATGGGCGAGGGCGACATTCCGCACGATGAGGCGATCAAGCTGCTCGCCACCATCGACTACCAGGGCAGCCTCTCGGGTGAGTGGATCCGCAGCTTCGACCCGGCGGAGATTCTTCCGCACGACGCACAAGTGCTGCGGGAGTACATAGCGGCGGCAAAGTAAGGCACTTTGCCTGACTGAATCGTATCGGACGGTGGGGTTGAATGACAGAGACGACGATGGCCGTCGCACAGGCCGCAGAGGTGTGCCATCGTATAGCAGACAACGTGGAGCGGGTGATCATCGGCAAGCGCGAGGCCATTGAGCGCACACTGGTGGCGATGATCGCCCGCGGCCACGTGCTGCTTGAGGACGTGCCGGGCGTGGGCAAGACGATGCTTGCGCGCTCGCTCGCCGCTTCGGTCGGCGGGGACTTCCGGCGCATTCAGTTCACGCCGGACCTTCTGCCGACCGATGTGACCGGCGTCTCCATCTACGACCAGCGCGCGGCCGAGTTCGCCTTCCGCCCCGGCCCGGTCTTCGCCAACATCGTGCTTGCCGATGAGATCAACCGCGCCTCGCCCCGGACACAGTCGAGCCTGCTCGAGGCGATGGAGGAGCGGCAGGTGACGGTGGATGGCGTGACGCATCGTCTGCCGCGGCCGTTCATGGTCATCGCCACGGAGAACCCGATTGAGTACGAGGGCGTCTACCCTCTGCCCGAGTCGCAGCTCGACCGCTTCCTGCTGCGCTTCAGCATCGGCTACCCCCAGCGGGATGAGGAGAAGCTGATCGTTCGCGAGCAGCTTGAGGGGCATCCGGTGCAGAGCCTCGAGTCCGTGGCGACTTCCGATGAGGTCGAGGCGGTCCAGCAGGTGGCGTCCCGCTGCCACGTCTCGGAGGCGATCTACGACTACGCGCTTGATCTCGTTGAGGGCACAAGGGCTTCGGACGAACTCTACCTCGGCGCGGGGCCGCGAGGGAGTCTCGCACTTGTTCGCTGTGCACAGGGGATCGCGACGCTGGAGGGGCGCGACTTTGTCGGCCCGGATGACGTGAAGTCCATCGCGCGAGCGGCACTGGCGCACCGGCTCATCCCCCGGCCGGAGGCGCGAGTGAGCGGCGTGACCGGCGGCGAGGTCGTTGACGCCCTGCTGGAGAGGATCCCCGTCCCGTCGTGAGAGCCACGCACCGGGGGCCGCACCGATGAGCCGCAACTTTCGGATCTTTGCTCTTGCCGCCGTGACCTTCATCACCGTGGGCCTGATGAACGACGCCCGGGTGATGTACATCCTCGCGGGCGTCTGTGCGGCCGTGATCCTCGTGGCGTTTCTCCTGTCACAGCTTGCGGTAACGCGCCTGCGGGTGGAGATGTCGCCCCCGACGGGCGGGGCCGTCGCCGGAAACACGCTGGGCGAGCGACTGACGGTGGACTCCCGTGGGAGCATCACGCTCGCCTCGGCGGCCGTTGAGCTTGCGGCTCGGAACCTGACGGTCGAGGGCGTTGAGGTGAAGCACCGCGCGCTTTTGCCACCGCTGCCACCGGGCACGTCGGTTGAGGTTGAGCTGGGGCTGATACCGCCGACGCGCGGTCGCTACCGCGTCGGGCCGCCGACGATCATCGACAGCGACCCCATCGGCATGTTCGAGGGGCGCGCGGAGCAGGGCGAGGCGGTCGAACTGGTGGTCTTCCCGCGCACATTTGACGTGCCGCGTGTCGCGGCATGGGAGACCGGCTACAGCCGCTACGCCTCCCGGGGCCAGTCGAACCGCCGCGATCGCGGCGAGTTCCGCGGCATCCGCGAGCACACCCCCGGGGATGACCTGCGACACGTGCACTGGAAAGTGTCGGCGCACGTGGGCGAACTCGCGGTGAAGGAGTATGAACCTCTTCGCCACGATTTGATCTCCATCCACGTTGACCTCGGCGGGCGGAATCACTACGGCGAGGGCGCTGCGAGTACGCTTGAGAGCGCCATCTCCGCCGCCGCCTCGATCGCGCGAGCGGGGCTTGCCGAGCAGCGCTCGGTCTCGCTGGTGGGCGCGGGCCTGCCGCCTGAGGTAGCGCGACCGGGTTCGGGGCAGGCGCAGATGCACCGGATCCTCGTGGCGCTCGCGGAGGCGCGGCCAGCCGAGGGCGCCTTCACCGACGCACTGGGACGCGCGCTGAGGGTGGTGCCGCGCGGGGCCTCCATCTTCGTCATCACTACCGGCGCGGAGAGAAACCTCGCGGAGGTGCTGGCGGCGGGAGCATCGGCCGCTGAGGCGGTCACGCTGTTGATCGTCGAGGGCGCGCTGGAGGGAGCCGACGAGCGTTTCGCCCTGCTGCCCCGCCGGACGATGGAGGCGGCACGAGCGGCGAGCATCGGCATAGGGCTGCTGCGTTCGC
>JAAYJW010000446.1 GCA_012522765.1 candidate division WS1 bacterium | reverse complement strand
GAAGATGCAGCCCGATCTGCGTTGCCAGATAGCTGAGAAGAGGTGCCCGTATGTTGACAGCCGGCGTGTCCTGCGTTGACGTCACTCCCCCTCTCGGGACCCCCATGAGGGGCTACTTCAATGAACGCATCTCCAGCACCGTCCACGACCCGCTCCATGTGCGCAGCTTCGCCCTCGAGGACTCGGGTGCCGCGGTGGCGGTCGCAATATGCGACATCATCGGGATCAGTCGCGAGTATCTCGACCAGGCGAAGGCGCTCATTGCCGAAACGACAGGGCTGCTACCCGAGCAGGTGATCATCGCCTGCACTCACACCCACACCGGCCCTCACACCGGCGACGACTCGTACACCGAGTGGCTGTGGCGGCGCATCGCAGACGGAGTGCGCATCGCCTGGCAGTCGCGCAAGCCGGCGCAGGTCGGCTGGGGCAGGGCGACCGACGACCGCCTCGTCTTCAACCGCCGCTACCGGATGGCCGACGGCACGGTGCAGACAAACCCCGGCATCGGCAACCCGGAGGTGGTCGAGCCAGCGGGCCCGGTGGACCCGGAGATCGGCGTGATGGTGCTGCGCGACGAGTGCGAGGACACAATCGGCGTGCTCGGCAACTACGCACTGCACTACGTCGGGATCCCGGATGATCAGAACGCTTTCTCTGCCGACTACTACGGCTTCTTCTCCACCATGATCCAGCGACTGCGCGCGGAAAGCTTCGTTGCCGCGCTCTCCAACGGCGCCTCAGGCGACATCAACAACTTCGACGTCCTCGCCGGCGCCAGGCCGCGCAACGACCTCTACCAGCACTGCGAGCGCGCGGGGGCACTTGTTGCCGCGAACGCGCTCTGGGCGTGGAATGAGGCTGGCTTCGTCGCGGACATACCGCTCGCCGGAGCGATGGAAGAGATCATCCTCCAGCCACGTCCGCCGGCCACCGCCGAAGACATTGCGAAGGCGCAGGAGATCGAGGATCGCCTCGCCGCCGGGCAGAAAGTCCTGATGGGCGAGCGATCCTTCCAGCGACGCGTCAGGCGCTTCGAGGCCGAGCCGCCGCAGCCTCGCGCGACGGTCGTGCAGGCGCTGCGCGTCGGCGACCTTGCGATCGTCGGCGCACCGGGCGAGTTCTTCGTCGAACTGGGGCTGGAAATCAAGCGCCGCTCGCCCTTTGCGCAGACGATGGTGCTTGAGCTTGCGAACGACAGCGTCGGATACATCCCGACGATGCGCGCGTTCGAGGAGGGCGCGTATGAGCCGAACTCAAGCTCCTACGCCCCCGGCTTCGGCGAGACCATCGTGGAGACCGCCGTGCGCCTGCTGGAGGGCCTCAGTAGCTGACAGGGAGATGAGCCGATCATGCCCGAAACGCACCTGCGCGCAGCAGCCGCCGCCGTAGCGATCCCGACGCAGACGGACTTCCCTGCGGGTTCCCTGCCGCCCGGTCAGGAGGCCGAACTGCGGGCCTCCGCCGTGGTGATTGAGGGCGACCGCCGCCTCTGCATGGTCTCCTGCGACACGCTGGTGATCCCCGAGGATGTGCTGGAGGAGGCGGTCGCGCAGATCGTGGCGCGCACCGGCATCGCGTTCGAGGACCTGCTTGTCTGCGCCACGCATACACACCATGCGCCCGGCACAATCAACGTCCTCGGCTGTACGCGCGACCGCGAGTTCTGCACGCGCCTCGGAGAAGCGATCGTGGCCGCAGCCGAGGAGGCGTGCGGCGGGCTTGATGATACGGCCGACGTGGAGTTGCACTTCGCGCTGAGCCAGGAGGCCAGCATCTCCGGCAACAGCCGTTACCTGCTGCGCGATGGCACCATCGCCTGGTACAATTACCCGTGGGAGGACGTCATTCGCCCCACCGGCCCGCACGATCCCGACCTGCCGCTGCTGGCGCTGCGCAGGCCCGGCGGCGAGATGGCCGCCCTCATCTTCAAACACGCCACGCACAACATCGGCGCGCTGACGAAGGGCGCTCGCTCCCCGGGGTTCTTCGGCCTCGCGGCACAGGAGTTGGAGCGGCGGCATGGCGGCACCACCCTCTTTCTCCCCGGCGCATTCGGCTCAAGTCACAACACCGGCGCATTCGGCTCGAATGAGAACATCCACGCGGTGGGCGCCGCGGAGTGCGTCCATCGCGTAGT
>JAAYJW010000445.1 GCA_012522765.1 candidate division WS1 bacterium | reverse complement strand
CCGCTTGGCCTACCGGTCCGGAGGCCGGGCGCCCTCGCCTGGACACGTGCCGCACAACAGCCATCGGAAGCGCATCTATGGCCAACTTGTTACTTTCCCGGAGATCGTTACTACGTTCCCTTCGTTGCCCCAGTGCCAACCCGCTCTGTCTCTCAGCAGCCACCGGTCCGGCGCAATATCGCTCCACTGGTGCCCCGCCAACTCCGTGTTCCACACGTAGCTTGGTCGCGGGCCCTCCGGACCTATCTGGGCAGGATCGCTGCCGCACTGCAGGAGTGTCTCGGAGGGGATGTACGTTCCGAGCGGCCCCCTGAGATCACAGTGGATCACCGGGTCTCCCTTAAACATCTCCTGATATGACCACGCTCCCGTGAGGTCGCGCAGAGACAGCGCGGGCGGGAGTACGCCATCATGATCCTCCGCATAGGCGCTGAAGGCCATGTGGAGCATCCTGAGGTTGTCATTCCGGCATTCCGCAGACGCCGACAGGTCGCGGTAGTAGGCGAGAAGCCAGCCGTAGTGAACCAGCCCGCCCCCCAGCAGGAAGGCCACGACGAGCCAGAGGATCGTGAATGCCGTCTTGCGTGTGCTCGAACTCATGCCTCACCTTCCGCGAGTGCCAGGTTGCTCACGGCGTGTAGCGGCTGACGCCTCGCGCGGTGGCGAACCAGATGCTCCCGTCCGAGGCCTCTGCCAGCCCGAGCACGATGTTGCAGCCGAGGCCGGTGGTGAGCGATGTCACCGACTGCCACTTGCCATCCGCGCCGAGGCGCGCCACGCCCATGTCCGAGGCGAACCAGACGTCGCCCGTGCTGGTGACGAGGATGTCACGCACACGAGTGCTCGGCAGCGGGCTGTTCTGTGGCGTCAGCGTCTCCACCGCGTTACCATCGGCATCGAAGCGGATCACTCCTCCGGAGCCGGGGTTGCCGGTCACCGCCGCCCACATGCCGCCATCGGCCGAGGGCGTAAGCACAATCATGAAGCGGCAGTCGGCAAGCTCATCGGGCGGTTGGACGGGCTGCCATTCGCCGCCGATCCTGCGGTAGAGGCCGTTCGCGAAGCCCAGCCAGAGCGTGCCATCCGCGGCACATGCCGGGGCGCTGGGCGAGTTACTCGGCGCGCCGCCCGCGGTGGTGGTGATGCGCTCCCAGGTGCCGTCAGGATGACGGACGCCGATACCACGACCCCAGCGATTTCCCGCCCACAGCCGCCCTTCGGCGTCGAAGCCGAGGCGTCCCCAGCGTTCCATGGATGTCTGAGGGGTGAGCTTCTCTCCCTGCCCGACCTTGTGAGTGGTCCAGGTGCCGTCGGGGTCCATCGAAAAGATGCCGCCGCTTCCGGAGAGCCAGGGCCGGCCATCCGGTCCTACCACCGCGTGGTAGGTGGAGGAGGAGGGCAGGCCCTCTGTCTGCCAAGCGCCATCGTGCCAGCGGCCGACGCCTCCGATGGTCGCCACGTAGATATCATCACCGGCTGCGGCCACGGCGATTGCGCGGTCATAGGGCAGGCCGTCGGCGGGTGTCCAGTGCTGCCAGCCATGGCTCGTCGCGCCCGGTTCCTGTACCGTGAAGCCCTGGGCGACGGTGTCGCGGAAACCGTCGGGATTTGTGACCGTGAGGTCGTGGATCCCAGCGGGAAGGTCTGCGGGCACCAACACAGTCAGGTCCTCACCGGCGGCTTCGGTCGCAAGCGTACGGCCCGCGATCATCGCCTCCGCACCGGGAGCGAAGTTGACGCCGCTCACTGTGACCTCCACCGGCTCGCCCTGCGGCACGCGATCGGGGCGGATGGCCTCGATCTGCGGAGTGCCGTCATCGGGGTGCCACTGGTAGGGTGACTCCCAGTAGCTGTAGTCGGTGCTGAAGCTCGCAAGCTGGCCGAATTCCTGATAGTCGAGGCGATAGCGGATGATGCCCGTACGGTTGCGCGGCCCGGGATCGATGTGATTGTGCGACTGCCCGCGCACCCACTCGCCTGCGTCGGCGTAGGGGTTGGCGATGGCGCCATCGGCGCTGACGCGGAAGGGCTGCGTCTGCGCGACGTGCGTCGGATCGGTGCGCACCACAGCGCGGATGAACTTCAGTTCGCCCGCGGGCACGCCCGCGTCTGCCAGGGAGAATCGTGCCTGCGTCACACCCTCCTCGCGCCGAAGGCAGTTGCCCGCTCCGGCCTCGGTGGTAACGTTGATTGGCCCCGGATCGTCCTTCGAGAGATGCTGGCCCGCGCGGAGCCACAGCACCTCGGCCTCCTGCGGCAGTGCGAGGCTGATCGCGTCGCCCTCGACCTGGATGTCATCAATCAGCGGCCCGTTGGAGATGTAGAAGCTGCCGCTGCGCAGGGCTTGCTTGAGCGCGTGCTCGCTGAACTCGGGCAGGCGCGCGGCGAACCATGAGAGGTTCGCGCGCTCGGAAGAGTGCGTGTCGTCATCGCCGAAGCCCCAGAGGAATGGCCGTCCCTGATCCACGCAGGCGGTGAGGACACGATCCCACAGCGCCTCGCGCGCAAGTGCGTCTCCGGCGTAGTTGACCTCGATGCCAGTGAGGCCCTCGAGCGCCATGATGCCGTCGAACTGGCCGTCGCTGGGGTGGGCCCAGATGACCATGGCGCCGGTGCCATCGGCGACGTAGGAGTGCAGCGGGTCATTGACCCACGCGACGTGTTCGGGCAGCGTCTGCGTGGCGGAGAGCGGGTTGGCCCCGGTCACGAAGAGGCTGACGAGATGTGGGCCGAAGCCTGGCTGGCCGATGTAGAGCCGCCCGGACTCCTCGACGCCCCGGCAGACGAGGCCGGTGTAGCCCTCCTGCGCGGCTGATTGAGTGCAGGGCAAGGCCGAGAGAACACCAGCAAGCATGATCACAATGAGCCTCCGGTTCGTCATGATGAAGCTACCTCCTACCGCACAAGACACGAGTTGCCGTCCACCGCTAACACTTCGCCGCCCCTACTGCCAACCCTCTTCGTATGCGGTCTCGTAGAGCGCGACGATGTTCTCCGGCGGGGTGATCGGCTGGATGTTGTGGCAGGGGCCGAGGATGTAGCCGCCCTTCGCGCCGAGGATGCGGAAGTTGTCCCGCACCTCCTGCCGGCAGTCCTCCGGCGTGCCGAAGGGCAGAGTGAACTGGTTGTCCATCCCGCCGTGGAAGCCGATGCGGTCGCCGAAGTCGGCCACCAACCCCTCGCGCTCCATCCCCCGGCAGCGCCATTGCACCGGGTCCAGCACGTCTATCCCCGCCTCGATCATCTGCGGGATGTTCGCGCTCACCGCGCCGTCGGAGTGGTGGAAGGCGAAGACGCCGTATTCGTGCGCAAGCGCGCAGAGGCGCTTGATGTGCGGGTAGTGGAACTCGCGGATCATCGCCGGCGACATCAGCAGCGCCTCCTGCGTGCCGAAGTCCTCAGCGACCCAGGTCCAGATGACGCGCCCGCCCGCCGCCTCGAAGATGCGCTCGCTGCGGGCGTAGGCGAGGTCGGCGAGCTT
>JAAYJW010000444.1 GCA_012522765.1 candidate division WS1 bacterium | reverse complement strand
GAGCCGCAACTTCTCTTTCGCCGCACTCGCAGCGGGCTTAGCTATCGCATAGCCGAGCGTGTCACGCAGGGGTTCACTCCCGAGGGCCTCAATGTCTACGAGAACGCGCAGCAGACGTTCCTGCGCCGGCAGCGCCAGGGCCAGAGTCGATCGCTGGAGTGGGGACACGCTTACGGAGACTGGTGGAACAGGTATGGTGAGGAGCATCCTGACTGGTTCGCCACGCCGCCGGAGGGCTTCGATCCGCGCCACGGATGGCGATCGAAACTGTGCGTCTCAAACCCCGAGGTGGCCCAGCAGGTCATCGAGGAGTGGAAAGAAGCCGGTGCTCCAGACAACTGGAACGTCTGCCCCAATGATGGCATCGGTTTCTGCACGTGTGATGAGTGCCGGGCGATGGACAATCCGCCAAACCAGGATCCGGAGAAAGTATGGAGTGCACAGGGCAATCAGACCGCCCGCTACGTGCGCTTCTGGAACACGCTGATTAGCGAGATGCGGAAGACCAATCCCGATGTGACCCTCTCCACCTACGCCTACACCGCCTATCACCGGCCCCCTCAGGAGCTGGAGTTGGAGGAGGGCATCATCATTGGCCTGGTGCCGCCAATCACCTTCCCGATGGATGACGAGGCCTGGGATCAGTTCGAGGCGCTGTGGATGGGCTGGCGGGAGGCCGGGGCGAACCTGTTTCTGCGGCCGAACGCAACGCTCGTCGGGCACACGATGCCTTACAACTACATGGAGCAGATCGGCCGGGTGATGCATTTCGTCTTCGACAACGGCTGCGTCGCGACGGACTTTGATTCGCTCCCCGGGCAGTGGGCCACGATGGGGCCGACAATGTACACCGTGTGTCGCATCCATACCCGTCCGGACCTGACAACCGAGAAGATTCTTGACGAGTACTATTCGGGCTTCGGCCCGGCTTCGGACGAGATCCGGGAGTACTTCGACTTCTGGGAGCAGCGGCTCAATGAAGTGATACTGGGTGATCCGGAGAAGCGAAAGCTGCTTTGGTGGCAGTCGTTCGGCGCGGTAGAGTACCAGATCTACGGGCCGGAGCAGTTCGAGCAGACCGATGAGATCCTTCAGCGAGCCGAGGCCGGAGCGGGGAACGGTGTGTTTGGCGATCGGGTCGACTTCATTCGCCTCGGGTGGGCGCATGCGAAGCTGTGCGTGGAGATCAGCATGGCGCTCACTGGAGCGAATCCGGACGCATCACCACTGCTGGCCCTCGACAGGCTGGAGGAACTCAAGCAGTTCCGGATCGAGCATGAGGACACGATGTTCTCGAACCTCAAGTACGCCTCGCTGATCGAGAGCCGCAGCTGGAAGCTGCCGGATCGACCGATCCAACAGCGGGTTCGCCCGGTCTCCGAGGAGGTCGTGGAGCTTGAGGGAATGCCGCAGATCCCCATCCGCGGCGGCAGCAACTTCGTGGCAGTTCTGGAGGAAGGCGAGCACTTCCGCGCTCACCTGTCGAATGAGCGCCACGGGCACAATCCGGCGGCGGTAAGCTGGCACGTGATTGGCCCGGATGACGAGCACCTTGCGGGCGGGAAGGTGGAAGTGGCTGAGACGATCGACATCGATATTGAAGCTGGGAAGCCAGGCCAATACATGCTCATGATCCAGACCTTCAATAACGTCGGGCACGTAACGATGCTCAACGACCACGCGGCACTGGTCGGGAAGCGAATCGACTTCCTCGGCTCCACTTCGCCGCTTTGGGTATGGGTGCCCGAGGGCTGTGAGGAGTTCACAATGACGCTCGACAGTCAAGTGCCCGAGAACGCGCACTGCACCGTCACCGCACCGGATGGGACCGCCATGGCCGAAGCGGAGACCGGCGAGCAGGAGAAGATCACGATGACCGTGGTGGTGCCTCGGGAGCATCGCGGCGCCGGTTGGCAGATCAACGTGACGCCGCCGGTCGAGGGACATTTCGGGGACTATGGCCTGGAGATCATCGACGGTCTGTCGCCCTACTGGTCCCACGCGGCAGACCGGCTGGTCGTGCCGGAGTAGCGAACGGCCCCTCCCACAACAATATCGCCCGGCCGTCTGTAGGGCGGGGGCTTGTACCCCGCCGAAGAAGTTGGCGATCAGTCTGACTCACCGGAGGTAATCATGCGCACGCTTACTATCGCGATCCTCGCACTCTTCGCCATCGCCGCCGCATCAGCAGACGT
>JAAYJW010000443.1 GCA_012522765.1 candidate division WS1 bacterium | reverse complement strand
GGAGGCACCTCCAATGAACGTGATCCTCATCATCACAGACACCATGCGCCGAGACCATCTCGGCCTCTACGGCTGCGAGCGCGTGCATACGCCCAACCTCGACCGCCTCGCGCAGCAGTCCTGCGTCTTTGAGAACGCATACGCCGCGAGCTTCCCCACCGTGCCCAATCGCATGGACATCATGACCGGACGCTTCACCTTCACCGAGGCCGGATGGCAGCCGCTACCGCGCGAGGCCACGGTGGTCTCCGAGGTGCTCGGCGCAGGCGGCTACACCACGATGCTCGTCGCGGACACGCCGCACATCCTCGCGAACGCCTACGGCTACGACCGCGGCTTCGCGGGCTGGGAGTGGATCCGCGGGCAGGAGAACGATCGCTGGCGCACCGCGCCCGCCGATCCGGAGCTTCCTGCCGCGCCGGAGAAGCTTCGCAACCCCGCGGTCGTCAAGCAGCACCTGCGCAACACCTGGCACCGCAAGGGCGAGGAGGACACGTTCGTCGCCCGGACCATGCGCGCGGCAGGCGACTGGCTCGCCGAAAACGCCGACCGCGACTTCTTCCTCTACGTGGACACCTTCGACCCGCACGAGCCGTGGGATGCGCCGCAGGAGTACGTTGACCGCTACGATCCCGGTTACGAGGGCGACCGCGTCAGCTACCCGGTCTACGGGCAGGCCGACTACCTCTCCGAGCGCGAACTGCAGCACCTCCGCGCGCTCTACGCCGCCGAGGTCACGCTGGTGGATGCGCAGGTGGGCAGGCTGCTTGACCGCGTGGAGAGCCTCGGCCTCGCCGATGACACCGCGATCATCTACACCACCGACCACGGCTTCTTCCACGGCGAGCATGGCTGGACGGGCAAATCGTTCATCTGGGAGGGCGGCTATCGCGACATGCCGCTGTACTCTGAGGTCGCGCGCATCCCGCTGATGATCCGCATGCCGGGTGGCCCGCGTGGGGAGCGGCGGGAGTGCTTTGCGCAGCCGCCGGACATCATGCCGACGATCCTCGAGCTGGCGGGCGTGGAGACGCCGGAGACGGTGCAGGGGATGTCGCTGGTGCCGGTGATGAGCGGCGGTCGCGATCATACGCGGCCCTTCGCGATCAGCACGCCGACGCTTGCGTTGGCGCCAAGCGGGGGCCGCCCGACGACGATCGTGGAGGGCGACTGGGCGCTGGTCTACTACGGAGCGCCGGATGGCCCGCTGATGAACAGCCTCACGCGCAACGTGGACGACATTCCGCGGCATGCGGTGGGCGCTCCCGGTCGGGTGCCGGTGCCGGAGTTGTACGACCTCAAGCACGATCCGCAGCAGAAGTACAACGTGTATGAGGAGAACCGGGACATTGCGGTGAAGCTGCACGCGGACCACGTGCATTTCATGGAGGAGCTCGGGATGGAGGAGCGCTACCTCGACCAGCGCCGCCAGCTTCAGGCGGACACGATCCTCGGCGGGCTATTCGATCAGCATCTGGGGTAGTGCGGCGGGCTGTTGTCGTTGCCGTTTCCGTTCTGGAGAGGAGGCGCTTTAGCGGCTCCT
>JAAYJW010000442.1 GCA_012522765.1 candidate division WS1 bacterium | reverse complement strand
GGCGCCGGGGATCAGTTCATCGCCAAGGTAGATCGTTCCATCAAGATCGAAGAGATAGCCGTCGTACTGCCTCACGCTGTGGCCTCCTGCTTCAGTACCGCGCGAAGTTGCTCCGCGCAGAGTCGGTAATTCTCGCCCATCGGTCGTGTCACCGGATGCTCGGCGCGGAACGCAAGCTCCATCGCCACCCACCCGCTGAAGTCAATGTCATCAATGATCTCGGGCAGCGTCAACCACTCGTCGTCGCTCTCCTGCAGCGTCTGCACCCAGGCGTCATCACGCTGGGGGCGCAGGTGCATGAAGACGATCCGATCGCCATGCTCGCGCACGAACTGCCACGGGTCAAGACCAGCCATCCGCAGCCAGTTCAGGTCGGGCCCGAGCTTCAGCCCAGGAATGCGCTTGAGCATCCCCCTGAGTTCGTGCTGGCCCCAGTCCACTTCGTAGGTGTGATTGTGCGCGTTGAGGACAACGCCCTCTGCGGCGCAGATGTCGATCATCTGCCGCACAACCTCCGCCTGCGTATCGAGCTGCTCGTCGGTCTTCGGCTGCCCGGTTGATCCGGTTGAGATGCCGAGGTGAAAGCCGCCGAGGCCGGCGATCTGCGCCGCGATACGCTCGGTCTTACGTAGCCACTCATCGGAAAGCTCCGGGTCCCAGAGATTGCCGCCGAAGGAGCTGCCCATGATCGGCAGTTCGTTGCGCTCCGAGAGCGCGAGCATCTCCTCCTCGGCGCCCTCGGGTTCGAGCATCGTGTGCATCAGTTCGATGCCGTCATAGCCGCCAAGCTTGATGTCGGCGAAGATGAGGGGTGCGGCGCGGTAGAGGTCGCCGCCATGCAGCACTCGCACGTAGCCGTAGGGATGTGCCGCGATCTTCACATCAGCGATCATGTCGGACCTCCGTGGACGAGACTTTGCGGCTGTGTGCGGCTGACAGAACCACGGCTACAGGCAGAGCGGGCGGCTTTTTCAGTTCCGCTCCAAAGCGGGCGCCCTTTTCGCCAGTTCCTCTGTAGAGCGGGCGCCCGCGCCCGCTCGCGTGAACGGCAACGGCTTCTTTAACAGGGCGGCGCTGTCGCGCCGCACAGGTGGCGGCTTCGCCGCCGACAGGCACGGCACAGGTAACGGCAACGACTGGGCAGGTGGCGGCAACGGCTTCGCTGCGCAATCAGACTGGCGCCACGAATAACTCTCGCGGCTGTTCGAGCCCGCTTCGTCCTGCGTTTCGCGAGCGGGCGAGGGCGCCCGCTCTACGTACGAATTGGCTGTCATCGCCCGGGTCGTCGTTGCCCTTGCCGTTCCCGGTCGTTGCCGTTCCCGATTGCCCATTCCCGATTGCCGGCCGTTCCCCGATTCCCGGCCGTTACCCAAACGGCCTCCTGCACGCGCAAGCGTCATCATCCTGCGCCCGTGCGATGGCCTCGCGGAGCAGGCAAAAGAGGTCGCTCTGTCGCTGGTCCATCAGTTCATTGACCTCCTCGTGTGAGATCGGAGCGTCCGTGATTCCGGCGGCCCAGTTGCTCACCACGCAAAGCGTCGCGTAGCAGAGCCCCGCCTCGCGCGCCAGCACGGCCTCCGGCAGCCCCGTCATGCCGATGACATCGCCGCCGAGCCGCGCGTACATCTCGATCTCCGCTGGCGTCTCGAAGCGCGGCCCCTCGACGCAAAGGTAGCTGCCGGCGACGTGAAGCTCCTCGCCCAGCGCCGTCCGACACGCCTCGCGCAGGACCTCCCTCAGCCGCGGGCAGTAGGGCTCGGTGACATCAACATGCCGCACAACGCCGTCATCTCCATCGAAGAACGTAAGCGGCCGCTGCTTCGTGAAGTCAAGGAACTGATCGACCACGACGAAGTCGCCCGGCTCCATGTGCCGGTTCATCGAGCCGACCGCGTTGGTGGCGATGACGCAGTGACAGCCGAGCGCCTCGAAGGCGCGGATGTTCGCACGGTAGTTTATCCTGTGCGGGGGAATGCCGTGGGTCTTGCCGTGGCGCGGCAGGAACGCGACCTCGCGATCACCATTGACGACCAGCCACACCGGCACCTCGCCGTACTGCGTCTGCACTGCGATCTCCTCAGGCTCCTGCTCGTCGAAGAGGTCCTCTATCCCGCTGCCCGCAATCAAACCGATGCGCATCAAATCAACTCCACGGAAGGGTCGCGTCTATCCGAAGAAGACGTAGTAGGTGTGCACGCTCTCGCCGAGACCGAGGCCGATGAGGCCCCAGAGTATCCCGGCGGTGAAGTAATGCCCCAGTGCGAGACCGAGGAAGCCGGGGATCAGGCGCCGGTAGGTGGACATGCCACCGAGTTTGAAGACGATGCTCTTGATGATCCAGACGAGGAAGAAGCTCCCCCAGATGAGGCTTCCGTAGGACCCCGCCATGCCGTATGCGAGCGGATGCAGCGGGAAGCGCAGGAAGATCATGCGCAGGATCTGCAGGACCATCGTGACTACGAAGCCACCGGCGGTAGCGCCGATGCGCCACGCATCGGGGGATGAATGTCCGCGCTCGTAGCCCGTGAGGGCCTCGAACTCAGCGCTGGCGATGCCGTAGCCCCAGCCACCGATGGCCGCGAGGCCGCCCGAGCCGTACATGTAGTACGCCCGCAGGTGCAGCCACAGGCCGAGGTAGAGGCCGATGATGAGCGCGAGGATCAGCAGCCACGACATTGACTTCTGCGCGATCCGCGTCTCCTGCGCCATCCGAAAGCCCTCGGCCTGGTAGCCGATCAGGGCCGGGAAGTAGCCGCGCGAGAGGAAGACCAGCGAGGTGAAGATCGTCATAGAGGGCAAGCCGCCATAGCGCTCCAGCGGCGCCGTCCCGAGCGTGTACTTGATCGCCTTGTAATGCTGGAAGTAGGGGAAGAGCCAGATCAGCGGCACGCCGACCTCAGCGCGAATGCGCGCATATACCAGGGCGACTGCGAGCAGCAGTCCGAAGTAGAGCACGGCCAGCCACAGCGCCATTCCGGCCAGCTTCACCCAGATCAGCACGGCCGCGAGGCCTCCCAGGAAGGCGAGGACGGCGGTTCGGTAGCTCATCGGTTCGTCGCTGTCGTCCACTCTCGGATCGCCGGTGAATGCCTTGCGGAAGACACTGCCGAGGTGCCCGCGCGCGACCCACACGAGGAAGAGTGCGACCGCGAGGTAGGAGCCAAGCCCCTGCTCCTGTACGAACGGAAATCCGGCGATGTCCATGCCGCCTGCCGCCACAGCAACCGCCTGCAGCCGCATGAGCAGATAGAAGAGCCAGATGCTCAGCGCGACTTCGGTCGAGACGAGGTAGCCGAAGCCGACCATCTCCGGGCGGTAGTGTATCTGAAGCGGGCGGACTGCGATCCACGGGCGCTCGGTGAAGAGCGCTCCGATGTCGTAGTACTTTCCCATCGCGGTGAAGCCGGGGTTGTACGCGTTGATGATGTTGCCGATGTTGTACGCCGCGGCGATCCCGAAGCCGATCCACATGATCGGGTTGCGGAAGAAGTCCACGACCAGCTTCGGGGTGTTGAGGCCCTCCGTCACCTCGACGGGCAGGTGCAGCAGCGGGTAGGTCAGCTTCTCCCGCTCCGACCACTGGCGTCGGAAGAGCACCACCATCCCCATCATACAGAGCCAGAACGCGAGAAAGAACACGCCCCAGGTGGCCAGCGGCACCAGCCACGGCCGCCACGGGATATCCCCCTCCTCGGAGGCCTCGTAGAGCAGCCGGATCGTCTCTGTGTCGTGCGGCACGATCCACTCGGGCAGGTGGGGCTGGAGGGACTCGAAGTTGTTCTCCACCGTCGCGAAGTAGAACGGCACCGGGATCGTGTTGATGAAGAAGCGCGCGATGCCGCAACCGGCCATTGAGGTGGCCACGGTGAGGAAGACGTAGACCATCAGCACTTCACGGCGGTCAAGGGCAAGGGAACGGCCTACCCGGCGCACGATGGGATTGAGCACGACCAGCAGGATCAGGAAGGCAACCGCGGGAACTGCCGGGACTGCCTCGGTGATCTGACAGAACCGCTGCACTACCTCCGACTCGGAGATCCAGAAGCTGGAGATGACGGCGCAGATGATGGAGATCAGCACCGCACGCCACGTGAGGCCCATCAGGCCGCCTGCCGGACGGGCACCGTCATCCTGCCTCGGTTGGACATCCGCAGCCATAGGAGGGGCTCCCATGCAGGGGGTGATGCTCGGCGAGGTCAGCTATTCCCCCCGCGCGGGACGATACCTGCATGGCCTCAGGAACGCTCGCGATCAGCCCTCGCTGGCGATCTGCACGGACTCGATGCGCAGGCTTGGCATGATCAGCCCCGGCTCATCGCGGTAGTCGCTCGAGACCGCGTCAATGCCGCCGAGAAGCTCATTCGCCGTGCTGCCGACGAGCGTGGTGGAGATCGGCGCGGTCAGCTCACCGCCTTCAATGCGGAACCCGAAGTCTATCGTCGTGGATACCTCGCCCGTCACGGAGTTCGGCGACAGGCCCGCGTAGGCGACATAGATGCCGTTGTCCACCTCGGAGATAAGCTCCGCCTCGGTGTGCTCGCCCGGCTGCACCTGCAGGTTGCTGGTGCTGATGCCGACCGACGAGGAGTAGCCTCCGCGCGAGGCGTGGCCGGTGGGCATCACGCCCGACTTGTAAGCGGTGTACGAGTTGTGCAGGTACGTAGTAAGCACTCCGTCATCAATCAGCGCACGCGGCCGCCGCGCAACGCCCTCGCCGTCGTAGGCCCCCGAACTGAGGCCCGCAGGGATCAGCGGCTCCTCGCGCACCGTCAACAGGGGCGACGCGATCTGCTGGCCCTCGCATCCAACCAGCCACGAGCGATTGCGCTGAATACCCTCTGCCTCCGCGGCACTGATGACCGAGCCGATCAGCCCCCATGCTGCGAGAGGGCCGAGGATCAGAGGCACACGGCCGGTGGGCACCGGCCGGGAGCCGAGTTGGCCAAGCGCGGCGCGCGCGGCCTTCTCCCCGATGGCCTCGCCCTCGAGATCGGCCATCCGGCGCGCCATGTCCTGCTCGAAGTAGGTGCCGACGTCGCCATCGCGATTGATGATGACAAAGAAGCTGACGCTGGCGGAGCTGCCGCGGCGGGTGAGGGCCACGCCCGTGGAGCTTGCGAGCGCGGAATCGCCCCATCCGGCTCCGGCGCCGCCCTGCACGATCGCGTCGGAGGCTACCTCGCGCGCCTCCTCGATGCCCCGCAGGCACCACTGCACGAACGCGCTCGAATCCAGTCCCGCCATCCGCTCGTCGAAAAGCTCGGGGACCTCCTCGGCCTCAGTCGGGTCGGGCAGGCGGACGAAGTCCGGATCGGGGTGCGCGGCCTTTGCCATCTCGACGGCGCGCCGCCCGCACTCCCGCGCGGACTGCAGATCAAGCTGCTGCACCGTAGCGAAGCCCTGACCGCCGTTGACGTAGGCCCGCACGGAGATCCCCTGATCGCGGATGGTGGCACAGTAGTTGATGCTGCTGCGCTCGACGTCCACTGAAACCTCGGTGGTGTCGGAGCAGTATGAGTCGCAGAAGTCCGCGCCCGCCGTCCGGGCGGCCTCCACCGCGGCCTGTGCAAGATCAAGCAGTTCGCTCATAGCTTAAGCCCTCCCGCCATCTTCCTGGCCGCCGACCACCACATCGCGGATGCGCAGGTGCGGCCCTCCAGCGTCAACATGCATGCTCTGTCCGCCCTTGCCGCACATCCCGCCGAGGTCGAAGCTTACCTCGCGGCCCAGCGCATCCACGCGCGAGAGCATCTCCAGCGTGAGTCCCGCGAATGAGGCGTTGCGGTAGTGCTGCCCGACTTTCCCGTCGCGTATCTGCCACGCGTTCTCAACATTGCACGTGAACTGCCCACGGGCGGTGAAGACGTAGCCCCAGTAGCCGCCACGCATCAGCAGGCCGTCCTTCGTGTCGGCGATGATCTCCTCCAGCGTGGCATCGCCGCCGTCAATGAAGGTGTTGCTCATGCGGACGATCGGCTCATCCTGGTGGCTCTGTGCGCGCGCGCAGCCGTTCGGTTCGACGCCGAGGCGCGCGGCGGTCTCCAGGCTGTGCAGGTAGCCGACGAGGACGCCGTCGCGGACGATGTCATGCCGCCGTGCCGGGACGCCCTCATGATCGTAGCGGAAGGAGCCGTTGAGCCCCTCCAGCGTGGGGTCATCGGCGATGCTCACAAGCTCCGAGCAGACCTGCTCGCCCTCACGGCCCGCGAGGATCGACTCACCCGCCCAGACTGCGTCGGCCTCGGCATTGTGCCCGAATGCCTCATGCGCCAGCAGCCCGCAGACGCGCGGGTCAATGATGATGTCGAAGGTGCCCGCCGGCGCGAGCTTCGCGTCCAGCAGCGACAGCGCGCGATCTGCCACCGCGCCCGCCCACTGCTCGGGGTCAACCGCATTGACGATCTCGTAGCCGCCTGGCCGGGCCTCACTCTCGGTGGCGAACTGCCGCACATCACCGGACTGCGCGGTGGTGGCGAGGCGTACCGAGCAGCGCATCGCCTCCTGCTCAATCCAGGTGCCGAAGCTGTTCGCGATGATGAGCTTGCCCGCGCTGTCGCTGTAGCTCGCGCGGGTATTCACCACGCGGTCATCACGTTCGCGCGCGACCTGCTCGATCTCAAAGATGCGCTGGACGCGATCCGCCAGCGGCACCTCGCGCGGGTCAATCTCCGCCTCTGCGGAGACGGTTGCCTCCACCGGCTCAACTTCGGCCACCACGCCTGGCTCGGTGACGTGACCTGAGGCGGCCTGCGCCATCCCCAGTGCGTCATCGAGGCAGCGACGCAGTTCCTCGCGCGTGACCGTGTTGGTGGGTGCGAAGCCCCAGGCGCCGTCTATCAGCACCCGCAGGCCGGCGCCCGAGACGGCGGCGGATGATACTCTGTCCGCCTGCCCGTCCTCAACTGAGACGGACGTGCCCTCGGCATCCGTCACACGAATGTCGGCGAAGCTCGCGCCGCGGCGTTTCGCCTCACGCAGAATATCCTCAATCAAACCGCGCATCGCAATCTCTCCGGAAGTGACATAGCCCCTGTCGGTGCCCCCGTCCGCTTCAACCGCGCGCCCTCATCGCCAGCCGGTACAGGCGGTACCACAGCGGCGAAAGCACCAGGTCATACTCACCAATGTATTCGGTATACTGTGCGTTGAACCCTCTCTTGAATCGGTTCAGCCCGCCGAGCTCTCCCAGCGGCTCGCCGTCCACCTCTTTGCTCACGCCACGGAAGTCGTAGGTGCGGCAGCCGTTCGCCTTCGCCCACTGCATCATCTCCCACTGCAGCAGGTGGTTGGGCATCTGCTTGTGATAGTCCGCCTGCGACGCGCCGTAGACGTAGACCGCCTCATCGCCCATCCGGAAGAGCACCGCGCCGCCGATGATGCGCCCCTCGAACTCGGTGATGAAGAGCTTCGCCAGCCCCGCCGGCACCAGGAGGTCGAAGATCGCCTCGTAGTAGTCGTATCCCCGCACACGGAATCCATCTCTGCCGGCTGTGTGCTGCAGGCGGTCGTAGAATTCCGGCAGGTCCTCGCGCGTGCCTTCGCGGACCGAGACGCCCCTGCGTTCGGCAAGGCGTATGTTGTAGCGCCACTTGCTGTGAAAGCTCGCGAGCAACTCGTCGAGGTCAGGCGTGAGGTCGGTCTTCAGGACATAGCGAGGCTGCGTGCCGCCGAGGTCGGGATCATCGTCGCCGGTGAAGCGAAAGCCGTGGCGCTCCAGCATCGGCACCACGTCCGCGCGATCGGCAGGAACGGGCGGGTCTATCTTCAGTGCGACGCCGCCGACTCTGGCAGCGGTCGTCCGAATCTCGCCGACCAGCCGCGCGAACAGATCTGCGTCCGACCAGTCGAGGACCGGACCGCGGGGAGCGTAGAGCAGACAACGGCCGATGCGCGGGATCTGCCGGCGCAGGATCATCGCGCCGGCGACGATCTTCCCGCCATCCTCTACCGCGACGACCATCGGCTTCCAGCCGGTGGTCGCCTTAAGCTCTCCCCACTCCCAGCTTTGCATGGCGTTGGGGTATTCAGAGGCGCGCACGAAGTCGTTCCACTGTTCGCGCCGGGACTCATCAAGCAGCATGGGGTGGATCAGGCCTTTCGTGCAGGGCAGCGACGATCGCGGAGGGCGGCTTACCCCTCGATAATGATGTTCACCGGAGGTTCGTCTTCGGCCTCCTGCGGTTCCTCCTCCGAAGGCGGCTCGGGCAGCAACTCCTGTACACCGGCCTGCGCTTCCGTGCCGCGGTGCATTGCGGCCGCCATGATCTTCTTCGCGACCGGACCGGCCACTTCGCTGCCATGCCCGGCCTCCGTCACCAGCACCACGCAGGCGTAGCGAGGGTTCTCATACGGCGCGTAGCAGGCAAACCAGGCATGGGTCTTTCGGCCAAGCTCAAACTGAGCCGAACCGGTCTTTGCCGCCGAGGTGAAGTCAAGGTCGGCCATGGTGCGCGCTGTTCCCTGCGGATCGGTCACCGCCCGCCTCATGCCCTCTTGCGCGATCCGGAGGTTATCCGGATCCACCTCCACCTCGCGCACCACTTGTGCCCGGTAGAGCGTCGGCCCGCGGCCAAGGTACTCCGGCCAGTCGATCTTGCGCACCAGTCGCGGGGAGATCACGGTCCCACCGTTCGCCACCGCGGCGGTCACCACCGCCATCTGCAGCGGAGTGACCTTCAGGAAGCTCTGGCCGATCACGTACTGCAGCGTGTCTCCAGTGTACCAGTCGGGATCGTTGGGCCGGTTCTCCGCCTTCCAGTCCCGGTCGGGGACGATACCATCGGCCTCGCCCGGCAGTCCGCAGTTGGTCGAGGTGCCCATGCCGAAAAGCCGCGCGTACTTCGCGATGGCGTCGGAGGAGGTCCCTGCCTTGCGGACAAGCTCATAGAAGTACACGTCGCAGGACTGAGCGATGCCCTCCCACATGTTGAGCGCACCGCCATGGTTCTTCCAGCACTTGTGATAGTACGGCCGGGTGGGGCTACCGAGACGTATCTGGCCGCTGCAAACGAACCTGCTCTCCGGCCTCACATCAGTGGTTTCCAGCGCCGCAAGTACGCTGACCATCTTGAAGATAGAGCCTGGAGGATAGGTGCCGGAGATCGCCTTGTTGTAGAACGGATGGCGCGGGTCCTCCGCC
This sequence comes from candidate division WS1 bacterium, assembly GCA_012522765.1. Taxonomy (GTDB): domain Bacteria; phylum Armatimonadota; class Zipacnadia; order Zipacnadales; family UBA5352; genus UBA5352. The sequence continues at coordinate 17,988 of JAAYJW010000442.1, read as the reverse complement.
AGCTTCTGATACTCCCCACTGGAGAAGCCCGCCACCCACCGGTTCGGGTCTATGCTGGGCTTGGAGGCCATCACGAGCACTCCGCCGGTGCGCACATCCATCAGCACCGCCGCGCCGGTCCGGGTATTGCCGACCGCCTCCGCGAGTGCCTCTTCAGCCACTCGCTGCAGGTCAAGGTCGAGCGTGAGGTAGACGCCGGCGCCCTGCTGCGGCACTCGCTCCTCGCGGATCAGCCGCAGCGGACGGTTGTGGACATCCACCTCCCAGATGCGCATCCCGCGCCGGCCCTGGAGGACCGGCACCGGAGTGGCTCCGGCTTCGTCGAGTTCGTAGGCGGCCTCGATTCCGCTCTGTCCGAAGATCGAGCTGTTCCCGTAGACGGGATCGTTCTGCCACGGCTCGATGCCGAGTTCGTCCGGCCGCTGTTCATCGCTTCCGGGATACTGAAGGTGACGCCACTGCTCGTACTGCTCGCCGGTTATCGCCCTGGCGTAGCCGAGCACGTGTGAGGCGAGATCGTCGTAGGGGTAGTGCCGCTTGAACTGCTCGGCCACGCCGACCCCCGGTAGCTCGAAGCGCCGCTCCTCTATCTGCGCCACAGCGCTCAGGGAGAGGTCCTCGGCGAACTTGCCAAGTGGTGTGGGGGTGACGGAGGCGGCCTTGCAGGCCTCCGCGATGGCGTCGCGCACGTCGGCGGTGCTGACACCGCGCTCCCGGAGGATGCTGGCGAGACGCTTGATGACGTCCTCTCGCTTCTCAGGCTCGGTCGGGAGTTCGGCGGGGGTGATAACGATGCTCCAGTTCGGCCGGTTCTCCGCCAGCACGCGACCCTCGCGGTCGTAGATCAGTCCGCGCGGCGCCGGCGTGCTGACGATTGAGGTACGGTTCTGCAGCGCCTGCCCGCGATAGTCCACCCAGTGGGTCAACTGCAGCAGCCACAGCCGTCCCGTCAGCATCACGAGCAGCACGCCGACGAAGAGGCCAAAGGTTTTGATGCGCAGGTCGAATCCCGTCACGAAGTCTCCATCACCTGTCGCGGGAGTGAGGGCTGATGGTGGTTATTGCCCGTTGCCTTCGCCGTCATCTCCGCCCGCCGGTTCTGCCGGTGGCGTCGGAGCAGGCGGGTCCGGCTGCTGTGGTCGGGGCGCAGAGCCGCCATGCGCGGTGCAGCGTCCGGGCGCAGCGCCGGCAGGGAACGACCGCTCAACGGTATCGGGGCAGTAGGGCCCTGCAGCCTGCCCGGTCTGGGTGCAGACCGTCACCGTCACGCTGCCACCAGATGGCTCCGATCTACCCCCGGGCGAGCTTGAACCGGAGGATCCCGAGCCGGAGGAGCCACTCGAAGCCGAAGGCGAACCTCGATGGATAGTGCAGCGGCCGGGACCGGCCTCGCCGGGGGCAAGGCTTCGTTCCACGGTGTCGGGGCAGTAGGGACCTGCTGCGCCACCCGAGGCGGTGCAGATCGTGATCCTTCTGGCCACAGGCTGCGGTGTATCCGGCCGCGTCTCCTCGGGCTTCTCCTCTTCTCTCTCTCTCCGCGTCTCCCCGCGGCGGCTGGCACTGACGCCGGTGCCCTCCGGATACTTCCCATCGAGGCCGAGGACGTCCGTTGAGCGCCGAATGAACTCGCGCCAGACCGGCGCGGCGAAGCCTCCACCGGAAGCCCCGCGCATCGGCTGGTTATCATCATTGCCGACCCAGACCGCGCACGAGAGGTCCGGCGTGTAGCCGACCCACCACGCGTCACGGTTGTCCTGTGTGGTCCCTGTCTTCCCGGCGCAGGCGAGACCGCTGATGCTCGCCCGCCGCCCGGTCCCGCTGGTCACCACGTAGCGCATGCACTGGATCATGCTGATCGCGGCCGGCTTGCTCAGGACCCGCTCCTGGTGCGGCGCCCGGTACTCAATGAGTTCGCCGGTGTAGTCCTTGATGGTGTGGTACAGGCGCTTTTCAGGTCGCCAGCCACCTGATGCGAAGCAGGCGTAGCCGAGCGCATGCTCCAGCGGCGAGAGTTCCGACACGCCGAGGGCCAGTGAGGGGTAGGGTGGGAATCTGCTTTCGGGAACGTTGAGCATCCGTGAGGCGTACCTGATGGTCTTCTCAATACCGACCGCACGGATCAGCCGCACGGCGACGAGGTTGACAGACTGCCCCAGTGCGTTCTGCAGCGTGTAGTTCCCGCCCTGCCCCGGTGAGTAGTTCACCGGGCTCCAGTTGCCGATGGTGAGGGAGGAGCCACTGAAGACAGAGGAGGGGCTGTAGCCCGACTCAAATGCCGTGGCGAAGAGGTAGGGCTTGAATGATGATCCAGGCTGCCTGCCATACTGCGGCGGCCCGGGATGTGCGCGGTTGAACTGGATCTGCTCCCATGTGCCCACTCCGCCGACCATCGCCAGCACGTCGCCGGTGTGTACGTCCACCGCCGCCAGCGCGCCCTGGCCGACCGGAGAGGGACGGATGCCGCCCCTGCGCCGCAGAGCCTCTATCTGCTTCGACAGCTCATCCTCGGCGATCTCCTGCAGGCGCATGTCGAGCGTGGTGTAGATGCGCAGACCGCCCTTGTAGACGACGTCGGCGCCGTAGCGGGGATCGGCACACAGCTCCCGCACCACCAGGTTCGTGAAGTGGTGGGCCCTCTGCACCGCAATGCCGCGCTCCTCGAGCGGCGCTAGACGGCTCTGGATCTGCTCGTTTTCGGCCTCGAGCATCTGGTCGGTGGTGATAAAGCCCATCTCCGCCATCTTCGCCAGCACCACACGGCGGCGTTGCTTGCATGCCTGCGGATCGTTGTAGGGGGAATAGTCGGATGGACGCCGCGGCAGGCCCGCAAGCAGCGCCGCCTCGCCCAGCGTCAGCTTCGAGACGTCCTTGCCAAAGAACGTCTTCGCGGCCGACTGCACGCCGTAGGCGCCGTGGCCGTAGTAGACCTCGTTGAGATACATCTCCAGCAGCTCGTCCTTGGAGAACTTCTGCTCGAACTGCATCGCGAGCAGAACCTCCTTGAGCTTGCGGTCCATCGTCCGATCCTGCGTGAGCCAGACGTTCTTGACAAGCTGCTGGGAGATGGTGGAGCCGCCCTGCTCGATGCGCCCGCTCTGGAAGTTCGCAAGTGCCGCGCGCATGATGCCCTTGGGGTCGATCCCCCGGTGCTCGTAGAAGCGCTCGTCCTCGATTGCGACGGTTGCGCGTCGCAGGTGCAAGGGCACGCGCGTCAGCGAGACGGGAGTGCGATCCTCGGTGGCAATGCGCGCGAGGAGGGTGTGGCTCATCTCTCCATCTTTGCCGCGCTCGGTTGAGTAGATCTCGGTAACGCCCGGCGGCCGGTACTGGGTGAAGTCAATGTTGTCCGGCAGGGTCGCGCGTACGCTCTCGTAGCCGCCGTACATGAAGCCCGCGATCCCGAATGAGCCTACCAGGATAAACGCGTTGAGCACGCGGAATACTCTCAGTATCCGATTGGGTTTGCTCTTGCTCATATTGCACTCCGCATGGAGACGCATGTGGCTGTTCGATGTCCTGTCATGGAGCGCCCAGCCCCATTGACGAGGCCGGGGGCGTCTGTGTTCCTGGCACTACGCCCCCCGCGGGTGGATTCCTGCGTCCGTCAGCATCTGCATGTGCCGCTGACACAGCTTCGAGTCCTCGCTCAGGTGTGCCGTCGCGAGGTCCTCGTGAGTGTCCGCCTGGTGCAGCGGGCAGGCCGCGACGTCGCAGCCACGCTCGCCAAAGAGCGCGTCAAACAGCACCTGCAGGGCATGGCCCGCGGCAACGATCGTCACCCGCTGATCCTCATAGCCGAGGGTGGACGCGGCGAAATGATCGTCAAGTTCGTCGAGCGCCTCGTCGAGGCCCATCGCCAGCAACTGCGCCCGGCGGAAAGCATACTCCCTCGGCAGCGCGGGGGCCTCCACGAAACCGGTGGTGGAGACGATCGCCGGCTCGCCAAACTGGACGATCTGCAGGGCAAGATCGTGCCGGTCGGGCAGAAACTGCCCCAGACACTGGGCTATGTAGACTATGTGCAGGTGGTGGGAGCCGCGCTCGCTCTCCGGGATGAGCGGCCTCATCACTTCCTGAAGCGCCTCGGCGAGATAGACCGTCTCAAGCCCTCGCTCCTCGGGGGCGATAGGGGCCATCTCGTCGCGCCACTGTGGTGCGATGAGATTGTGCACCTCGCGTTCTTCGAGTCGCGCGGCGATCTGCTCCGTCAGCATCTCCACCTGTGACGCCTTGAACCGCGCCAGTTGGTGCGTGAAGAAATCCGTCCGCGTCTCGACCTGCGTCTCGGGGAGCAGGTCAGAGAGCATACGGCCGATGGCGCCGATGTCGAGGCCCAGCACGTCGGGCGCATCGTATATGTAGATCGAATCGACTTGAGGCATGGTTGACGCGATGTCCGCTGCCGGCCCTCTCTGGCGCCCGTCAGCGCGGTTTCGCGATTATCTCCCGAATGCGCAGGTCAAAGAACGTGTTGCTGAACGCCGGGCTGAGCACAAGGGCGGTATCGGCGCCGCCACCGGTTCCGGCTATGCCGATGACCTCCCGATCCATCTCGAGCAACCCCGCGTCCGCGGCCATCAGGACGCACTCGACGGCGACCTTCGCGCCCTGGCAGATAGTGTAGTAGGTTCGCGCAATGATCTCCGAGGCGGCGATGCCGCCCACGGAAGATATTGCCCCGTCAATGCCGCCGAAGAGTGAGTGGGTGCATGTCAGCACCTCCACCCCCCGCTCAGCGCACGCCGCGATGGTCTCCGGCTCAGGTGGGCAGTAGGTGGCCCAGTGCCCGGCCGAGAGCGTCACCGCGATGATCCGGCCGTCGAAGCACTCGGTCGCCCTGAGCGCCGTCCTTCCGGTACTGGTGGCAACCACCAACTGGTCGATTGCCAGAGTCTCGGCGCGTTCTGCGGCTGCCTGCAAAGTGGCATCAGTGTTGCCCGCGCCCGCTTCGGCAAAGACGGCGGTCGGTACGTCTCCGGAGCGACTCATAATGCCATTCTCCCCGCGTTTTCGCAGCTACAACTGAATCATACCGTGAAATGGCGCGGAAAACAAGGTGGTGCGGGGCATCCGCCGCCGAGTTTGCAGTGGCTCCGGCGGTGGCGGTTTGCGTTGACGCTGCGGGGGGCGCTGTGCTATATTCGGAAGACGCACGCTTCCCCCTGATGCCGCTCAAAAAACGCGCACCACAGGAACCGATCCGATGGGAACCGTTGTGCGGTTCGCTCCGCGGCCGCCGAGTAGATCATGACCAGCGTACTGAGCCTGCAGATCACGGACTTCATCGTGGATACGCTGGATATCCTGGTGGTCGCTTACATCATCTACCGGGGCCTGCTGCTGCTTGAGGGCACTCGTGGCAGCTCCGTCATCCGTGGCCTCCTGATCGTGCTCTTCTTACTCTGGGCGACTTCGTGGCTGCCCACCCTCAACTGGATGCTGGGCCAGCTTGTGCTGCCCGGTGTAATCGCGCTGGTGGTCATCTTCCAGCCCGAGCTTCGGATGGCGCTGGAAAGGCTCGGTCGCGCGGGAGTGCTTGGGGTGAATCTCAGCCGGGTCGAATCAGGCACCGCGCAGCGCGTGATCAACGAGATCGTTGATGCCGCGGAGGAGATGTCGAGCCGGCGCATCGGCGCCCTGATGGTCATTCAACGCGAAAGCGGCCTGATGGACATCACGCGCACGGGCAAGACGCTCAACGCCCGGGTGTCGGTGGATGCGCTGGTCACCATCTTCTATCCGAACACACCCCTCCATGACGGTGCAGTGGTTATTCGCGACGACATCATCGTCGCCGCGGGCTGCGTACTGCCTCACTCGGAGCAGCCCGGTCTCTCAGTTGCGATGGGCATGCGGCATCGCGCAGCGCTGGGACTGGCCGAACGCACGGATGCGGCCTGCGTGGTGGTCTCCGAAGAGACGGGCGCTATCTCCCTGGCATTTGAGGGGAATCTGCAGCCGGATCTGGAGCGGACTGAGCTTGCTGAACGCCTCAATCGGTTATTCGAACAGCCCGATGAACGGGCGCGCTTTTTGTTCTGGCGCAGGTAACGCGGGAGGATCATTGTGCAGCTACGGAGGGCATGGCGCGAACTGCTGGAGCGCGTCCGGCACAACTGGCCCCTGAAGCTTCTATCGCTTGTGGTCGCGGTCGTGCTGTGGTACTTCGTGCTCAACGCGGAGGATCCGCAGTCCACGCAGACGATCACCGTTCCGGTGGTCCCGGTGAATATGGCGGAGAACCTCGAGGCGATCGGCATTACTCCCTCGAGTGTCGAACTCCGCCTTCGGGGCCGACAGAGCGCTCTGCGGCAGGCGGAGGCCGGCCGCATCCGCATGGAGGCCAACCTGCGCAACGCCGAGGTGGGGGAGAACGAAGTGCCGCTTCGTGTGGCGGGCGTACCCATCAACGTGCGGGTCATGCCGGGCTATTCGACCTCCGCGATGGTGGAGCTTGACACGGTTATTGAGCGCACTCGCCCGGTGCTGTATGAGCGACTGGGTACCCCGGCGGACGGCTTCGTGATCGATCAAATCGCCATTGAACCCAATGAAGTCACGGTCCGCGGTGCGACAACAGCGGTCCGGGAGGTCGCGTGGGTGGGCGTGGTGGTAGACACTTCGGGGCTCAACGCCACCGTGTCATTTGATGCTGAGGTGGAAGCGCGCAATCATCGTGACGTGGTGGTGAGCGGCGTGAGCTTCTCGCCCTCGCGCGTGACGGTGACAGTGAGTGTGAGCCAGGTCAATGTGCGCAGCGTTCCCGTCCGGCCGATCATCGGGCAGCCGCCGTCTGGCTACGCAGTCACCTCCGTGAGCACGTCGCCGCTCGTGGTGACCATCACGGGCGATGGCGGTCTGCAGCAGGTGGAATCGGTCGCCACCACCGAGGTGGACATCTCCGGACTGCGCGGTACGAAGACCTACCCCGTGCCGCTGAACGTGCCGGGCACGCTGTCGGTGATCGGCCCGGCATCGGTGCAGGTCACGGTCACGACTCAACCGGCATCAGGCGGGGGCCCCGCCGCCCCGCCGCGTGGCGAAGGCGAAGGCGGAGGCGGAGGCGGAGGCGGTCGCGGTGACGGTCTTGAGGAGGAAAGCGGAGGTGTCGTGGGGAATCAGGAGTCGGATTCCGATGCCGATGATGGTGATGACACCGGAGGCACCGGAGGCACCGGAGAGGACGGCGGCGGGGAGACGGAACTGCCGGAAGATAATGCAGGGAGCAGCAGTGCTACTACACCGGGACCGGTTCGCGGGCCCGGCACATAACCTCGCCGTACGGTCCGAAAGGAAGAGCAGTCAATGTGTGGCATCGTCGGATACATCGGCGACCGTCAGGCAACTGAGATTTGCCTGGCCGGTCTGAAGCGACTCGAGTACAGGGGCTACGACTCGGCGGGCATAGCCATCGTGCGCGACGGTGAGCTTGAAGTCATGAAGGTCGTCGGGAAGCTCGCCGGCCTTGCCGAGGCGCTTGAAGAGAATCCTCTCGAAGGCACGCTCGGCATCGGGCACACCCGCTGGGCGACCCACGGGAAACCCTCCAAGGTCAACTCGCACCCGCACACTTCGATGGACGGGCGCATCGCGCTGGTTCATAACGGGATCATCGAGAACTACGCCGAGCTTCGCGATCAGCTTGAGAGCGAGGGCTTCGAGTTCGTCTCGCAGACCGATACCGAAGTGATCGTGCATCTCGTGGACAAGTACTACGAGGGCGACCTCGCCGCCGCATTCCGCCGCGCGGTTAAGGACCTGCACGGCGCCTTCGCGCTCGGGATCGTCAGTGCGGACCACCCCGACCAGATGATCGCCGCCCGCCGCTTCTCACCTCTGGTCCTAGGGATCGGCGAGGGCGAGAACTTCATCGTCTCGGACATGGGCGCCGTGCGCGAGTGGACCGACCAGGTCTACGTCATTGATGACGATGAGATGGCGGTCATCACCCGCGACAGCATCGAACTGACCGACCTCGAGGGCAATCCCATCGAGCGCGAACCCTACACGATCCCCTGGCCCGCCGACGCCGCGCAGAAGGGCGGGCACAAGCACTTCATGCACAAGGAGATCCACGAGCAGCCGCGCGCAATGCGTGAGTGCCTCCTCGGCCGCCTCGGTGCCCCCGAGAAGAGCATCAATCTTGAGGGCCTGAATCTGACCGAGGACGAGATTCGCGGCCTGCGCAAGGTGGTCTTTACTGCCTGCGGCACCGCTTACCACGCGGGCCTCGTCGGGCGCTTCCTGATGGAGAAGCTCGCGCGCATTCCGGCCGAGTGCGATCTTGCAGCCGAGCTGCGCGCGCGTGATCCGGTCGTGCTTGACAACACGCTGGCGATCATCGTCAGCCAGTCGGGCGAGACTGCCGATACCCTCGTCGCCTTGCGCGAGTTCAAGGAGAAGGGCGCGAAGGTAATCTCCGTAGTCAATGTGGTGGACAGCTCCATCGCGCGCGAATCCGATGGCGTAGTCTACATCCAGGCCGGTCCGGAGATCGGTGTAGCCTCCACCAAGGCCTACACGCTGCAGATACTCACGATCTCGCTGATCGCCGCCCACTTCGCGGATGTCCGTGGCGCGGCCAGTGAGCATGAACTGATCGAGCTCCGCCGCGCAATGCTCGGCCTCCCCGAGCAGGCGCAGATACTTCTCGATCGCGAAGAGGACGTCAAGCGCGTGGCGGCACGCTTCTTCGAGTCGCCCAACGCTCTCTACCTCGGCCGCGGCGTCAACCTGCCGTCGGCGATGGAGGGTGCGCTCAAGCTCAAGGAGATCTCCTACATCCACGCCGAGGGCTACTCCGCCGGCGAGATGAAGCACGGGCCGATCGCGCTCGTGGAGCCGAGCCTCTTCACCGTGGCCATCGCCATCAAGGGTGACGTCTACGACAAGATGATCGGCAACATCCAGGAGATCAAGGCACGGTCCGGCCCGGTCATCGGCGTTGCCTTCGACGGCGACACCGAGATCCCGCGGCAGGCGGACGAGGTGCTGTGGGTGCCCGAGTCCCCGGAGATGATAACGCCCATCACGGTCGCGATCCCGCTGCAGATACTCGCGTATCACATCGCGGACATGCTGGATCGGGAGATCGATCAGCCGCGCAATCTCGCCAAGACCGTAACTGTGGAGTAGTCAGGGGCAGCGCTTCACGGCGGCGCCGCCTCCACAGGTGGCGCCGCCGCTTACTATCTGAGCACCGTCGCAGGCAGATGACGGAAGGTTGGTCGGGACAAAATGAGTTGGTCGGGACGCAGGCTACTGGTGAACTTCGTAGCTAACAGCGGCGATCCTCGCGGGCGCGAGGTGATGGGGTCTCGCGGTGGGGAGCAGGGCTTTGAGCCCCCTACCGACATCTATGAGACCTCCGACGCCATCGTCGCGCGCGTGGAGATCGCCGGCATGAGCGCTGAGGAGATCCGCCTTTCGCTCGACGAGAGCAGCGGGCGCCTCACGATCTCGGGGAACCGTGAAGACCCCGCCCGGGAGGAGCCGCGGCGCTACGTGAACGTGGAGATCGACTGCGGCGAGTTCATGCGCGTGGTCCAGCTTCCGCGCCCGGTGGATGTCTCGGCGGCCCAGGCCGGCTACGACAGGGGCTTCCTTGTCGTGCGGCTACCGCTGCGGGCGCATGAAGAAGCCCAGCCGCGCAATGTGCCCATCGGCTGACCGATTACGTAACGAACATCACTTGCAGCGTAGCTGAGACGTTTGGGAAGTGATCTTTGAGGATGGATCCGAGCGAGCAGGTAATGAACGAGGAGATCGTCGGTGGCTCGTCCTTGCCGTCCGAGTTGCCGGTGGTGCGGCTGCTGAACGGGGTGATCTTCCCCGGCATGCTCGCGCCGCTGACCGTGACCAATCCCCTCGATGTCGAATTGATCGATGAAGCGCTCAATGACGATCGCCTGATTGGGATGGTCGTTCAGCGCGACCCGGAGGCCCAGCGCCCCGGCCCCGAGGGCCTCTACGACGTCGGCCTCGTCGCACTCATTCAGAAGATGATTCAGCTCCCCAATGGCGATCGCCGCCTGCTGGTGCGCGGGCTGGCCCGCGTGCGGACAGTGGATTGGCCGCAGTTGGAGCCATTCTTGCGCGCGCGCATTGAGGAGATCGAGGAACCCGAGGAGATCAGCGATGTCGCCCGAGCACGGGCGCAGGCACTGCTGGACCTGCTGCGCCGGCTGGTGGAGATGGCCCCGCATCTGCCCGATGAGGTCTTCGTCCAGGCGATCAATGTTGAGCATCCCGGGGCTCTCGCCGACATGGTGGCGTCGCTGCTGAGCATCGAGATGGCCGAGCGCCAGCAAGTGCTGGAGACGATCGAGATAGATGCGCGCCTGCGCCTGGTGATGAACCTCGCGACGCGCGAGCTCGAGCAGTACGAGCTCACCCAGCGGATGCAGCAGGACGCGCGCGACGAACTCAGTCAGGCCCAGCGGGAGTACTTCCTCCGCCAGCAGCTTAAGGCGATCCGCGAGGAGCTTGGCGAGGGCGAGGAGGAGCGCCCCGACCTCGTGGAACTGCGGGAGAAGGTCGAGGAGGCGCAGATGTCCGCCGAGGCCCGCGAGGCCGCCGAGCGCGAGCTTGAGCGGCTGGAGACGATGAACCCGGCGGCCGCCGAGTACAACGTCTCGCGCACCTACCTCGAATGGCTCGTTGAGGTGCCGTGGGTGCAGGGCTCGGAGACCACCATTGACATCAAGCAGGCGCAGGAGGTCCTTGACGAGGACCACTACGACCTTGAGGACGTGAAGGAGCGCATCATCGAGTACCTCGCGGTGCGCAAGCTGCGCGCGGAGGCAAAGGGCCCGATCCTGTGCTTCGTCGGACCCCCGGGAGTGGGGAAGACCTCGCTGGGGCGCTCGATCGCGCGTGCCACGGGGCGCGAATTCCACCGCATCTCCCTCGGCGGCGTGCGCGATGAGGCTGAGATACGCGGCCACCGACGCACCTACGTCGGAGCGCTGCCCGGCCGGAGCATTCAGGGCCTGCGACGCGCGGGGGTCAACAACCCCGTCTTCATGCTCGATGAGATCGACAAGCTGGGGAGCGACTTCCGCGGTGACCCCTCATCGGCGCTGCTGGAGGTCCTCGATCCGGCGCAGAACGACAGCTTCAGCGATCACTACCTCGAGGTCCCGATGGACCTCTCGAACGTGGTCTTCATCACGACGGCCAACGTGCTTGAGACGATCCCTGCGCCGCTGCTCGACCGCATGGAGGTCATCCGGCTCGCGGGCTACACGCAGAAGGAGAAGCTGCACATCGCCCGCCGCTTCCTCGTCCCGCGCCAGCGTGATGAGCACGGCCTCACCGCCGAGCAGTTCCAGGTATCCGACGCGGCGCTCGCGGAGATCATAGATGGCTACACTCGCGAGGCGGGCGTGCGCAACCTCGAGCGGCAGATTGGCTCGCTGGCGCGCAAGATCGCACGCAAAGTCTCTGAGGGAGACGACAGCCCGCCGCGCGTGAGCATGCGCAACATCGAGACGCTGCTCGGCCCGAGGCTGTTCTACTCCGAGGTTGCCCAGCGCGTCGGCCAACCCGGCGTCGTCAGCGGTCTAGCATGGACGCAGGCGGGCGGCGACATCCTCTTCATCGAGGCAACGAAGATGCCGGGCAACAACCGCCTGATCCTCACCGGGCAGCTTGGAGACGTGATGAAGGAGTCCGGCCAGGCGGCGCTGAGTTGGGTCCGGGCGCACGCCGAGAAGCTTGGCATCGATCCCGATTTCTATGAGAGCACCGACATCCACCTGCACGTGCCGGCGGGCGCGGTGCCCAAGGATGGCCCGTCCGCGGGGGTGGCGATGGCAGCCGCCATCGCATCGCTGCTCACCGGACGGACGGTCAAGCCGAACGTGGGCATGACCGGTGAGATCACGCTGCGCGGTAAGGTGCTGCCGATTGGTGGCGTGAAGGAGAAGGTGCTTGCCGCGAAGTCGAGCGGGCTGGACACCGTCATCCTGCCCGAACGCAACCGGCCGCAGGTGGAGGAGATCACAAAGGACCACACTGAGGGCATGACCTTCATCTACGCCGACACCGTGGAGGACGTGCTGAGGTCGGCGCTGGAGTAGCTGGAGTGGAACGAGGGGCCGGTTTCCCGGCCCCTCGTTAGTTGGGTGCCCTGCGCGGACAGGAGTGTCCGCGCCACGGAACGACCAGACCCCACCGTGGCCGTCGCCGTTCCCGGCCGTTAGTCGTTTGTTGTCAGCCGTTCCCGATTGCCGATTGCCGATTGCCGATTGCCGGCCGTTCAGTACCTGAAGATGGCCGCCGCTCCGTGGCCCTCGCCCGGGACGAGATCGCTTTCGACAAGGAACGCGTTACCCCCGGCCAGCAGCGTGCGCACCGCGGCGTAGTCGATCAGGTCGTAATCCCCCGGCTCAGGCTCCGCGCGCATCTGCACGTCCTCGCCGAGTTCCGGCACGCGGCCCCAATATTCGGCGTCCACCGCGCCGATTAGCGTCGCGATGCGGCCATCCCGCGCCGCCAGCGAGATGGCGTTCATGTTGTCGCTGGCCTTGTCGTAGGCGAGCGCCTCCGCGAAGTTCTCCTGCGCCTGCGCCACACGCTGGTGGAAGTAGGGCTCGATGAGCTCCCACGCCTGTTCCCGGATCTCCTCGGGGCGCATGCGCTCGAGGCTGCCCGTCAGCGGCGTCTCGAGCAGATGATCGTAGGTGTTGGCCTTGCGGTAGTGGTCGAAGAGCCACCCCACGCCTGCGAAGATCAGCGGCGAGCGCTTGTCCATGTACTTCTGGATGCCATCGCTGACTTCGCGGAAGAAATGGAATAACTGGTGCTCCTCCATCCGCTCCTCTTTGCCCTGCCCGTGATACATCGCCTCATTATCGCCCCGCCCCATGCCGCGCGGCTTGCCAGTGTGATACTGCAGCACCTTCTTGGGCTCCACGTCGGGGATCGCCTCGAGGATATGATGCGGCACATCCTGCCGCGACAGCGGCTCCTCGACCTGCGTGTAGCGCGTGCAGGCGAGCAGGCGCACGTCGTGGCGGCTGATCGCGAGCACGTAGAAGTGTGCGTTGTCGGTCAGCGTCGGCAGCAGCGGCTTGAGATGGAAGCGCTCACTCACGAAGGTCTGCCCTTCGGGAACCTGCCGCGGCGTGTGCAGGATCTGCTCGAAGCCCTCGCTCAGGAAGGCGCAGAGTGTTCCGGCACCGTAGTCGTTTGGCCGCAGGTGGCTCTGAAAGTCCTTCACCGGCTCGAGGATCTCCCTGATGAGGCCCTTGGCCACCCCTCGCTCCTTCAGAATCCCCTCCGCGTCCTGCAGGCCGGTCTTCAGCCAGATCGGATCGCCGGTGGCCTCTGAGCCCGAATCGTGGGTTGGCGAGTAGATCGAGACGCACGGCGCCTCGCGCGGCTCCGCAAGCTGGCTCAACAACTCCTGTGAAAGCATATTCCCATCGCTCCTCCTCGTGATAGCGCGACACCCCATGCGATGAAGGGACGTCATGCTGCGATACGACTATTCGTGGTCGCGGGTCTTTCGCGTTCGGTTCGTGATCGCGAGGTACACCTGCCCCGACAGCAGCGGCAACAGACTCATAACGAGCGCCACGATGACCCCGCTGCGTCCCGGCCATACGGTCCGCAGCACCGTCGCGAGAGCCGGCCACAGCAGCGCCGCCGCTAACAACCCGACACACAGTACCAGCGCCCCCCAGACCCACGGGTTGCGCGTCACGTCATTGCTCAGCAGCCCAGAGTCGCGGTCGCGCATGTTGAAGACATGCCAGAGCTGTGCCGCCGCAAGCGTCAGGAACGAAACCGTCGTCGCCTGCTCGTCCTCCAACCCCAGCCAGCGGAGCGCGATCCACAGCGCGCCCAGCACCGCCATGGTGATCATGACGCCGTAGGCGCCGAGATCTATCCAGTGCCGCCGGGCCATCACGGGCTCGTCTGGGTCTCGCGGCGGCCGCTCCATCACTCGCCCGCTGCCCTCGCCGACACCAAGCGCCAGCGCCGGGAAGACGTCCGTCACCAGGTTGAGAAAGAGTATCTGCAGCGGCAGGATCGGCAGCGGCGCCTGCGCCATCGACGCGAGGCTCACCACCAGCACCTCGCTAATGTTGCACGAGAGCAAGTAGAGCACGAACTTGCGAATGTTGCCGAAGATCACCCGGCCCTGCTCGACCGCCGCGACGATCGTCTCCAGGCGGTCGTCGCGAAGCACCATGTCCGCCGCCTCACGCGCCACCTGCGTGCCGCGCTTGCCCATCGCGATACCGATGTCTGCCTTCTTCAGGGCGGGGGCATCGTTCACGCCGTCACCGGTCATTGCGACGACATGCCCTGCTGCCTGGTGGATCTCGATCAGGTCGAGCTTCTGTTCTGGATTCACCCTCGCGAGTATATGTGCCTGCCTCGCTCGTTCCTGCTTCTCAGGCGGCAACCTGGAAGGATCGCCCAGATCGCGCCCCTCGATCATCCGCTCCTCGCCCTCAGGGCCCTCAACCAGCCCCACCGCCCGTGCGATCGCCAGCGCCGTGAGCGGTTGATCGCCCGTCATCATCACGAAGCGTATCCCGGCGTCCTGGCACTTCTGTATCGCCCCCCGCACCTCGGAGCGCGGCGGGTCGATCATCCCGACGAGGCCGAGGAAGGTCACTTGCTCGTAGACCTCCGCCTCGGGGTCCTCCATCTGCCTGCGGCCCATCGCGAGTATGCGCAGGCCCTCGCGCGCGAGGGCCTCGTTGCGCTCCAGCCACTTCTCACGCTCACCCTCGCCGAGGTCCCGCTCGCCCTCGGCGGTCAGGATGGAGCTGGAGGCCTCCAGCACCGCCTCAGGCGCTCCCTTGATCGCGACACAGTAGCTCTCGTCCGTCTGATGGACGGTGGCCATCATCTTAAGCTCGGGATCGAATGCCTCCTCGCGCACCTCCGGCATCTCCTCGAGCAACTGAGCGCGGTCGATTCCGGCCTTCAGCCCCGCCACCAGCAGGGCGACCTCCATGGGATCGCCCGTGGCGGCATACTCGTCATCCTCTCCCGGCTCAAGTGAGGCGTTGTTGCACAGCATCCCGACGCGGAGGGTCTCGCGTAGCGCCGGCATTTCATCAGGCTCAACCCGCCGGTCATCGAGGCGCAACTCGCCCTCGCTCGTCAGCGCCCCGCCCGTCACCTCCACGAGCTCCGCATCCAGGGCTATCCGCCGCACGGTCATGCGGTCCTCGGTCAAAGTGCCGGTTTTGTCCACCGCAATAACGCTCGTGGCGCCAAGGGTCTCCACGGCGGAGAGGCGGTTGATGAGGGCATTGCGCCGGGCCATGCGCAGCATTCCGCGCGCCAGCGCGGTGGTGGCGACGATCGGCAGACCCTCGGGGATGGTGGCGATCGCGAGAGCGATGGCCGTCTCGATCATCAGGCGCAGTTCTCGGCCGGCAAGAACCCCGGAGAGCGCCACGAAGACCGCGATCGCCAGCGTCACATAGACCAGCCTGCGGCCAAGCTCGTCGAGGCGCTTCTCAAGCGGTGTCACTGACTCCTCGGCGGACTCGGTCAGCGCCGAGATCTCGCCCAGTTCGGTGTTCATGCCGGTCGCCACTACGAGGCCCTCGCCGGAGCCGCGTGTCACCGCCGTGCCGCGGTAGAGCATGCTGGTACGCTCGGCCAGCGGCGCCTCCGTGTCAACGGCGTCGAGGCCTTTCTCAACGGGGACCGACTCGCCTGTGAGCGCCGACTCGTTGGCCTGAAGGTTGTTCGCCTCTATCAGGCGCAGGTCGGCGCTGATGACATCGCCCGCTTCGATGATGACGATGTCGCCGGGGACGAGCTTCTGCGCGTTGATGTCGCGCAGGCCGCCGCCCCTGCGAACGCGTGATTCGACGCGGCCCATGGCTTCAAGAGCTTCCATGGAGCGAATAGCGCGGACTTCGGTGGCGAAGCCGATCGTGGCGTTGATGAGGATGACTGCCAGGACGGCGCCCGCCTCCATGTAGTCACCAACAGCGAAGGCGACGATGGCGGCCGCGCCCAGCAGCACGACCATCAGGCTCTTGAACTGATCCACCGCTACCTCGAGGATGCTCGCGCGTCCGGTGCTGCGGATGCAGTTCGCGCCGAAGCGCTTGCGGCGCTCGTCGGCGTCGGAGTCAGTCAGGCCCGTTTCCGGCTCAACCTCAAGCTCACCGAGCAGATCATCGGGTGGACGCGCCCAGGGCTGATCGGGGAGACGTTCGGCGGCCCGTTTCTGCTGCTGTGCCTCAAGTTCCTGGCATTTCTCGGCCATGAGTGCCCTTCAACCCTGCCCCGCTGCGTCCGTAGTCCCAGCCCGAAGGCAACATGCGCTACCCCCACACTTCGCGGCGGAGGTGCTGTTGGCCTGCCATTCGTTGCGGGACCGTAGCAGCGAAGGCGACGAAGCACCGGAGAGCGGCAACAGGATCGTTGTCATGTGGCCACGGGCGCCCTCGCCCGTGCGTCGTTCTGGAGCGGCGGCGCTTCAGCGGCGCGGAGTCGTTCTGCGCAACTGTCATGTGGCCGCGGGAGAACTGCAGCTTGACGGGAGGGACGGCGACGGCAACGTCGGGCCTCACCCCCCGGCCCCTCTCTCCCTGCACTTCGCTTCGCGAAGTGGGGCGGGACGAGGGGGAGGAACGGCGACGGCAGCGGCAGGTCCCGCCCGTATCGTCACGAACCATGCGTCACTGCATAGATCTATCCTGCAATCACGGGAGCGAGATGATGAACGAGGCGCTCAGGGGTGTGCGCGACGAAGCGATCGAACTGACGATGGACGCGCTGGTCACCGACATCTACACCACGAGCTTCATGCTGGCCTTCCGGTCGCTGAAGGCCGGTGGCGGGTCGCAGGAGCCGGGCTGGCTTCGGGCGGGGAGTATCGCGACCAGCAGCCATGGGACGTGGACGATCCGCGCTTTGAGAAGTGGCTGGATCACGCGGACCACATGATCGAGGTCGCCGGGTCGGAGCATGTTGGCTGGGGCTCGGATGGCTACCTGACGATGCTCGGCACACCGGCGGAGATGCCGAAGCTGACGGAGGGCCTGATGCGCCGTGGTCACTCCGAGGCGACGATCCGCGGCTTCCTCGGGGAGAACCACCTGCGCGTCTTCCGCGAGGTGGTTGGATAGGCGGATCTTCATCCGACGAAGGTCCCGCGCGTCGCGTCGCGAACCATGCCGCGTCCGGCAATCACGGTGCAATGGAGTCGTCACATGGAGCCAGTGAAGATCGGCGTGATCGGCTGTGGAGTGATCGGTAGCGCGAATCTCAAGAGCGCTCAGGCGAGCGAGCTGTGCGAGGTAGTCGCGGCCGCGGACCTGCGCGTCGGGCGGCGGGAGTGGGCGGAGAACGAGGCGGGCGTGCCGCGTGTCTACGAGGACGGGCGCGACCTGATCGACCAGGACGAGGAGGTCGAGGCGGTCATCGTGGCATTCCCCGCCGGCGAGCGTGGCTCGATGGGCATGCGGGCACTTGCCGCCGGCAAGCACGTGCTGCTGGAGAAGCCGGTTGCGACCAGCGCGCGGGAGGTCGAGACGCTCATCAAGTGGCGCGGTGATGACCTGAAGGTCGGCTGCTTCTCAGGCCGCTATCGCGGATACGAGTCGGCGCAGGTGGCGACGGAATTCGTGACCGGTGGCGGCATCGGCGACATCCGCGAGATCTACTTCCGCTGCTTCCGCCCCGGCGGCCCCGACAGCGGGAAGATGCCCCCGCCATGGCGCGAGTCCTTCGCGATGAACGGCGGCGGGATCCTCACCAACTGGAGCTGCTACGACCTCGACTACGTGCTCGGCGTTACCGGCTGGTGCTTCAAGCCGCGCACGGTGCTGGCAAGCTGGTGGCCCTGCGCGGAGCAGTTCCGCCACGGCGTGTCGCCCGAGTCGGATGCGGACGCGCATTTCACCGCGCTTGCGGTGAGCGAGGACGGCATGGCGCTGTCGATCGAGCGCGCGGAGTTCGCTGCCGCGCAGCAGAATGAAATCTGGGAGGTCGTGG
>JAAYJW010000441.1 GCA_012522765.1 candidate division WS1 bacterium | reverse complement strand
AGCCCGCTCTGCTGCGGTGAGGCGGATGTGCCGGTTCCTGCAGCGTCAACTCTCATTGTCTCTACTCCTCCTCGTCACGCGACCAGGTCGAGGCGGCTGCCCGTGAAGCCAGTGGTGCTCGTGGACGGGGTAACTTGCCGCCCGGAGATCGTGCTCAGTCGCTGTGCAGCCTGTGCATCCGGGCGTCGCTGTTGCTCTCCGGCATGGCGTCCCGGTCCCTGACGAACATCGAACTGCGCAACCGTCAGCTCCTGATCGGCCAACGCGTCGCGGACCTGCTGCTCAACAGAGCGGATGGCGGTCACCGTCTCCGGGCGCTCTGCCACGATCAGCGTCTCCACCCGCCCCTCCTGCAGCGACAGCTCAAGCTCGCATCGCCCCAGCTCCGGGCGATCCACCGCCATCACCAGCCGCTGCGGCTGCTCGGGTGCGACGCTCTCGGGCGGGGTCGGAGTGGCGGACTGAGCCGGGGCCTTCGGATCGCCCTGTCGAACCTGCGCAGGAGCAGGCGGCAGGACGTTCGGCGCAGACGCCTCTCCCGAGGCGATCTGCGTGGCCCTCGGCTGCGGCAGGACCTCGGCATCGGCCCCCTGTGGCCGCGGGGCAGGCGAGCGGCTGCTCTGATCGTGATGCATAGCTGGCTCCTCGGGACTGGCCTCACCGGTCACGATGATTGCGGCGGATCGCGAGGCCTGAGGATCATCGGCGGCCACTTTGACCGGAGCGGGCGCCTCGGCGGCGGCCTCAGCATCCTGCGCCCGCATCTGAGGGATCCGAACGTCCTGTCTCGCGACCGCGATCTGCGCCCGGGCGGCCGCCTCAGGCGGCCCCGCAGCGAGTGTGTGCGGATCCGTAATCGGCGCGGTCGCGGGAGGAGGCGCCGGCGCCGGGGATACCGGGATGTATTGTTCGGTCGGGGAGGCGGGTAGCTTTCCCTCCCCGACTGCCCCCGGCGCCGGTGCGACATCTCTGTTCGAACTGCGCTGCGGCACCTGCGCGTCAACCGCAGGCGCTGCATGGTCAACAACCGCAGGAGCATCGGTCGGCAGCGTGCCGGCCGTCGTCTGCCGCGAGGCGGACTGCACCGGCAAGTCTCCGCGCTCACTCGAGCGAAGCGGCGTGGGATCGAAGCGCTCAGCCGCTTGAGGCGCCTCAACTACCTTCCCGCGCACCGGCCGGGTCATCTGCGGAGTGACAGTGACAGCAGCCCGGTCTGCCGTGGCCTGGGTGAATTGCTCCGGGCCTGCCGGGGTCGCAACTGAACCCGGTGCCTGCTGAACGTGGCATTGAAGCGTGACAGGCTCAGTCACCGGGGACTCGGCCGGGGCAGTCTGTCGCACGCTCACGCTTGCCTCTTCAGGCACAGCGGCCATGGCAAGCGGCACAGGCTGCGATGCCGGAGCCCCGGGGATGGCCGCCGCTACCGGCGCGTCATGCGAGGCAGGTGCCGCCACGCGCCGCTCGATCGGAGGCACTCTCGCAGGCCGCTGGGCGGGAGAGACAGAGGGCAGTTGCGCGGCGACTCGCGGAGCAGGCCTCCTGATAGCCATCCGCGCCGGCAGTTGGGCGCCCGGGTCACGCGGATCCGGCGGCATCTGTGCAGGGGGCGCAGCGGCGGGAGGAGTAACCTCAATCTGCGGCGTCAGGTCAGAGCCCGCCTCTGTCGCTGCGGCGCCAACCGCGGGCTGCGTGACGGGAATCGGTGGCGCCACCGTGCAGGCGCTGAGGAGAGCCGCGAAGATCGCCTGCATCGGGTCATCGCCAATCTGATGCTCCCGAGCTACCGCCGTCGCTGGCTGCCCGGGGAGAAGTGCCGCGAGTGCATTCATCTGATCGCGCCGCCCCTCTCCTGCAGGTACCCCATGACGCGGCGGACGTAAGTCTGCGTCTCCTGGTAGGGCGGCACGCCACCATGCCGCTGCACCGCTCCGGGTCCGGCGTTATACGCGGCGAGCGCAAGCCGGATGTCCCCGAAGTGATCGAGTTGCTGGCGCAGATAGCGCGCGCCACCGAGGACGTTCTGCTCGGGGTCCCACGGATCGCTGACGCCGAGGCCCCTCGCGGTGCCAGGCATCAGTTGCATCAGCCCCATCGCACCGGCGGAAGAGCGGCAGCTCGGGTTGTAATCTGACTCGGCCCGCACCACCGCGTGCACAAGGTCGGCGCTGATCCCGCTGGCTGCCGCCGCGCGCTGGATGATGCCATCGAAGGAGGTAGACGTGCTGCTGGGCGCCGGACGAGCACCATGCGCTGTCGCATCCGTCAACGCGGTCGCGAAGTCATCGTGCGGCGGCCGGATCGGGTCGTGCGCGCGAACCTGCTCGAGTCGCGCCTCAATCGTCGCGATCCGCTCCAGCATCTGCGGCAGTCGGCTCAGCATCGCCTGCATCCTCCCTCCGATCGGTTGGGATCACGCAGCGTCTTTGTGCGCCGCGGCAGTGGGCGTGACAAGCTTGGGTGCCTCGTCGGCCATCAGGTAGCGCATGATCGCCGCCTCGTTCAACTCACGCTGCTCCTGCTGCTGCAGGAGGCGCCGGTGCTCGCTCGCACCGCGCTCGGCCAGTCGCTCCAGGGCGCGGCGGGCGCGTGCGGCCTCGATCAGCTCCTCCCGGCATCGCTCGCACTGCTGCTCGGCAGCCGCGAGGCGCCCTCGCTGGCGCTCCATCCGCAGGCGGAGGTCGGCGACAACACGATGTGCGTGCTCGATCTCACTCAGCACCACCCTCGCTCCGGT
>JAAYJW010000440.1 GCA_012522765.1 candidate division WS1 bacterium | reverse complement strand
TGGCCGCACTCGGAGGCCGCATTGACGGCGGCCACCCGTCTGCGGGAGATGACATAGCAGCGGCCATCAAGTATGCTTGTGAGGGCGCTAGCCAACTGCAGAGGGGGCGAGTCTCATGTTCCGAAGTAGCTTCAGTCGTCATGGGGCGGCCGCAACCGTCGTCGTGATCATCCTGCTGCTGATCATCGCCGGCGGAGCGGTCTGGTACTTCGTGCTGCGATCCACTCCGGAGAAGACCGTCAACGCGGCGCTCATGGCTGCGGTGGAGGATAACCGCGGCGATGTCGAGAGACTGGCGACCGCCGATTCGCGCGACATGGCGGCGATGTATGTCTCCGGCATGAGGCGCATCATCCCACCCGAGACTCCCGAGGGGCAGGAGCATCCGTGGGTGCTGGATGAGGCCCTCATTGATGGCGAAACCGCCCGCGTCCCCGTCACGGTCACGCTTCCATCGGGAGTGGAGATGATCTTCGGCTCCGACCAGATGACGCTCGACCACGTGCTGCACTATGAAGAGGGCGTGTGGCGACTGGACGTGCGGGAGACCGCCAGCGCCATGGCCGACAGCGCGCTTGACAGCATCTTCCGCCGCTTCGGTGAGACGCCCGGCGAATTATGACGCCAGGCCGCGACTACAGCGGAGTGACGCCTTTCTTCAGAATGATGTTGCCGTACTTGGCGGTTTCGCCGGTCATCACGACCGCAAAGGCCGCCCGCGCACGGTCGTAGAACGCAAAGCGCTCGATGCGGCCGATTGCCGGCGCATCGGGCGCATGACGGTCGATCGCAGAGCGGTACGCTTCCTCCACTGAGGGGTCGAGCGTGTCGCCCTCAACGGCCGCCATCATCACCAGCGGGTCATCCACGTAGCTGTCAAGCTCAAAGATGGGCAGGATCGCGTCGAGCAGGTCCGCGATGCGTAGACCATCCGCGCGCAAGACGCGATCGTTCATCGTCTCCCCCGGGAAGTGCGCATCCGCAAGCACGATCTCATCCCCGTGCCCCATCCTCGCGAGCACCTCAAGCAACTGCGGGCTGATCAGCGGCGAGATTCCCTTGAGCATCTGCGTCTCCCTGTTGCGCCTGTTGATCGGTGTTCGGCCGCATCCGGCCCGCGGTCAAAGAACCGAATCTCTTCGAAGTGTCTCCCGCGTCAATGACCGCTGCTTCTGCCGCGCTCACTGCTGCTCGATCACCACGACCTGCGCTTCCCGCCCCGGCAGCGGCCAGACGAGTTTCCCGCCACGCCACTGCAAGGCCTTCCCTGTCAGGGCATCGCGCGCAGGTAGCCCCTGCAGCCCCGCAAGCTCACCCTGCAGCGTCACCTCAAGCTCCAGCGGCTCCGCAGTTGGCGCCTGAGCAATCAGCAAAAGACCGGTGGGATCGGTGCGATGATAGCCGGTCACAAGCGCCTCGCGGTTCGACAGGCCGATGGCCTCGCCGTTCGACCAGTAGGGCAGAAACTCCGCACTGGCGACGCCGAATGAGCACATGGCGTCTTGCACCGAGCGCAGGAACTGCTGGCTGTCGCGGCTCATCCACGAAGCGACGGAGATTACATCGTGCAGAAGCGGGAAGGCGAGGAACTCGCGTCCCGGCATCTTCTCATGGTCCCGGCTGGGCTGGAACTTGTTCAGCGTCGGCAGCAGAAAAACCGGCACGCCGAGGTTCTGCGGCAGGAACTCCGCGCGGAACTTCTCCAGCGTCAGATCAGTCATCAGGTCCTTGCGGTTGTACTGCTCACCGTTGAGCACCACGTCGGAGTAGGCGTAGGTGGTCATGAAGACGCTCTCGGAGACGTGGCTGTAGACGAAGCCGGCGTCGCCGCGCTTCTCCCGCACGAGAGGGTAGAGGCGCTTCTGCAGATCGCGCGTCGCCAGCAGCGGCCAGCGCCCCGGCGCGCAACCATGCTCGGCGCTGCGGCAGAAGCGTGGTGAGGAGCAGTCGAGGTAGATCCCGTCGGTGCCCGTGGCCTCCATCGTCTCGTTGACTACCCACAGCAGCAAGTCCGCGTAGGAGCTTGCCTGGCAGACGGTCCCGTAGCAGACGGTATCCGAGGCGACCTCCGAGTAAGGGTCTCGCCTCAAGTCGCGCTCCAGCAGCGTGAAGTCGGAAGTGCCGGTCTGAGCGCAGTTGAGCGCATAGTAGGAGGTGATCGTCTCCCAGCCAGCATCGTCTTTGAGGAGGCGGACCTTGCGCGCGACCTCAGCCGGATCAGTCGGATAGTAGCTGAAGCTGCCGATGTGCGTGTTCCAGAGCACGCCTATGTTGCGGCAGCCGGGGTGGTAGTGAGTGTTTCGTGCGGCGAAACCATCAATGTCCGGTGCGCTGATGAACATCGGCCGCCAGTCGCGCCAGCCCTCCGGCAGCGGCTTCACGGGCGTGGCGAGGAAGCCGAAGGTGAGCCTCAGCGGCTCGTACAGCACCGTAGGGGTGTCAATGATGCGCAGCCGCAGATCCACGCCGTGATCGTGGTGCAGAAGCTGGACTGCCTGCTCCTGCTCGGCAATGTGCCAGCCCTGCGGGCTCTCGCACCACCAGGCGACCCCGCCGCGCTCATTGCCAAGCCACACGTAAGGGACGAAGGGCAGCGACTTGCTCCATCCCACCTCGCCTGTGCCGCCTGCATCGGAGAGATCCGTCCACTCCCCCACCGCATGATGGTAGAGCGTCGCGGCCTCCTCGCGTAGCGGCACGATGATCTCCAGCGCGTCTACCGCCTCTTGTGCACTCAGTTCGAGGTCAACGCGCATGAAGCCGTCGAACTCCACGCTGGTGGTGGCCGTCGCCTGGAGGGGCCCGATGGCGCCGCGCCACTGCTGGCCGGCAACCGCATCGGTCGCAGTGAGCGGGTCAGGCGTAGCCGACATCGACGAGACGGTACCGCCCGAGGTCGCCCGAAGCTCGATCGGCGCTCGCAGCAGCGCCTCGCCCTGCGTGGTGATCTGCGCCGGCAGCGGCGAGCGATCGAAGCGGTAGTCGCGCCCCCAGACGCTGACGGTGTCGCCCGATGCGCGCACGGGCGTCCACGGCGGCAGCACCTCGTCCGTGACGCCAAGCTGATTGCCGAGCCACTCGGGGCGCGCGGTGACTACCCACAGCAGTTCGCCTTCACGCACGATCCCGCCGCCAGGCCCGCGCAGCGTCGCGGTGATCGTAGCCTCACCAGCGCCGATCGCAGCGTGATCGAGTTCAATGCGCGCGATGCCGCCATCGTCGGTCGGAGCCGAGCCGCTCTGACTGCCCGCGAGGCCACGGATCGTGAGGTCAACCTGCCCCTTTGCGCCAGCAAGGTCGCGCCTTGCTCCGCGATAGTCCACCAGCGTCACGATGCGATCGGGGTCGAAGGCGACGAACGGCCGCAACTGAAGCTCCCGCTGCGGCACGAAGGGCAGTTCGGGCGCCTCGGCGACTGTGCCCTGCTGGTAAGAGTCGTAGATGGCGCGAATCTCTCCGCCAAGTAGCGGGCGCCCGAAGACGAGCACGTCGTCGAAGGCAGTCGTGCCGGAGCCGATCTCTCCGCCGATGCTGAAGGTCTCCGGCGCCTCATCGGGCACGAAGACCTGTCCCCCACCGGCCGCTATCCGCTCGCCATCGAAGTAAAGGTACATCTCGGTCGACTCGAGGGTCGAACTCCACGTGGCGGCGACATGGTGCCACGTGCCTGGCTCCCACGACATGTCGTTCTTGTAAGCCATCGTGCGCCCCTGCTGCGGTCCGGAAAGCTCACCGTTGGAGGTGTAGAGCATCAGCCGCGCCCAGCGGCCGTACTTGTACAGGTAGAGCGCGTTGAGGGCTTTGCCACGATCGTTCCCGGTGGTTGCGCGGAAGAGGTAGTGAAAGACCTCATCTTCGGCGGGCCACTCGGGGCGGAACCACATCATCACCGTGCCTTCGCTGGGCACCACGTTTCCCGCGAAGGCATACTCAAGCAGCGATTCCGGGTCAATCAGCGCCGCTTTCCCGCGCATCCCCTCCACCAGTTCAGGCGCGCCGGTCACTGTCGCAGCGCCCTCGGCAGCAGCGATCGAAGCATCCATGGAAGTCTCAAAAGGAGCGAAGAACAATACGTCGCCATCCTCGACCGCAGAGGCTGCGGGCAGGGCCAGGATGAGCAGCAGACCGACGCGGAGCGCACGCATTCGTGACACCTCACGTTCGCGAAATGTCGCTCAG
>JAAYJW010000005.1 GCA_012522765.1 candidate division WS1 bacterium | reverse complement strand
CGTGAAACCGTTGGTCCGTCGCATTCTCTTCTCTTCCTTTCTACTGTGAGGGACTATCTGCACACCAAATACTACCATAATGAGCCGGACTTCAACAACTGAACAAGATTAATTTACTGTGACTCCAGAAGTATTCGGGACTATCTGAAGAGGCTGCTGACCGACTCGCCGGTGTGGATGGCGTGGATGGCCTTGCCGAAAAGCTCACAGACCGACACCTGCTCTATCCTCGCCTCAGGGGCGCCCTCCGGCAGCGGCAGCGAATCCGTCACCACCGTTCGCCGGAAAGGCGGCTGGCTCAGCCGCTCGAGGGCCGGCGGAACCAGCACCCCATGCGCGGCGCCCGCATAGACCTCATCCACTTCGCAGCGTTCTTCCAGGTACTTCGCCAGCTTGAGCATTGACCCACCGGTGGCAATCTCATCGTCGAAGATGATCGCTTTCTTACCGCGTACATCGCCCACGATGCTGTGTATCTCCACTTCGGTGTCTGAAAGTCTGCGCTTGTCGCCGATCGCCATCGGCAGGCCGAGGCGTGATGCGTACGCGCCCGCCCGCCGGGCGCTGCCCGCATCGGGCGCCACCACCACAAAGTCGCTCAGGTCCCACTCCCGGAAGTAGTCGCAGATGAGCGGTATCGCCGAGAGCTGATCGGAGGGGGTGCGGAAGAAGCCCTGGATCTGGTCCGAGTGCAGCGTCATCGTCAGCACCCGATTGGCCCCCGATGTCGCCAGCAGGTCTGCCACCAGGCGGGCGGTGATCGAGATGCGCGGCATGTCCTTCTTATCGGAGCGCACGTAGAAGTAGTAGGGGATGATCGCGGTGATGCGGCGCGCCGAGGCGTGCCTGAGCGCGTCGATCATCATGTAAAGCTCCACCAGGTGCTCATTCACCGGCGGGCAGGAGGTCTGAAGGACGAAGACATCCTTCTCGCGAACATTCTCCTCGATCTGCACGAACAGGTTGTCATTGGCGAATCTGTCGATGCGGGCCTGGCCGAGCGGGATGTCGAGCCAGTCGCAGATACGCTGTGCAAGAGCGGGGTGTGAGCTTCCGCTGAAGAGTTTCAGTCTGTCGTTGAGGTTGGTCATGTGGGCCTCCCTGCAGCCGCCGAGGTCGGGCGGCCGACTGATGCGTCCCCAACGATTCGCCGTATCTGCGCATGAACCTCCCGCCGTGGTCGCCGATGATTGGAGTGGCGAATGAGCATCATTATACTGGCCGATGACTTCCCGCCGGAGCTTGGCGGCATCCAGACTTACGCCTGCGAACTATCCCGGGCGCTCGCTGAGCTTGGTGAGGAGGTCGCGGTTGTGGCGAGCCAACAGGAGGGGGCGGAGGAGGTTGACGCGCAACTGCCCTTCCCGGTCCTGCGTGTCTCCACCGGTGGCGGCTATCCGGTGGCGGCGATGAACCTCTCCATCGGCGCGCGGCAGATGGCCGCGCAGGCGCGGACGCCCGTACGCTGCATGGTCGCGACAAAGTGGGCCCCCGAAGGCCCCGCCGCCATCCTCGCCTTCAGCGCCCTGCGCTGCCCCATGCTGCTCATCGGCCACGGCGGCGAGTTCAGCCACACCGGCGGCAGCGTGGTCAAGTGGCTGGTGCAGCGCGTGGTGCTGCGGCGCATGTCGCGCTTTCTCGCCAACAGCCACTACACCGCCGAACTCTTCGCGAAAGCGCGTGTGCCGCGAGACCGGATCGGCATCATCTACGGCGGCGTCAGGCTCGAAGCCTTCGACGTGACGCAGCAAAGGGCGCGGGAAGTGCGCGATGAGATGCAGCTCGGGGACAGGCCGCTGCTGCTGAGCGCATCGCGCCTCGTGACTCGCAAGGGGCATGACACGGTGCTGCGGGCACTACCTGCGGTGCTGGAGCGCTTCCCCGACGCGCTCTACCTGGTCGCCGGCACGGGGCCGCTGGAGGATGTCCTGCGGGCGCTGGTGGACGAGATCGGCGTGGGGGAGAGCGTGCGCTTCTGCGGCCGAGTCGCCGACGAGCAACTTCCCGCGCTCTATGCCGCCGCTGATATCTTCGTCATGCCCAGCCGGCCTGTGCGGGGGGAGCTTGCGGAGGGCCTGGGGCTTGCGTATCTGGAGGCGGCGGCCGCGGGAACGCCGAGCATCGGGACGAACTTCGGCGGCATACCGGATGCCATCGCCGATGGTGAGACCGGCCTGCTCGTGGAGCCTGACGATCACGAGGCGCTGGGGCAGGCGATCGTCGGGCTGCTTGAGGACGATGCCCGGCGCGAGGAGATGGGGCAAGCGGCCCGGCAGCGCGTGCGCGAGCAGTACACGTGGCAGCGAGTGGCCGAGCGCTTCCTGGAAGAACTGGCGACGCTGGAGAATGCGGGAGCGGGCGCGCGATGATCCGCACCATCGCCTACGTGGATCATGCCGTGGAGGTCGGCGGCGCGGAGAAGAGCCTCTGCGAGTTGATCGCACACCTCGACCAAGAACGCTTCAGGCCGGTGATCCTGCATCCTCCGGGCGCGGAGTGGACCCGCTACGCCGAGGGAGCAGGCGCGGAGCTTCGGGCCACGGTCCCGCTGACTGGCCTCTACGCCGCTACGCGCAGCGACCTGGGTGGCGGGGGGATTGCCGGCGCGCGCCGGGTGATGAGCGGCTTCACTCCTGTCGCGCGGCTGTGGCGTGAGTTCGGCCGCGTGCGGCCTGCGCTCGTACACACCAACTCGGCAAAGATGCACCTGCTGGCGGGGACGGCGGCTCGCCTGCGCCGCCTGCCGCTGGTCTGGCACATGCGCGACCTGCTGACTGAGCCCGGCGCGCGAGCGTGGCTGGAGCGCGCGGTGCGGAGGCTCCGCCCGGAGGTGATCGCGATCTCCAAGGCGGTGGCAGCGCAGTTCGAGGGCCTGCCCTGCCGCGTGCACATCATCCCCAACGGCATTCCGCTCGACCGCTTTCTACCCGGCCCCGCACCTGATGGCCTGCGCGAGCAGTTGGGCCTGCCGGAGGATGCTCCGGTAGCGGTCATCGTCGGCCGCCTGACGCCGTGGAAGGGCCATCAGACGCTGCTGCGGGCATGGCGGGAGGTGGTCGCGAATGTGCCACAGGCGCGGCTGCTGATCGTCGGCGAGGTGGCGTTCTGGGAGGAGAGCTACGCCGGCGACCTGCGGGCGCTGGCCGATGACCTTGGCATTGCCGAGAGTGTGCACTGGTCGGGCTTCCGCGAGGACGTGCCGGACCTGCTGCGGCTGGCGAATCTGCTGGTGCTGGCCTCCACCGATGAACCCTTCGGCCGCGTGCTGATCGAGGCGATGGCGATCGGCCTCCCGGTAGTGGCGACCGCCTCCGGTGGTGTGCCGGAGATCGTGATTGACGGCGAGACGGGGCTGCTGGTCCCGCCCGGGGAGCCGGGCGCGCTTGGCGATGCAATCGCAACACTGCTGGCGAATCCGCTACAGGCAACTGAGATGGGCGCAGCAGGCCGTCGGCGAGCGCTGGAGCGGTTTGATGTGCGGCGGGTCGCGCGTGAGGTGGGGCAGGTGTACGAGGAAATCCTCCGTTGATGTAGCTTTTCCCCGAAGTTAACGAGGAACAACGGCGTCCGCGTCGAATCGCTGATATGGTACTCCGCATCATCGAGCGGAGATCAATGCATGGCAGCGGGAGGAACAGCGGATGCCCGAGTTTGTGAACCCATTCAGCGGTGTAACCCCGGACAGAAAGATGACCTTCAACGAACTGATCCGTGCGCTGCGACTGAACCTGGCGGCGGAGCAGGAGGCGATCCATCTCTATCAGGCGCACGCGGATGCGACGGATAACGAACTGGCGAGGGCCGTGCTGCTGGATATCGCCGATGAAGAGCGCGAGCACGTGGGGGAGTTCCAGCGGCTGATCAACATTCTCGTTGAGGATGAGGAGAAGCTGCTGGCCGATGGCGCCGCCGAGGTGGATGAGCTGGCCGAGGAGATTAACTCCGGCGGCTCGGGCGAGGAGTCGGAGGAATCAGCGGAGGAGAGCGATTCAGGCGATGATGATCGCCTGCCGACTGTCGGCGATCTGACGAAGTAGTAGGCGCAGCAGCAGTCGTACCGAGGTGGATATGAGGAGGAGATCGGAATGGATGTTCTTGCACGTGATGATGCACCCCTGACACAGGAGCAGTGGGCGCAGCTTGACGAACTCGTACTCTCAACAGCGAAGAAGTATCTGACCGCCCGGCGGCTGCTGCCGATGATGGGGCCGCTCGGGTACGGGATGCCGGTAGTTCCGGCGGCGCAGTTGGAGGTACATGCTGACGAGCCGAGTCGGATCGGCGCGAGGAAGCTCACTCTGCTGCAGGAACTCACCAGTGACTTTGAGCTTGATGTCAGGGACTTTGTGCAGGCCGAGCGGATGGGCGTGCCGGTGAACTTCGCTCCGGCACTCGCCGCGGCACTGCAGATCGCGCAGCAGGAGGATGATCTGCTGTACAACGGGCTCGGAGATGAGGGGCAACCGGGTCTGTTGACCGTGGACGGGCGTCACATCGTGGACCGCGACGACTGGGAGACTGAGGGGACACTGGTGCGCGACTTCGCGCGAGCCGTCGATCTTCTCGGCAACGCGGGCTTTCCGGGCCCCTATGCGGTGGTGATGTCGCCAGGAACCCGTGCCATGGCGCACCGGACGCTGAAGGGCCCGCGGCTGGAGATCGAGATACTACAGGACCTGGCGGAGGCTGGCGTCTATGCCTCCAACGCCCTCGCTGAGCAGATGCTGGTGATGGAAGTCGGGCGGGGCAACGCGGATCTTGCTGTTGGGCTGGATCTGACCACCGGGTACTACGATCAGGACGGCATGACGCACATCTTCCGCATCATGGAGACACTTGCGCTGAGGGTGAAGCGCCCGAACTCGATCGTGGTGATGGGATAGCGCCTGTCGCACATGGTGAAGCACCGCGCCCCACGCCGTCTCAGGCGTGCCGTGCCCACAAATCGTGGGGCGGTATCGCCGTGAGAGGGGCCGCACGAGCCGCGATCGCCGTGTATCGCCAGGAACGCAGCAAAAATGGGACGGGCCGGCGCCACATGAGGCGGCGCCGGCCCTGCGATACACGTTAGGATCACCTGGCGACCTACGGGATCGCGTGTTCGGCATTGCCATTGGGCCAGTAGTGCCAGCACTTGAAGCCTATGCCGGCGTATGGGCCGGTGCCCGAGCCGTCGGGCTTCATCCACTTTGCGTGGCCATCCACGAAGGTGACGTTCACGCCACCGTTGTGTGGCAGGGGGTCGAGGTTCGGGGTGTAGTTGTCCACGCCCTCATGTCCCCCCGCGCATGTGCAGCCCGCAAGCTGGTTCCAGTTCTCCACGTAGGCGAAGTGCTCCGAGGGGTGCGTTACCTTTGCGAGCGGCCACTGGCGAAGGTGGTTGTAGTTCACGCCGTAGGCAAAGTTGCTCTGGTTCGGCCGGCTGGGGCACTTCATGATCTGATCGTTCATGATGTACGGTACGATATGATGTGGCCATGCGTCAGATCCGGTTACGTAGCTTCGATAGAGATGCCAGACCTCATCGTAGTCCTGCGCGTACATGAGGGCTGCGGTGCCAAGCTGCTTCATATTGTTCAGACAGCTAGTCTGGCGCGCCTTCTCACGGGCCCGTGCGAATACGGGAAAGAGGATCGCCGCCAATATGGCGATGATTGCTATGACGACCAGTAGCTCGATGAGTGTGAAGCCTCTGCGCATAACTTACCTCCCGGACTGAAGTGAATCGACGCCGCTACGTTTCACCATGGGGAGGTTGCGGACCTTCCCCGGACCGGGGATTCTGCAGATGGAGGCAGATAATCGGCAGTTCGGGCTGAGAAGAATGATGTGAGATTCTCTACACAAGCAGCCGGAGGAGGTCGGGATCGGCTGGCGGAATCCGTCGGGAAATCTAGAGTAGGTTAGAGCGCGGAAGGGTATCATACGAAGGCGTGTTACACAGCAACACAATTGATTAAGGAGAGATGATCATGAGAAGAGGGTTTACGCTCATCGAGCTACTGGTCGTCATAGCAATCATCGCCATACTGGCAGCGATCCTGTTCCCGGTGTTCGCCCGGGCCCGCGAGAAGGCCAGACAGACGAGCTGTCTGTCGAACCTCAAGCAGATCACACTCGGGGCGTTAATGTACGCAGAAGATTATGATGAGACGACCGTTCCGTTTTCCCTGTACGCATCTGGCGCACCAATGCGCGAGGACTTTCACTGGCTACTCATGCCCTACATCAAGAACAGCCAGATTTGGACTTGCCCCAGCCACTCCGGGCAGTTCAATCCGAACGATGCCGATCACTACGACCAGGCGGGTGGCTACGGTATCGCCTATCCTGGCATAGCTGAGACCGGCCGAGGTGCTGCGCTTGGCGCCATCGAGTTCCCGTCTGATACGGTCTGGTTTGGCGACTGCCGCGACAACTGGCTGGACTCGGGCAGCTACGGTGGACACATTGATGCGCGCCATAACGGCATGGCGAATGTCAGCTTCGTGGATGGGCATGCCAAGGCCATGACGAAGAGTGCTCTCGCCGATCCGAAGTACTGGCCAGACCTTCTGTAGCCCGGGGCTGCTCACGCGGCATCGTTGCGAGGGACGGCACAAAGAAGTCGAAGGGCACTGATCGTTGGATCAGTGCCCTTTCTACATCTGAGGACAGAGGGTCAGAGCTCAGGCCACTTCCATAATGCCCACCGAAGTAGCCATAAAATCCGGCCTCATGCCGTCGGAGGAACGACCTCCTGCCACTGAATTGACCTCGGTCATCCAGTGGTATAGTGCGGTGATCTACTTACGGTCCAGGCGCAGGACTCCGTCCCAATCTGGATCCGGCGGGGTCGTCATAAACTGACGGCATCGGCGCAGGCACACTTCGCCTGGGCCATCGTCGGGGAATTCTTGCGTGATTGACTCAAAGACTGCGGCAGCTTCGTTCCACTGGCGGTCGAAATATAGTTTCAGGCCCTGCTCAGAAAGCCCGGCAAGGTGCGCGGCCCTCAGTGCCTCAGGGCCTTCAGCCTCACACAGCAACTCATATATCTTCACGGCCTCCTGTTTGCCCTTGACTGTGACAGACCCCAGTGGCCGATATATGAAGCCCTCTCCAGCGCCCAAGGCCGTGGACTCGCTCACGATCACGCACGTACGGTATATCTTGTTCACTGCTTCCAGTCGTGAGGCCAGGTTCACGCTGTCACCAACTGCTGAGTAGTTCATGCGTTCGGCCGATCCCAGATTGCCCACAACTGTTGGACCAGTGTGGATGCCCCAGCGAGTCGGAAACGGCGTCTTTCCTTGCTCCCGCCAGATCCGGTTAAGCTGCTCAACCCTCACCCGGCACGCGAGCGCGGCGCGGCAGGCATTCGCCGCATGCTCCGTATCTTCAAGCGGGGCACCCCAGAACACCATGATCCCGTCGCCAATGTACTTGTCCACGGTCCCCCCGTGTCGGATGAGCACGTGCGTGAGTTCATCGAGATATTCTGACAGGTGGATCATCAACTCCTCCGGAGATAGCATTTCACTTCTTCCGGTGAAGTCGTTCACATCCGAGAATACGAGTGTCAGATCGCGTGTCTGTCCACCGATCCGGGCGTCCTCGCCTGTCTCAATCAACTGCCGAACCAGGGCGGCTGGAACGTACTTCTGGAACGAGCGTAGTCCCGTCCTCATGGCTGATATCGAATCCTCCATGAGCTGGATTTCTCGTATAGGGGAGCTGACAGGAGTCTCTCCACTCAGGTCAAAATCCCGTATGCGCGCAGTCGCCTCGGAAAGCTGTGTGATCGGCCGAGAGATACGGCGCGCCAGGTATGTCGTGGCTATCATCGCGCCCGTGAGGATCAGTAGCGAGAGCAACATCACTCCGCGGTCGGCAGATCTCAGCGGCCCGGTGAAATCGTCTTCAGGGACAACCACTGCGATCTTCCACTTCTTCCGGACCGTGCCGAGCAGTGGAGTGTACGACGCCAGGTAGCGCTTGCCAGCGTGTACGAACGAGAAGCTGCTCCGCATCGTCCGATTGTGCTCATCCAGCGATGCTGCGATCCACGTATCGGAGACCTCGGCGAGGTGAGCAGTCCGCAGCCCTTCCTCGCTCTCCACGGCGATGCTGTCGGCGTGCGGGTAGGCCACAACATCCCCATCTGCGTCGAGAATGAACGCCACCCCCCTTTCGCCGATCTTCAGACCGGCGAGGAAGTGGGAGAGGCTCTCCAGCTCGATATCAAACCCCACCACTCCAAGGAGCGTGCCATCGTCGCTCAGCACGGGATAGGATGCGGTGATGCCCGGCCGCTTGTCGGTAAAGAAGATGTACGTATCGGTCCAGTACCGTTCTCCCGTCTCTCTCGCCCCCATGTACCACGAGCGGGCCCGGGGATCGTAGTCAATGAGGGGGGAGGTTTCGGACCTGACTATCCGTCCGGCACTGTCTCGATAGTTCCAGGTGACCATTGGGGGATTCGCCGTCCGGCGGATGATCTTGGTCGCTATGGTGCCGTCCGGCAGCTTCTTCGGCATGAGGAAATTGCCGTGCTCATCGCCGAAGTTGATCATCGCGAACTGAGGGTGAGTCGCGACCATCTGGATGGCGTAGGTCTCCAGGTCGGCCAGCTCACCACCCGAAGCGAGTGTCTCACCTGTCACACCCGCGCACAGCTCGGCCATCGCTGCTGCAGGCTCGAGGTATGCAGCGGCCTTCTCGAGGCTCATGTTCGCAGCCTGCCCGATCAGATCATCAGAGAGATCGAGGATAGCCTGCCGATTGCGATGGTGTGTGAATCCCGAGATGGCCACTACCGTCGCCAGCAGCAGTCCGACGAACGCGGTGAGTATATCGACCCGCAATGCCCTGCTGCTGAGAAACGACAGGCGGCCTTGTGTGTCCTCAGATTTCAGGTCGCTAGATGACATAGTGCAGGCCCTTCTTACGGAACAACTGCCGACGGTTATGACCTGCTCCCACAAATGATACGAGTTGAGTGCGGCACCGGGCGGCCCCTCATGCAGCGCCTCCGGGGTGAAGGGGACGATGGCCGCGTGAAAGATGTGGGCGCATCATGCTACAGTGATTCCTCCATCGCTTCGCCAGCACCTGCGTATCCCGGAGCGTATCGAATATACCCACATCAAGCAGCTCGTGTCGCAGCTTCCTGACCGCCGCACCGGTCGACAAGTCGTTGCCGCCAACGTCGGTATTGCTGAAGAGATACAGCGACCGCTGGCCCCAGTGGTCATCGGAGGCCTCGTCACATCTAAGTTGCTTGCCCTGTTCTTCCTGCCGACGCTCTACGAGTGGTCTGGCGAAGAGCGCGAGGACTTTAGATCTGGGGGGGCTGGACCGGACGCTGGAGCCGGGCTTCGTGCTGGCGGGATCGTGGAGCGGCTGTGGCGATCGGTCAAGTGTGAGGTATATTTTGCACGATTATTGCTGGCCCAACTGGCAGTAAAAGAAGCGCAGCCGGCGCCTCTTGGGGCGCCGGCTGGTGGTGGTTCGCCGATGACTTCTCTCTATGGTCGCATATGGTTGGCATCGCCGTCGGGGAAGCAGTGCCACGGAGCGAGGCTTTGATACCCGTTCGGGCCGATGGGGCCGTCAAGCTTCATCCACTTCGCATGTCCGTCCATGAATGCGACGTTGATCCCGTCATTGTGCGGAAGCGGGTCAAGGCCCGGAGAGTATCCGGGTCCCTCAGCGGTGTGGACCGCCGCCGAACAGGCATAGAGCTGGTTCCAGTTGTCGCCGAACATCAGCATCTCGGACGGCGAGGGCATTTTCGCGAGCCACTGGCCACAGCCGTGGTTGTAGTTGATGCCATAGCCGCGCGCGCTTGTCGGGCGGCTCGGGCAACGATGAAGCTGGTCGTTGGCGACGTATGCGTCGAGGTGAAGGAACCACATGTCAGCGCCTGTGGCGCGCGTTCGGTAGATGATGAAGCGCTCGTTATAGTCCTGTGCATACATCAGGCCGGCGAGGGCGAGCTGCTTGAGGTTGCTCAAGCAGCTTGACTGGCGAGCCTTCTCACGGGCGCGGGCGAACACGGGGAACAGGATCGCCGCCAGGATGGCGATGATCGCGATGACGACAAGCAGTTCGATGAGCGTGAACCCTCTACGCATGACGCACCTCCGCGGACATTTGATGCGCTCCATCAGGCCGCGTGGCAGTTCGCCGACGCAGAAGTCACTCCTTCAATGCCGTCGAAAAAAGCCTCACCAGATCTTGCGAATCTCGACATCATCGAACCATGTGTACTCGCCAGGGCCCTGATAGTACGCGGCGAGCTGGATAATGAAGGTTCCGCCGACGGATGGTGTGAGGCTGCGCTGAACTCTCACCCACTCCCCATCGGTCGGTTCGAGATCGAACCGCGCGAAGTGGTGGATATGCTCCTGAACGATATTGCGCGGCGAGTCAAGCTCGGTGTCGTAGCTGAAGATCCAGAGGTTCGCGGGAGACTGGCGGCCTTCGGTGCGATACCAGAATGATAGATCATATCTCGCCCCCTTCTCGAGAGAGATGATCCCCTTCAACTCCGGATAGCGTCCCTCGCCCATTCCAATGGCTCGCCCGCCGTCGTGTCCCGTGCCCTTCTGCCACGAATAGCGCGAGTACGCGCCGTGCACCATACCGTATGTTTCGTAGAAGTCCCACCCCGGCAGCACCGGCAGGTCTCCGGCTTCGCCATCCTCGAAATTACCGTCCAGCACCACGTTCTGCGGCTCAATTCCCCGCAGCCGATTTGCCTCCGGGCCGATGTAGCGCTCAAGCTGCGGGCGGCGTGCCATCTGCTCCTCCCACCACGCAATGACCTCATCGGGCCTGCGCCGATCGAGCATGCGCCCGCTGATTGTCTCCAGCGCTGCATCAATGCCGCTCTGATGAGCAGTGTCCACCATGGTGCGAAGCTGCCCACACATTCTCAGCCAGTAGGCCTCCGGGTCCTTGTGGTAGTTGGCATCGAGGAGCCAGCCGGTGGTGTCGGTGGCAACCCGCTCCGCCCACAGTCTGTCGAACTCGGGCGTCAGATGAAGCTTCGCCTCAATGGCGCTGAGTACCTTATTGGGCCCGCGCGCGAGCACCCACTCCGGATCGCCGAGCTCCTGCGCGGTCAGCCACTGGTCGGCATTGAGCCGCATCAGGTCGTGCCATGTGCGCAGGTAGCCCAGCCGCGCTGCCTGTGCCTCGCTCAGTTCGGCGGCCTCCGCCTGCTCCAGCGCCGCCTCCAGTGTCGAGAGGTCATCACGGCGGAGGTAGCGGAGTTGGTCGGAGTGGCGCCACCCCATCGAGTTCTCGTGATAGTTCTCCGCCGGGCGGCGTCGGTATATCTCGTACCAGCGGTCGAACCACGCCCGGACATGCGGCGCTGCCGCCTCGCCGTAAGTCAGCCCGAGATACTGGTCAAGCAGCGCATCGGGGTCCTGCGAAATATCCCACAGAAGCCCGGCGAGCACGTAGAACTTCGGAGCGGTAATGACCCAGTGGGGCACGATCTCGGAACGGAAGCTGATGCCGCCGAGGGCATGACATTCGCGGATCAGTTCGGCGACCATCTGAAGGTCGGGCTGCACGGTGAGGAAGCCCCCATCCCACAGCCACATGTAGATCGCGGGGTTAGCCCCCGCCGCATGCCAATCGCGCAGGGACTGCACCGAAGGCTGGACCTTGAAGACATGGATGCGGGGATGGATGGTCATCTGCGTGGGTGGGACGGCGGCGGGACCGTAGCCCAGGACAGCGACGGCTGCCTCCGGATTGCGCTCCACCACGCGCTCGGTCACGGTGTTGTAGAAGTGGAAGAACCGGTCAGAGAGATTGGGCCGCCGGTGCGCAGCGTATGCGTCGGGGGCATCGAGAGCACGGCAGGCGTCACATTCGCAGGTGTTGCCGGCTCCATCATTCACGGAGAGGCTGCCGGTGATCAACTGCGGGTGCGTGGCAAGCATCTCGAGCACGTAGTCAGTGGCGATCTCGATCGATCGCGGGTTGCTTGTGCATGGCTGCCAGCCTGCCAGCGCGGATGGGCCGAGGGTGGGGTCGGGTATGTAGCGCTTGCCATCAACCAGCGGGTAGACCTCGGGTTCGTTGGCATGCTTGTCGGGGTGAAAGATCTTACCGAGGGCATGGTGGAAGTCCATGCGGGCACTGCGCGCCAGCCATTCTCTGCTGGAGAAGGACGCGCCGCCCCACATGCGCATCTCGAAGTCCGGGTTCTCCAGCACGTTGATCTCCGCAGGTAGCTGCCAGTCGGGCATGGGAGAGAGCACCACGCCAAGCTCGCCGGGGCCGACCCAGTGGACGCCCATGAACTGCGTGAGGAAGTAGTAGACCGGGAAGTCACAGCCGAACTGATCGTGGGAGACCAGCATGCAGACGTCACGGCCCTGCCAGGGCACCGGATACTGGATGATGAACGCATCTCTGCGCAGGCCGTCGAGTTTGGCGGAGATCTCCGGCGGAGCGTGCTCGGCATCAGTCACTACGAAGACAGTTCCTGCCTCAGGGGGCACCTGATCGGTGACCGCGATCTCCTCCCCCAGGACCATGCCTGCGTAGCGCGCCAGTTCCTGCGCCGCCTTCTGCGCCTGATCGGGGCCCGACCAGCAGATGGTCCAGTCGGCGGCCTGAGTGGCTGTTGAGACCAACACGAGTGCGAGCGTAACTGCGATGGTGCGCGCGGTCATAGCAGTGTCTCCTGCTTCAGACAAGTGGTGTTGGGGCCGCTCCTACGGCCGCGAAATGCGCCAGACCACCGGCTGCCCCTCTACCGGCGCCGACAGCAGCGCGGCCTCGGAGCCGAAGCCCGCGGAGCCGTCGATCGCGTACGGGTTGAAGGGCACAGTCGGCCATGCAAGCTGCGCGCACGGCGGAAGTTCGATGCGGAAGCCGCGGATCTGCACCCACTCGCCCATCTCGCGCGGCATATAAAGCAAGGCGCGGTCGCCGGTCTCAACGACGTCCCCCAGCTCGGTGCGGATGATCTCGCCCCGGTGCAGCGGCAGCGCGAGGTGGTTGATCGCCGAACCGCCCTCAGCACCGACTTCGATCACCGCCGCGCCACCCTCAAAGCGCAGATCGAGGCTGCAGGTGGTCCCGCCGTAGCGCAGGCTGATCGCCTCGCCCGCCACCTCGCCGCTGTCGGGCACAAAGCGCCCGTTGCTGACGAAGGTCGCCCACTCGGGCTGGTTGCGCGAATTGCCGCCGCCGATCAGCAGCCCGGCGTCCTCGTGCCAGAGCGAGACGAACTGCTGGCGATCGAGGCCCCAGCGACTCGCGCCGGTGGGGCAGACGAAGGCGCTCAGGCAGCCGAACCACGGCGCCTCTCGCTTGACCACCGCAAGGTCGCTGTAGACCTCGGTGAAGGCGGCCTCGTCCAGGTGTATCGGCGCCTCATCGCCGAAGTGCATGTACTGGTAGAGGCTGGCGATGTGGCTCGCCAGCGAGTTCGACCATGGCGTGGACACGCGCGGGTTGGAGAGAGCCTCCGCGAAGCGCGGCAGATCGAGCAGATAGCGCACGTAACGCCGCCCCTGCGGCACGAGCGTCATGGAGACGAGGCCGCTGGGGTTGATCCACGAGTGATACTTCTGCCGCCCGTCAATCGTCTCGACCATGCTGCCGTCGGGGTAGGTGAATGCCTGGGCGTAGCGAGTGGCGGCCTCTATCGCCGGGAGGACCGAGTCGTCGCCGGAGAAGATATGATAGAGGCCGACGGCGTGCAGGTAGACGCGGTTGTAGCCGTTGGTGGGGCCGAGGTGCTCGGGCCAGTAGCCATCGGGGTGCTGGGTCTCCACGCAGCGCGCAAGCATCTCCGCGCCCGCCTGCTGCCAGTCGTCGCGGTTCATGAGCTGCCCCGCGCGCCAGCAACTCATCGCCTTCCAGCACGGGATGTTGTGCACATGGCCGCTGGCGAGCTCGCGCGCCTGACCGTCATGCGCGAGTGTGAGGCCCTCCTCCCAGCGTGCGGCGCGGGCCGGGTCGAGGTGCGCCCGCAGCATCGCCCACGCCTCCAGCCACGCGTAGTTCGTCCACGGCATGTAGGTCATGCCCCACTTCGAGCCATCGGCCTTGACGAACTCGACCTGCCCTGCGTCATCCTGGAAGTCGCGGATGGCGTCACCCGCGCGGCCGATGACGTCCAGCAGTTCGGGGTTGCGCTGCCACGGCTCCGGCCCCTCGATGAAAAGTACCGCGAGGGCATGGATGGCATCCTGGTTGGTGACCGCCCATCCGAGGTCCTCCGGCCGGGCGCCGGGCGCAATCGGCCCGTTGGGCTCGGTGATGAAGCGACCGGTCACTTCGTCGAAGGTCTCCAGCTTCTGCGGCACGACGTCTGCCATCAGTTGAAGAATCCGCTGCCGGTACTGCGCCCTGTTAGTCATTCCCTCGCCTCACTCCTGCTCCATTGGGTACCGCTTGACGAACTCCAGCGACTCGCGCAGCTTAGCCACGCGCTGCACGTAGACGCTGCCGTCCGGCGCCTGCTCCTCGGCGCGAGTCAGCGCGGCATCGAGCGCCGCGATGGTCTCGGGAGTGAACATCTCGACGCTCGGGCGGTTGTTGTAGCTGCCGTAGTGGACGCCATCCACGTGGACGCGGTCCTCAAGGATCTGCCAGTACTCGCGCGCGCCCTCGGCCGGGCCGTAGTAGTTCGCCATGAACTCCGCCAGCAGCGCCTCGGGATCCTGCCCCGCATCCCACGCCATCTGCAGCGCGAGCCAGTAAGGCGCCGGACTCCACTCGCCGGGCCAGCCAGCGCTCTCGCTGCGCCAACTGACTATGCCAAGGTCATCCACCAGCCACTTGATCTCCTCGGGGACACTGCGGCCGTAGGGGTGCGGAGTACGGGGCTGCGCGTTGTTGAGCAGCACGTAGTCGTAGATACCCAGCATCGTCACGCGCTCCCGCCAGCCAAGCATGCGGGCGTACATCTCCCCGTTGATCTCACAGGAGCGGTCATTGACCGCATGCGAGGAGCAGCCGTACTGGCAGACATCCACGATCACGTGCGGGTGGATGTCAAAGCGCGGCGGCTGGTGCCAGTTCGCATAGGAGATGGTGGTGATGTAGCGATCCGGGAACTCCGCCGTGACGCGTTCTGCGACCGCGTTGATGTAGGTGAAGAAGCGGTCGGTCACGTTGCGCATATCCTGCCGGCTGAAGTTCTCCATCACGAGAGGCTCATCCAGTGCCTGACAGCGCTCACACTCGCACCAGCGCGCGGCGTCCTGCGGGCAGATCGAGTAGGAGCGGCTCTGCGGATTCGCACGGAACCACTCCAGCACTTTTGCTACCGTCAGATCCACCGCGTGAGGAGAGCTTGTGCAGAAGTTGTCGCGCGAGTCGGCGTAGATGCGCCGCTGGCCGTCGATCATCGGCTGCAGGTCGGGGTACTTCTCCAGGTCGCTCTTCGGGATCATGCGCTGGAAGCTGTGCGGATAGCTGCCGTAGGGCCAGTCCACCAGCGCGGGTGTCCACGAGACGCCCGTGCGCTCCTCGAAGTAATGCACAGTCGCTTCGGTGACGTGACTGAGGCAGTTGCGCAGCGTCCAGCGCATGTCCTGCTCAAGCTGATCGAAGCGGATCGAGCTTAGCTGCCGCAACTGCACCGACGGCTCATGCACGACGTTCAGCCCCGCGAGGTCAACGCCATCGAGCGACGGGACGTACTCGCCCGGGTCGCCGGGTGTGTACCAGCGGACGCCGAGGTGGTGCAGCAGCCGCCACGTGGCGTAGCCGTCCGCGCGTGGCGTGTTGCCGGCGATGATGATCGTGTCGCCATCGGCGCGCAGCAGGATCGCCTCGTCCACGAGACCGTCGAGGTCGCCAAGCTTGCCCTCGGTCAGTGCATTGCGGCCGATCGCATACTTCGTGCCGCTGTAGCGCGCCGCCTCGGCGTCGGTGACGAGTGACAGATAGCTGCCGGTGGCGCGGGAGAGATACTCCCGCAGGTCCTCCGCGGCCATCCGCACCATCGGCGAGGCATCGGCGGCGATGACGACGGCATCGGTGGTGTTGAGCGCCTCCGCGTTTTCTGCGCCGAAGATGCGGACGTTCGACACCGCCCAGTGATAGCCGGAAGAGCCGATCAGTTCCACACGCACCTGCCGCGCGATGACCGGATTGAAGCGCAGGCGAAGCTCCTGGCGGTGCAGGTTCTCGGTCGAGGCGACCTGCGTAAACTCACCATCGTCGGAGCGAACGCTGACGCCGACCGAGCGCGGGAAGTCCGACGGGTAGCGCAGGCCGGTCTCAAGGCGCACCTCGCGCACCACGCGGTCCGCGCCAAGGTCAACCTGCAGATAGTCGCCCTCTGTCTGCGGCGCCTCGGAGCGCCAGGCAGTGAGCGGATCGCCGTCGGTCGCGAACGCCACATCGGCGGCGTTGCTGGAGGCGGTAGTCTGCCAGGGCCCGGGAAGTTCGTTGGCCGAGGCGGCAGAAATCAGCAGCAGAGCAAGCAGCAGCGCAAGTGATGTCCTCATCACGCACCACCTCCGGCGCGGTCGTAAAGCTCAAAGGCCCGCATCAGTGTCCGCTGCTCACCGGTAAGCTCGAGCACGGTGAAGCGAACGCGGGTGGTGGTGATCGGCTCGAAGAGATAGATCGGGTCGGCGAGCAGGTTGTGCGGGTCTTGGAAGACGAGGCTCCAGCGCTCCTGCGCCGGGTCCCACGCCTCAAGCCCGTAGACTACGCCGCGATTGACGCCTTCGCCCATCCAGCGGATGCGACAGGTGTCGAAGGTGATCGGTGCCGGATACTCCACCAGCAGGGCGTGAGGGGCGGGGGTGCCGCCTGCCCAGTAGTCGCCATCGTCGGGATTGCCGTCAAGCGCCGCCTGCGCCGACCATGTGGGGATGGTGAAGTTCTCCGTTGCGTGCCAGGTGACGCCCTCGCGCAATTTCGCCACGTTCGGCAGAGCATCCAGCGTCTGCGCGAGCGCGGTGGCCTCGGCGGCGGGCACCGAGGGCGACTCGAGCGCGATCGGGAGGCCGTTGGCATCAACCAGCGCCAACTCTCCTTCGCCCGAGAGGCGGATGGCGTCGATCGTCACGTAGGTCCCCTCGCCGACCTGGTCCTCAATGCGCAGTTCGTGCACGCCCGGCGCAGGCTCCACGGTGGCCGAGGCGATCACCAGGCGCTCCTCAGGGCGGCCGTAGGCGTTGATGTCGAGGATCGCCTCGCCATCCCACAGGGCACGGCCATTGCCCGAGCCGTAGGTACTCATGAAGACGCCGATCTCGATCGTCAGCGGTCCGCGAAGCTCCGTCGTATCCACCAGCAGACCGATGGAGTCGGGCGTCTTGTAGAAGCGCTTACCCACATCGGTGACGGAGACCTGGTAGTACCAGGCGTCACCGTCAAGCCCCTCATCGAGTCCGCCCGCGGCGCCCTCGCCTGATGCCATGGAGGCCGTCTCCGGGTTGAGCGCGACAACCGCCAGCGGGTCATTGCCCTGTAGAAGTATCTCCCCGCCCAGCGCCGGCAAGGCCAGCAGGACGGACAGCATTGCTGCGAATGCTCTCATAGACACACTCCTCAGTGAGACCACTGGAAGCCCAGCTTCTGATAAAGCTCCTGCACTCGCTCCACGCCGCCAGAGGTGGCGGAGAGGGCGAAGGTGATGTCGCCGATCGGCACCTCCGGATTCGGCTGGAACACCATGTAGTTGAAGTTGTTATCTCCCGGCCGCACCGAGACACTCTGCAGCGTCGGGAAGTCAAAGAGACAGCCGAAGGTCTGGCCGGTCACATCGTCCTGCACGGCCATCCAGCCCTCGCTGAGATCGGTGACCGGGACGTCACGCCGCCCGCCTCGCCACTTCAGTTCCTGCAGGCCATCCGCGGTGGGCCAGATGCTCCGCTCACCCACGCCGTCAAGGCCGATGCGCGACATCATGTAGAAGGCGCTCGAGACGGGGCCG
This sequence comes from candidate division WS1 bacterium, assembly GCA_012522765.1. Taxonomy (GTDB): domain Bacteria; phylum Armatimonadota; class Zipacnadia; order Zipacnadales; family UBA5352; genus UBA5352. The sequence continues at coordinate 359 of JAAYJW010000005.1, read as the reverse complement.
GCCTCGCCGGTGTCAATGTCAATCGTGATGTGGTTGTCACCCTCGTTCAGACTCCACGTCATCACAAGCGGCGTGCCATCGACGGGGTGCTTGCCGACGACGCGCGCCCAGACCCTGTCTCCGGCCTCGGAGATCTCCTCCACCCGCCACCCGGCGCCGAAAGCGTACCAGACCCAGCCGAACGGGTAGGGGCTGGGGATGAGGTGGTCGGTGTTGGTGTCCCGCAGGATCAGGTCGTGAACCACGCCGTTGCCCTCGATGAAGGTCGCGAGGATGTTGCTGTTCTCCATCGCCAGCAACTCCATCTTGTCGGGCGACATGCTCGCGTGCGTCTTGTAGGCCTCCTGCTTGCGGTATAT
>JAAYJW010000439.1 GCA_012522765.1 candidate division WS1 bacterium | reverse complement strand
GGAGGCGTTCGAGCGCACCGTCGAGTGGGAAGCGCAGAGACGGCCGCAGTTGCCCCTGCGCGAACGAGTGGTCATCGGCTGCCGCGGGAGTGAGCTTTCATGCGCGCAGACTGACGGAATCGTGCGCCTGCTGGAGATGCTGGCGCCGGACGTGGAGCTTTCAACGCGCACATTCGACAGCCCCGGCGACCGGGATCGCGCCACGGCACTGACAGAGGTCACCGAGGGCGACTTCTTCACGCGCGACCTCGATGAGGCGCTGCTGAGCGGCACGGCGGACATCGCGGTTCACAGCGCGAAGGATCTGCCGGACACCCTCCCGCCGGGACTGAAGGTCGCCGCACTGACGCCGGCGTTCGCGCCATGGGATTGCATCGTGACGCGTGATGGAGGGAGTCTGGCGGAGCTTGCCTCGGGGGCGCGCGTGGGCACCTCCAGCGAGAGGCGCCGGCGGCAACTGCTCCAGCTTCGCGATGATCTGCAGCCGGCAGAAATCCGCGGCAACGTGCCGGATCGCATCGCGCAACTTGACCGGGGCGACTACGACGCGCTTGTGCTGGCGGTGGCCGGGCTGGTTCGGCTGGGGATGGAGGAGCGGATCGCGGAGGTGCTGCCGGAGGCGCAGTTCCCACCCGAGGCGGGGCAGGGAGCGCTGGCGGTGGTGATCCGGGAGGATGACCTCGAGTTGGCGAAGCTGCTTGAGCCGTTGGACCTTGGCGACCGCGAGGGGCTGCCATGGGCGTAGGGATCGTGTTCATCGTCGGTGCCGGGCCCGGTCCGGGTGACCTCATCACAGTGCGTGGCCTGCGAGCGCTGGAGAAAGCGGACGTAGTGATCGCGGACGAACTCCTGCCTCGCAGCTTCTTCGACGACCTCGACCTGCGCATGACCGGTGTGCTGGTGATCCGCCGCGATGACCGGGACCCGGCGCTGTCGCAGGACGAGGTGAACGATCTGTTGGTGCAGCATGCGCTGGCGGAAAAGACGGTTGTGCGGCTCAAGGGCGGCGACCCCGGCGTCTTCGGACGCGGCTGGGAGGAGGCCGAGCGGCTCTCGCAGCAGGGCATCCCGTGGGAGATCATCCCGGGGCTGACTGCGGGCACGGCGCTCCCTGCGTTGGCGGGGCTGTCGCTGACACACCGGGGCGAGGCGCGATCGGTGGCGCTGGCGACGGGACGCCTGCGTGAGGGCGAACTGAACGTTGACCTGCCGCGAGCGGACAGCCTCGTGCTTTACATGAGCGTGTCGGCGCTGGAGGCGCTGGTGCGGCGGCTGGTGGCGGACGGATGGCCGGAGCAGACGCCCGTGGCTGTCATCGAGCGCGGCGGGCTGGAGTGGGAGCGGCACTTGCGGGGGGCGCTGAGTGAGATCGCCGGCATCGCGCAACAGGCCAGGCTGCAGTCGCCGGCGCTGATCGTGGTGGGCGAGGCGGCGCGGGAGAGGGTGCAGAGGCCGACGATCCTCTTCACCGGTCTTGACCCAGCCAACTTCCGCACACTCGGGACGCTGCTGCACTGGCCCGCGCTGGAGATTGCTGAGGCGCCGGATGCGGCGGAGCAGGTGCAGGACGCGCTGGATGCAGCGCGGTCGGCTGCGGCGCTGACAGTGATCTTCACCAGCAAGATGAGCGCGCGGGTGTTCTTCGCCGCTGCCGGAGGACAGTGGGCTGACCTTGACCTGCGCTCGGATCTGCGGATCATCGCAGCGGGACCGGGCACGGCCGAACTGCTGCGGCGGCACTGCGTCGGGGACGTGACTATCCCGGACGTGCCGGGCAGCGAAGGCATCATCCGCCTGCTGGGCGAAGCTGAGCGCGGGCATTGCGTCTTGATCCAGGGTGAGCAGGCGAGTGAGGCGCTTGAGCAGGAGTTAACCGGGCGCTTCGACTCAATTACGCGACTGTCGCTGCATCGCGCGGTGACGCATCCTCAGTTGGGCGAGATGCCGCTGCCGGAGCATGACGCGATCTACCTCACGAGTCCCTCGGGCGTGCGGGCGTATCATGAACGTTTCGGCATGGCTGCTTTCGAGCGCGGGGTGCTGTGCATCGGTGAGCCCACGCGAGCCGCGCTGCGGACGCTGGGCATTGACGCGAAGGTGGTGCATCCGGGTGTTTCCGACGAGTCTTCCGAGACGCAACCGACGGAGTGAGGCGCTGCGGCGGCTGAGTCGTGAGACGTCGCTGAGCGCCGATGATCTCATCCTGCCGCTGTTCGTGGTGCCGGGGCGCGACCGCGAGGAGCGGATTGAGGCGATGCCGGGGGTGAGCAGGTGGTCGGTGGACCTGCTGCCGCCGCTGGTGGAGGAGCTGTGTGTGCCCGCCGTGCTGCTCTTCGGCGTGCCTGATGCTGATGAGCGCACTTCATGTGCTTCCGCGGCGCTCGATCCCGAGGGGCTGGTGCCGCAGGCGATCCGCACGGTGAAGGAGGTCCGGCCGGACCTCGCGGTCATCACGGACGTCTGCCTCTGCGGCTGGACGGATCACGGTCACTGCGCGATTCTCACGGAAGACGCGGAGGTTGACCTTGCGCCCACGCTGGACGCGCTGGCGGGGAGCGCACTCGCGCACGCGCAGGCGGGGGCCGACATGGTCGCGCCGTCAGCGATGATGGACGGTCAGGTGGCGGCGATCCGATCGCGACTCGACGATGCGGGCCTCACTGACACCGGCGTGCTGTCGTACGCGGCCAAGTTCGCCTCCGGCTTCTACGGCCCGTTCCGCGAAGCGGCTCACTCGGCGCCTCAGTTCGGCGACCGCAGCGGTTACCAGCTTCCGCCATCGAACCGGCGCGAGGCGATCCGCGATGCGCTGCTGGATGAGGCCGAGGGCGCGGACTGGCTGATGGTGAAGCCCGCGCTGCCCTACCTCGACGTGCTGGCGGAACTGCGCGCGCAGACGCGACTGCCGATCGCGGCGTACCACGTGAGCGGTGAGTACGCGATGCTGGAGGCGGCGGCGCGGGTGGGTGCGATTGACCGGCGACGCTGTGTGCTGGAGGCGCTGCTGTCCATCAAGCGCGCGGGGGCCGACGCGATCATCACGTACTACGCCGAGGAGGCCGCGCGATGGATTTCACGCTGAGCGGCGAGGCGGGGGAACGGTCGCGGCAGTCCATCCCCGGTGGTGTCAACAGCCCGGTGCGCGCGTTCTCGGCGGTTGATGCGCCGCAGATCTTCGCCGCCAGCGGCAGCGGCGCAAGGCTCACGGACCTCGACGGCAACTCGTACGTGGACTACCTGATGTGCTGGGGCGCGCTGATCCTGGGGCATGCTGACCCCGAGGTGACGGCCGCCATCGCCGAGGCGGCGGCACGAGGCACGGGCTACGGCCTCTCGACCGGGCCGGAGTCGGAGCTTGCCGAGCTTATCCGGGAGGCTGTGCCGACGATCGAGCTTTTGCGGATGGTGAACTCCGGCACCGAAGCCGTGATGAGTGCGATCCGCGTCGCGCGGGGGTACACGGGACGTGATGCGATCATCAAGTTCGATGGCTGCTACCACGGGCACAGCGACGCGCTGCTGGCGAAAGCTGGCTCGGGCCTGCGGACCTTCGGCTTGCCGTCGAGCGCTGGCGTGCCGGAGGATTTCACGCGGCACACGCTCGTTGCGCGGTACAATGATCTTGAGTCGGTCGAGCAGATATGTGCGGTGCGCGGAGATGACGTCGCGGCGATCCTCGTTGAGCCGGTGGCGGGCAACATGGGCGTGGTGGCGCCGCAGCAGGGCTTCCTGCAGGGGCTGCGCGAGATTGCCGACCGGATCGGCGCCGTGCTGATCTTCGACGAGGTGATCACCGGCTTCCGTGTCGGCTGGGGAGGCGCACAGGGGCTCTACGGCGTTGCCCCTGACATGATCTGTCTCGGCAAGATCATCGGCGGCGGACTGCCGGTGGGCGCGTTCGGTGGGAGAGCGGAGATCATGCGCTGCCTCGCGCCTGAGGGGCCGGTCTACCAGGCCGGGACGCTCTCGGGCAACCCGGTGGTGGTCGCGGCAGGGAATGCAACACTGCGGCGGCTGCGCGACGAGCAGCCTCATGACGAACTATCCGACCGTGCGGCGCGTCTGGCGGAATGCGTGACCAGCACGGCGGAGGCGGCCGGAGTCCCGGTGCGGGTAGAGCGCGTGGGGCCGATGTTCACGATCTACTTCGCCGATCATCCCGTCACCGACGCTGATTCCGCGGCGAGGGCCGACTTCGACTGCTACGGGCGCTTCTTCCGGCTGCTGCTGGAGCGTGGTGTCTTGCTGCCGCCGTCGGGGCATGAGACGGCATTCGTCTCCACCTGCCACACGGATGACGTGATCGAGGAGAGTGCGGCGGCGCTGAGTGATGCTCTGCGGGCGCTGCCGCAGACGTAGCGACATTGATGGCCCTGTGAAGGTGAGCCCCTTCGGGCAGGGAACAGATATGATGCGGTAGATGCGGGTGAAGACTGCGCGATCATCCTGCCCGCGTCTCCGAAGTGCGAAAGGACGTTCGTGATGTCAATGCAGGACTCCGCGGTAGCGTGCAATACTGCTGCCGTTGTCCGCATGGTGATACTTCTGCTGGCGGTGTGGCTGGCCGCCGGTGCAACTGCATGTGATATCCCGGTTTATCAGTATGCGCTGGAGAACTGGGAGGTCGATCAGTACCAGGTCGTCGTCTTCCATCGCGGCGGTCTCTCGGCTACCGAGCGGGACGCGGTCGATCTGCTGCACAAGTCCTCCAACCAGCAGCACGGCAACCTCGTTGTGCAGACGGTGGACCTCGCCGGGAATCCCGATGCGATCATGCAGCAGCGCTGGCGCGAGCAGGCCGGAGCGAAGCCGCCGTGGGTGGCCGTCTACTACCCGCGTGTTAAGCGCACGCCGCAGCTTGCATGGGCAGGCGCGTTGAGTGGCGGAAACGTGCGGGCGCTGTTGGACTCGCCGCTGCGGCGGCAGATTGCCTCTGAGCTGGTGGGGCGCAACACGGCATCGTGGATACTGCTGGAGAGCGGCAATCGCGGCAAGGACAATGCGGCGGCGGCGCTGCTGGAGCAGGAACTGCGGCGGCTGGAGGAGACGCTGGTGTTGCCGGTGCTGGAGGGCTGGGGCCCTGATGCCGCCGCCGCGGAGGCGCAGAAGGTTCGGTTCACGCTGCACCGCCTCAGTCGCGATTCTGAGGCCGAGCGGATGTTGGTGCAGATACTGCTGCAAAGTGAGGATGACCTGACGACGAAGTATGCGCGCGAGCCGATGGCCTTCCCGGTCTACGGCCGCGGGCTGATCCTCTACGCGCTGGTGGGCGCGGGCATCAACGAGTGGACAATCACGAAGGCGGCGGAGTTCATTACCGGCCCGTGCTCGTGCGAGGTGAAGGCGGACAATCCGGGGATGGACATGCTGGTTGCGCTGGATTGGAACGCGCGGGTGAGGCAGACGGCACAGGAGTCTTTGCCGCCGCCCTCCGGGATGGCGGGTTTTCAGGATCGCGCCGCCGAGGCGGAGCGCCGTCTGGCTGAGGCCGATGAGGCGCGGCTGAGCGCGGCTGCAACACCGTCCGGCGGGACTGCCGGGGCACCGGCGGTGGCGGGAAGAGTGGCCGAGGCGACCGGCGCTGCCGGGCGATCAACTTCGCCGCGGACGCAGCAGCCCCGATCCACCGAAGCACCGGCTTCCGGCTCGTCGCGCGGCGGCTCCACGGAACCACCCTCGGCGACGCCTGCAGTCGAGCCGGCCGGGCCACCGGCGCCTGAGGGCGAAGTGACCGAGGAAGCGGCGGCCGAGGGTGAGACGGCTGAGGAGCCGGTCGAGCATGAAGAGACGTTCGACGAACCTGACTACGAGGCGGCGCTGGCACAGAGAGACAGCGGCTCGGATGATGGTGGGTTCGCGCGGGTGGTCGGGATGCTGGCGCTGATTGCCGCCGCCGCCACGTCGGTGGTGGCTGCCGGTGTCGTGCTAAGGCGGCGTAACGCTGTGAGGGACGAAGAGCATGAACGTACTACGACTTAGCCTGCAGGAGATCGCTCATCGCAAGCTCAGCTTCGGGCTGGGGCTGCTGTCGGTGATGATCGCCGTCGGCGTGCTGGTTGGCGCGGTGACGATGCTGGGCGGCCACGACTTGCGCACTGAGCAGCTTGTCGCGCAGAAGGAAGCCGAGACGCGCGAAGAGATGACACGGATGGAGGACGACTACCGCCGCATCATGAAGGACATGGGTTACAACGTCCTGATCCTGCACAAGGATCAGAGCCTCGAGGAACTGCAGCGGCTCAACTACCCCACGCACTACATGCCGGAGGACTGGGCGCAGCAACTGGCCGATCAGAACGTCGAGACGCTCAACCATCTGCTCCCGCTGCTGCAGGAGATGGTGAGCTGGCCGGAGATGAAGCGCGAGGTGCTGCTGACGGGTGTGCGCGGTCAGATCCCGTTCGCTGACAGTCCGAAGAACCGGCGCCCGCCGATCATGCAGCCGGTCGAGCAGGGGGAGATCAAGCTGGGTGCGGACCTGGCGCAGAGCCTCGACGTTGCTGAGGGCGACACAGTAACGATGCGCGGACGCAACCTGCTGGTGCGCGAGGTGTACGCCCGGCGGGGGACGCAGGATGACCTGACGGCGTGGGTGAGCCTGAGGCAGGCGCAGGAGTGGATGAATCGGCCGGGGCAGATCAACGGCATCCTGGCGCTGGAGTGCCTCTGCAACGTGGAGGAACTCGGCTCGATCGAGTACCATGTGACGAGGATACTGCCGGATGCGCAGGTGTACGAGTTCTCATCGCTCATCGCAGCCCGGGGGCTGGCGCGGCAGCGCGCGGCGGAGGCACATGAGAAGGCGATCGAGCAGGAGATGTACTACCGCGCGAGTCTGCGCGAGGAGCGGCGGGCCTTCGCGGGCATCCTAGTGCCGGTTTCGGCGCTTGGGGCCGCGGCATGGGTGATGTTCCTGATGATGGCGAATGTGCGGGAGCGGCGGGCGGAGATAGGGGTTCTGCGGGCGATCGGTGTCAGCGCGCGGCGGGTCCAGTCGGCTTTCCTGCTCAAGGCGCTGCTGATGGGCGTCTTCGGCGGCATCGTGGGTCTGGTCGTTGGGAGTGTCGCAGGTGCATGGCTGAGTGAGGTCCCGCCGGGGTCGGAGGGTTTCACGTCGCTGCTCAACGCGAGGCTGCTGGTGGGGGCACTGGTCGGCGCGCCGCTGCTCGCGGCACTCGCGAGTTGGCTGCCGGCAAGAGCCGCCGCGCGGCAGGATCCGGCGCTAGTGCTTCAGGAGGAATGATTGCGCGATGGTGCGCATTGCGAAGGTGAGCAAGATCTACCGCGCCGGCAATGAGCAGGTGCGGGCGCTTGATGATGTGAGCCTGGAGGTCAATGCGGGCGAGTTCGCGGCGGTGCAGGGCCCGAGCGGCTGCGGCAAGACGACGCTGCTGCTGATGGCGGGCGGGCTGTTGCAACCGGACGCGGGCTCGGTCGAAGTTGACGGTGAGGACATCTACGCCATGTCGCTGGAGCGGCGGGCGCAGTTCCGCGCGCGCAAGATCGGCTTCGTCTTCCAGCAGTTCCATCTCATCCCCTACCTGAGTGTGCGGGACAATGTGCTGGCGCCGACACTCGCGTTGCCGATCAGCGGTGCGGCCGAGCGGGTGGAGGAGCTGCTTGGCAGGTTCAACCTGACTTCACGCGCCGCGCATACTCCCGGCGAGCTGAGCACCGGTGAGCGCCAGCGGGTGGCACTGGCACGGGCGATGCTGCATGAGCCGCGAATGATCCTTGCGGATGAGCCGACCGGGAACCTCGACGAGCACAATGCTGCGATCGTGCTGGGAGCGCTGGCGGGTTTCGCGGAGGATGGCGGCACGGTGCTGCTGGTGACGCATGACAGAATGGCGGCCGGGGAAGCCGGACGCCTGGTGCGGCTCGATGCAGGCAAATTGGCTGACGACGGCGGGAGTTCGCACAGGGATCAGCAGGTGGCCGGATAGTCGCTCATTGCGAAGTCGAAGAGCTGCAGCGGGAGAGACACTGTGCGCAGATCAACAACAACGTATGCGATGGCGCTTGGCATGCTCTGCATGATGGCCACGGCTGCCGTGGCCGGTGACTGGCCGGCGTGGCGCTACGACGAGCAGCGGCGTGCTGTCTCGCCCGACGCCCTGCCGGCGGAGCTTCATCTGCAGTGGGTTCGGCAGCTTCCCGAGCCGATGCGGGCGTGGCCCTTTCAGTGGGACGACGCCGGCAAACTCAGCTTCGATGTCTCGTACGAGCCTGTAGCGGCGGGCACTTCGGTCGTGATCGGCTCGATGGTCTCCGACAGCGTCACCGCCTACGACAGCCGCAGCGGCGCGGAGAAGTGGCGCTTCTATGCGAACGGCCCCGTGCGTTTCGCGCCGGTCATCTGGGAGGGGCGCGTCTATGCCGGCTCCGATGATGGCTACCTCTACTGCCTCAATCTTAGTGACGGGAGCCTGCTGTGGCGCTTCCAGGCGGCGCCGCGCGACCGCTATCTGCTGGGTAACGCCCGCATGGTGAGCACGTGGGCCGTGCGCGGCGGGCCGGTGATCCGCGACGGCACGCTCTACTTCGCGGCGGGGGTCTTCCCCTTCATGGGCACTTTCGTCTATGCGCTTGACGCGACAAGCGGTGAGGTGCAGTGGACGAACTCCGGAACGGGCTCGATGTACAACCTGCACCAGCATGGTGGCGCCTTCGCATTCGGGGGTGTGGCCCCGCAGGGATGCCTGGTGGCGACGGAGGACCTGCTGCTGGTTCCGGGCGGCCGGACTGCCCCGGCGGCCTTCGACCGCGAGACCGGCGATTTCGTCTACTTCCGGCAGGCGAACACGATCATCGGCAAGGGCGTGGGCGGCTACGGCGTGTGGGCGCACGGGCTGTGGTTCTTCAACCCGAACATGGTTGCACGGACGATGTATGCTCTGGAGGATGGCGCGCAGTACGGGAATGTCCCAGCCGACGTCGTGAGCGACGCGGGCCTCATCGGCATCGAGGGCAATGAGCTGGTTGGTGTCGCCTCGGAGCCGAAGGTGCTGCAGGTCGAGGTAACTGATCGGCTCGGGCAGGGCAAAATCAAGGAGCAGTACGAGCTGGTTGAGCTTTTCCGCAGTGAACTGCCGGTCGAGCTTGAGAGAGTGCATATCCAGGCGGGCAGACGGCTCTACGCCAGCGCGCCGGGCGGCGTGGTCGCCGCAATCGATCTGCCTGCGGCCGGCGGCTCGGCGAGCGTGAGCTGGCAGGCGCAGGTTGATGGCACGCCGTGGAGCATGATGGCCGCCGACGATCGCCTCTTCGTGACGACCGAGGAGGGCGCGGTCTACTGCTTCGGCGCCGATCAGGCCGAGCCCGTGCGGCACGCGGCCGGGAGCACTCTGGAGCGGCCGGAGGATGTGTGGGCCGGGCGCGCGAGCACGATGCTCGACGGGAGTGGCCGCGAGGGCTTTGCGCTGGTGCTTGGCGCGGGCAGCGGTCGTCTGGTGCAGGAGTTGCTGGGGCAGTCGGAGCTGCACGTGATCGTGGTCGAGCCGGATGCGGCGCGCGCGGATCAGATGCGCCGGAGATTTGATGACGCGGGTTACTACGGCCGGCGCGTGGCGATCGTTCACGCGGAGCCGAAGGCCATCGAGCTGCCGCCCTACTTCGCAAGCTTGATCACCGGCGAGAGCCTCAGCGCGCTGGATCTCGATACGACGGCCTTCGCCTGGGAGCAGACGGCGCGGCGCATCTACGAGATGCTGCGGCCCTACGGGGGCACGATCTGTCTGCCGCTGGGGGCGGATGAACATGAGGCGCTGAGCGCATGGACGTACGATTCGGGCGTGGAGGGGGCGCGGGTGGCTCGCTCGGGCGATCTGACGACGGTGACGCGCGAGGGGCCGCTTCCCGGCGCCGGTCAGTGGACGCATCAGTATGCCGACGCGGCCAACGGCGGTGTGTCATGGGACAGCCTGGTGAAGGCGCCGATGGGGCTGCTGTGGTATGGCGGCGGGTACAACAATCACAACGCTCTGCCGCGGCATCAGAACGGTCCGGTGCCGCAGGTGGTCGGCGGGCGGCTGTTCATCCTCGGTGTCAACACCATCACCGGGCGCGATGTATACACCGGGCGCGAGGTCTGGGTGAAGGACCTGCCGGGAGTGGGCGAGGCATTCACGAGCCTTCCGCACGAGGAGGAGCTTGCCGCGGGCGGGCATCCCTACTTCCCGAACCAGCCGGGTGCGAACTTCGTTGGCAGCAACTACGTGTCTGTGGCCGATGGGATCTACGTCGGCTACCAGGGGCGATGCCTGCGGCTTGACCCGGCGACGGGGGAGACGCTGGGCGAGTTCCGTGTGCCGGGGCGTAATGGCGACGACGCGGAGATGAGCTGGGGCTTCGTGGTCAGCGACGACCTGCTGATCACCGGAGCGGACCCGCAGATGTTCGACGACAAGCCGGTGGGCGATGAGGAGTCGTGGAATGCGACCTCGAGCGAACGCCTTGTGGTGATGGATCGCTACAGTGGCGAGGTGCTGTGGCAGCGGGACGCGAAGATCGGCTTCCGACACAACGCCATCATCGCGGCGGCGGGAAAGGTCTTCGTGATCGACGGCCTCTCGGAGACGCAGCTTGAGATGCTGGAGCGGCGTGGTGAGCGACCGGCAGATGCCGCGCAGCTCATGGCGCTCGATGCCCGCACCGGTGAGGCGCTCTGGACGCGCGACACGGACACCTTCGGGACGTGGCTGAGCTACTCCGAGGAGCGCGACACGCTCATCCAGTCCGGGCGGCATGGAGCGCGCACGCCGCTTCCCGATGAGCCACGCGAGCGGATGCTGGCCCACCAGGGCTCGACCGGCGAGGTGATCTGGGAGCGTTCGGCGCGCTACTCGGGGCCCATCGCGCTGCATGGCGATCAGATCATCACCGGGCGCGGGCAGCCTGTGATCGACCTGCTGACCGGAAAGGACAAGATGCGCCCGCATCCGCTGACGGGGCTGGAGATCCCGCGCAGCTTCACCAAGAGCTACGGCTGCGGCACGCAGAACGTGTCGCAGAACCTGATCACGTTCCGGTCGGGTGCGGCGGGTTACTACGATCTGGCGAATGATGGCGGGACGGGCAACTTCGGCGGCACGAAGGCGGGCTGCACCAACAGCATGGTGGTCGGAGACGGCGTCCTCAGCGCGCCGGAGTACACCCGCAGTTGCTTCTGCAGCTATCAGTTGCAGACGTCCTACGGACTGGCGCACATGCCCGACGCGGAGATGTGGACCTACACGAACGTAGAGCGCGGCGTCGGAGCGGTGCAGCGGGTGGGCATCAATCTCGGGGCCCCGGGCTGCCGCCTCGATAGCGCCGGAACGTGGTGGCTGGAGTACCCCTACGCGGGCGGTTCGGCACTGCAGATCCCGATCGAGATGTCGGCGGCAGCGGGCGGGCGCTGGGAGCCGCGGACTTTCGTCCATCACTCCTCGTGGGTGCAGGAAGCCGGCAATGGCATGAACTGGATCGCCGCCTCGGGCATTGAGGGCGCGGCCGATCTGCGCGTGGAACTTGCTGCCGAGGAGGATGCGGTGGCGCCGGCGACATACACCGTGCGCCTGCACTTCATCGAGCCGGGCGAGGCCGCGGAGGGCCAGCGGCAGTTCAGCGTCCGGCTGCAGGGCAGCGAGGTCATCAGCGACATTGACGTCGCCCGCATGGCCGGAGGTGCGAAGAGAGCGCTGGTGCAGGAGGTGACCGGGGTGCAGGTGACGGGCGAGGTGCTGGTGAGCCTGGCGCCTGCGCCGGATGCTCAGTACCCGCCCGTGCTGTGCGGCATAGAGCTTGTGCGGGAGGATGGTGGCGAAGCGGCGGTGGGGCAGAACGAGGGGGATGCGAGCTACCGCTGGGCCGCTGCCTCCCGCGGATGGACGGACAGGCTGGCTGCGCTGCTCCACCTGAGGCCCATGGCTATCCTGTCGCGCTGATGCGACGCGGTGAATGACACAGCAACCACTGAAGAGGACGAATGATCATGTACCGGCGTGTCGGTTTCACCCTCATCGAACTGCTCGTAGTCATCGCGATCATCGCGATTCTTGCGGCCATCCTGTTCCCTGTCTTCGGCAGGGCGCGCGAACAGGCACGTAAGACCTCCTGCGCATCGAATCTGCGCCAGCTTGGCCTGGCGGCGAAGATGTACTCTCAGGACTACGACGAGATGCTGCCCTGCGACTACTACGCGGCCAACTCAGACACCACGTCGCAGCGGCTGGTCAATCAAGTGCTGCCCTACATCAAGAACATGAACATCCTCTACTGCCCGTCCCTGCCGCGAACCGCGCAGTGGATGACGGACTATCAGAACACTCCGGAGAACCGGGCCGCGGGGAACATCGGCTACTACTACTACAGCTTCGACCGGGCGCCCGGCACGGTCTCGCCCGGCAACCCCGACTACAACACATGGATCTCGTGGGGCTTTACCCGCCAGCGCACGGGCAATCAACCCCGTGTGATGAGCGAGATGTGGGACAGCGACTGCTGGCTGTGGTCGGATGCGTGGTGTAAGCTGACGCGAGTGAACCACGGTGTCACGCTGCATGAGGCGACGAACTCGTCCATCAACATCTGCTACCTCGACGGGCACGTGAAGTTCCAGCCCGCGCAGGCGCAGAGCACGTTCAAGTGAGGCCTACTCGCTGACGTAGACGACTTTTATGCGCGTGAAAGGGACGCGCAGAAGCGTGCGAGCGCCACCCGGCTCTCCCACGCTGACGGTTGACTTGTTGATGCGGATCACCTCGCCGCGCGTGCGCCGGCCACGGTAGTCGAAGCCCACCTGCCCGCCCTCGCGCAGCCCCGCCTCGACCAGCTTCGCCCGCAACCGTTGGAGCGCCGCATCGCGGCTCCGGTGGAACTGCTCCACCTGCTCCGGCCAACCCCGGAAGATCGTTGCGGTGCCATCCAGCGCGATCTGCACCGCCTGCTTGACGCGCTTGCGCGGCAGCAGGCCGAGCTTGCCGGCCTCTTCGGCCAGCCGCGCGCAGGCCTCGCGCCACGTCTGCGAATGCTGGTTCTTCACGCCTGCCTCGTGATGCGCAAGCTCGTGGCAGATGATGAATGTCATCTCATCGTCACTGAGATCGTGGTACACCGACAGACGGATCAGCCGGCGCCCGTTGCGCACGGTGGCTCTGCCCGCGTACCCGCGGGCCTCGGTGATCTCTACCTCATCAACGCGCCCGGCCATCAGCTTCTGCATCGGTGCTGATTCGAGGTACTCGAACAAGTCGCCTGTGTAGAAACGTTCGATGATGCGTACGGTCGTGGGGGGGCCCTGTCTCCTGAGCATGCTGCGCTATTCGCCGCGCAGGAGCGTTTGCCCTTCATGGCGGACGGGTCCGACTCAATTATGTAGGTGTATAAGTTTGGGCTATGCCGCGCGGGCGCAGTGCGCGATGATGTCGTGCTGACCGCTTTTGGCGAGGCAGCGCAGTGC
>JAAYJW010000438.1 GCA_012522765.1 candidate division WS1 bacterium | reverse complement strand
GGGTAGTGCACGAGCTTCCAGTCGTGCGTGCGCACCGCCCACTGCGTGACGCGCTCCGGCTCAAGGCCGCGCGCAGCAAGATCGGGCGCCTCGCGCTCCTGCAGCAGCACCGAGTCGCGCCCTCGCGCGCTATCATCGCCGCGCAGCAGCGGGAGGATTGACTGCCCCTGCACCCCGGCGGGAGTATCCACCCCCAGCGCCTCCAGCAGCGTCGGCATCAGGTCCACCGTCTCCACCAGCTCCTCGGTGACGACTCCCGACGCTCCGCCCGGCAGACGGACGATCAGCGGCACGTTCGTCACCTCGTCGAAGAGGAACGGCCCGTGGCGCCACTGGAAATGATCGTTGAGCGACAGCCCGTGGTCGGCCATGAAGACAACGATCGTCTCATCCGCCACCCCGGCCTCATCAAGCGCGGCAAGCACTCTGCCGAACTGGTGGTCAATGAAGCGCATCTGATCGTAGCAGCTTGCGATGGAGCGCCGCAGCGTCGATTCATCGGGCTGGCGGCCGTTGGCGAGGTAGCCCTCGTAGCACTCGCGGTAGAACGATGGCTTGCGGTCGAGATCATCCGCGTTCAGTTGCGGCACCGGCACGTCGTCCGGATCGTAGTGGCCCGCCCAGCCCTCCGGCGCGCTGCAGGGCGGGGAGAGTTCGTGGAACGAGCAGTGGCAGAAGAAGGGTCGCCCTGCCGCGGACTGGCGGCCGATGAAGTCAACTGCCCGGGAGATGATCCACTGCAGTTCATGTGCCTCGGCGGGCATGTTCCTGCGCGTGCGGGCCTGCTCGGAAAGCTCGGGATGTTCGCGGTCAATAAACGCGAGGTACTCCTCGCCCAGCCGGTTCTCACTCAGGTGGACCTCGTTGAAGCCGTAGTAGGGCCCCTGGATGATGGGGACTGTGCGGCCGGGATACATCTGCTGCGGCTCAAAGTGTACTTTCCCGGATGCCCCGGTGGTCCAGCCGCTGTCGCTGAGCACCTGCGGCATTGTGACCTCATCGCGCGAGAGACTCAGACCGTTTGCCCAGACACCGTGGACATGAGGGTAGCGCCCCGTGTAGAGTGAAGCACGGGTGGGCATGCAGACCGAGTGCGGGCAGAAGGCGTGGTCGAAGCGGACAGCATCCTGGGCGAAGCCGTCAATGCGGGGCGTCTCCAGCAACTCGTTGCCGTAGCAGCCGAGCATCTCTTTGCGGTGGCCGTCGGTGATGAAGAAGACGACATTGCGAACGCTCATTGTGTTCCTCCAGCTTCGGAGCAGGCTGACTGGTGGATATCTCAGCCGGAAGGATTGACCGCGCACCGGCCGCTGCCCTTCATGCCGCGACAACGCGAACAGGTCCGTTGCGCGAAATGAGGTTTGACGGTCGCTTGCGCCGCGTACCTTATCTAAGGTAGCTGCATCAGGATGCCATGGAGTCCCGGGGCAGGACTGCACGCAATCATTCACGGGTGATTGCGTGGTATGATGGTGCCTGTTCCCGCCGCGGCCGACAGAAGGAAGGGGAAAGAGCCTTGCAGTCGCGATCGTTCCCGGTCAAGCTGGCAGTTTCTGCTGCGCTGCTCATCTGGCTGATCGCTGCGCTGCTCGACAGCGTCCTTCTCGACCGGGGCAGCTTCGTGGATGCGCTGGTTCTTAGTGTACCCCCGGCGGAGTGGCTGCTGCGCGCGATCATCCTCGTTCTCCTCCTGGTAGTCGCCATCGTCGTTGCCGGTCGCACGTCGGGTCTGTCCGATGAGGACTCTGTCGTCGCAGAGGAAGGCCCTGGCATCGACTACGCCGGCATCGCCCTCTCGGCCGAGGTCATCATGATCAGCCTCGACCGCGAGGGTAGAATAACGCTCTTCAACCGGCGCTGCGAGGCTATCACCGGCTATCGCAGCGAAGAGATGCTGGGGCTGAACTTCTTCGATGAACTCCTGCCCCCACGCGCACTTCCCTCAATGCTGCCCGCCTTCGAGGCGATCCTTGCGGGCGGCGAGAGCGTCCGCCGCGAATTGCCGTGGGTAACCGGGCGCGGCCAGGAGGTGATCATCGGCGCCTGGACCTCAGCGGTGCGTGATGACGAGGGCGGCATCACCGGTGTAGTGATGGTCGGCGAGGAGGTCACGGAGTACCGTCTGTCGGATGCCGAACTGCTTCTGAGCCGCGAGCCGTGGCGCCCGCTCGCCGAGACGATGTTCGGCGACGGCCTCGCCGCTGTGGATGCCGACGGCGTCCTCACCTGGGTCAGCTCTACGCTGGCGGAGATGCTCGGCAGAGAGCGCTCCGATCTCAGTGGCTCTCAGCTTGCCGAGATTGCGGCAGTTGAGGATCGAGAGACGGTCACGATGAAGCTGGCAGAATGCCTGCGCGCGGGCGCCCCTGAGCGCGCGGAGTTCACCGCCGCTCCGGCGCAGGCGCCTCCCTTCCCGGCAGCGCTCGCACTCTCTCCGGTGGCGCCCGAGGATGGCGCCAGCAGCGTCGCGCTTGCAGTGATCCGCGACATGAGCGACATCAAGGCTGCGGAGGCAGACTTCCTCACCGCGAGGGCGGAGGCGCAGGAGCAGTTGCGCCGACTGGAAGATGAGCTGAGCGAACGCGATCGGGACACCAGCCGCGCGGTAGACGCCATCAGGGCCGAGCATGCAGAAGAGATCGAGCGGATGCGGCTGCAGATGGAGGCCGCCCACGAACGCGTTGAGCAGGTGCGGCGCAGTGAACGCGAGCAGGCGGACGCCGGGCTGACCGAGCTTCGCGCGCGCCTCGAAGCAGCCGAGGCCGCTGCCGCGAAGGCCCGCGATGCCGCAGACGCCGAGACGGCTGAGGCAGAGAGACTGCGTCGCGAGCTTGAGGCATCGGCTGCGGAAGTCGAGGGCCTGCGTGGGCACGAGCTGGTGAAGCAGCAGGAGCGAATTGCGCAACTGACGGAGGAACTCGAGGCCGCCGAGGAACGGGTGCGTCAAGCCCGCGAGGCGGCCCTTGCCGAGCAGCAGCAGCGTGTGGATGCCCTGAGCGCGGAGCTTGAGGCGGAGCGCGAGCGGGCGCGGGTGATCGAGGACGATGCCGCGCATCTCGCCGAGGCGGCCCGAGAGGCCGCGCTTGCCGAGCAACAGACGCGCATTGACGCGCTGACCGCTGCGGTCGTCGAAGCGCAGCGGCTTGCTGAGGAGGCGCAGGAGGCCGCGCGGCAGGAGTTCGCTGCCGAACATGAGCGCCTGAGCGCGGAGCTTGAGGCGGAGCGCGAGCGCGCGCGGGTGATCGAGGACGATGCTGCGCGTCGTGCCGAAGAGGCGCGCAGGGCTGCCATCG
>JAAYJW010000437.1 GCA_012522765.1 candidate division WS1 bacterium | reverse complement strand
GAGACCTTCGAAGTCGAGCCCGGGCGGACGCTGGAGATTGCGTTCAAGCTCGCAGGCCGCGGCGTGCGGACATACCACACGAAGCTGTTCTGGCTCGATGAGAACCGCAGCCTCGTTAAGTGGTTTACCGTCGGCCCCAGGCATGACGGCGACTGGGACTGGGAGCGCGTGCATGAGAGCCTGACGGTGCCGTCGGCGGGTGTGCACTATGCGCGTATCGAGTTCTGGGCGCGAGCGGCGGGCGGGCGGCTGTGGATCGACGACGTGGAGGTCCGCCCCAGCCGCGGCCGCGCAACTGGCTGGGTCGAGGCGCGCTATGACGTGGAGCCAATCCCCGATGCCGCTGAACTGCCCGAAGCGAGCGTCGGCACACAGGGTCTGCGGCAGGCGGCGGTTACAGGGGCTATCACCGCCCCGCGCATCGCGCACAGCCAGGTGAAGCGCACAGAGGAGGGGCTGGATATTCACCTCGCCGGCGCGACTCGGCTGCTTATGCCGCTCGATGGCGATGCGATCGTGGGTATCACTCAGGTGCGGTGGGGCGCCACGCCGCTGCGCAACCCCGATGCCCCCCCCATCGCGCCACTGATCGAGACTCACTCCGGCGGCCACTACAGCGCCTGCCGCTACCTCGACCACGAGGTGCGAGGCGATGAGGTCATCGTCCGCACGGCGCTGGTGCGAGAGGGCGTTGAGGACACGCTTGAGTGGCACTTCCGACCGGAAGAGCGCGAGATTGCGGGCGAACGCTGTGCGGGCTACGCCTACCGCTATCGCTTCGTGAGCGACACTGAGCGCGTGCTGCAGATCGCAGACCGCGCGACCTGGGAGCTTGACGGCGATCCGGTCGGCGTCACCGTCGTCACGCAGAACGCCTACGCGGTGCAGAACCAGTTCACGATCACACCCGAAAGCACCTACGCGGGCGATCCGGGCACTCGCTTTGCGGGCGGCGACGGGCTTGATTACCAGTGCGCCGGCGATAGCGCGATCCTGAGCTTCTACGACGAGCGGATCCCCTACGTGGACACGCTGCGCGCAGGCGGCACGAAGTACATCGCCTACCGCGACACCGCACCGTTTGCAGGCGACACCGAGGCCACGACCGCCTGGAAGTGCGTGCTGCTGAGCGGAACCGGGAGCCATGACGCGTGGTCGCAGGCGAGAGATTACGTTTACAACCTGCACGCTGGATTCTGGGGCATCGAGCAGCACACGCCGATGCCGGTCATGAACGTCTGGGGGCACTGGCAGGACAACGCAAAGCATGATGACCTGCTCGGCTACTTTGCCCGCGAGGTCGTGCCGCAGGTGGGCGCCCTCGGCTTCAAGGTCTTTGCCGTGCACAGCATCTGGGGCAAGGGCGGCTGCTCGCTGGACTACATCGTTCCCGGTGAGGAGTGGGGCGGCACTCAGGGCGTCAAGGCGCTCTGTGACGCCGCCGCCGCGCAAGGGATGATCGTGCAGGCGTGGGCGCCGACTGCGCACCTGTGGCAGCATTCACCGCTGTTCGAGCAGAACCCGCAGTGGCACCTTGAGGGCGCGAATGGCAAGCCACCGACCACCTACTGCTGGCCGGATATTCTCGGCACACGCTTCGCCACCGGCTACGCCGACTATGCCGTGGAGGCGTGGCGGAAGATCCGCGAGGAGACCGGCCTCGGTGCATTGTGGCTGGACTCTTACAAGAACTTCACGCACGGGATCAACCTCGCCGACCGAGCGGTGAAGCTGGAGCAGGCCACGAATCTCTTCCGCTTCCATGCGCGCCTGAGCGAGCTTGGCTATGTCCTCTATACCGAATCCACCGGCTCCTTCGGCATCCCCGCAGCGGGCTTTCCGGCGGCGAACATTGATACTGCAAGCCCGCACGGCCCGGACCCGATGACGCGCTACGGCACCTCCAGCTACCTCGGACATCGCGGCAACGAGGCGCAGGATCGGGCCGTCAACGATCTACTGACCGAAGGCGACTACTACTACCGCTGCCTCGCGAATAAGGCCCCGGCGTGGCTTAGTTGGCCCGTCTTCTCACAGACCCCGGAGCGCCATGCGAAGATCGCGCAGAACAACCGCGACTACGTGGTGGTGGTCGAGCACATGAAGCAGCGCACAACGCTGCCGGATGGCGCCGGCGTCATGTGGTATGATCCGGAGGCCGGCGTAACGGTGCTGTTTGCGTTCGCGGACGGGACGCATGAGGTCGATCACTCAGTCACAGACGTGACGACCGGAGAGGCCGTGCAGCTTCAGGACGGCCAGTTCACTGCAGAGGCGATGCACACCTACTTGATGCGCCCGCGATAGACGACGCATGGGGGCCGGGACGCCCGTGCCACAAAACGATGGAGGTACTGATGACCGAGGACAGACGAGACATCGCGATCATCCGCGCGCTCGCTGAGCGTTACGCTGAAATCGCCGCTCAGCCGATCATGGACGAGCGGCGGGACCTCTGGCGGCGGCATAACTCGCTTGTCCGCACACGTCCGCTGGTCTACATGCGCTGGTTCGCGGCGTGGAAGGAGCACCCGGAGTCGGAGCTTCAGTGCGAGGACCCATTCTGGCGCGGGCATGAGAACTTCCTCCGCCAGCACATCGTGCAGGACTGGGTGGGCGATGACTATGTGATCGAGCCGTGGATCACACAGAAAGCCTCCATCGTCCTGCCCGAAAACGGACGTTGGGGCGTGCCCTACAACCGCATCCCGAGCCCGATACCCGGCGGCTCGTGGATGTACGACCCGCCGGTGAAGAAGCTCGAAGATATCGAGAAGCTTGCCGAGCCGCATCATCTGATAGATGAAGAGGCGACCGCGCGAAACGTTGAGCGGATCATGGGCGCTGTCGGCGACATCCTCACGGTGAACGTGGACCGGACACCCGCCTACTGGGGCTTCGCAGGCGACATTTCCACCGACATCGCCTACATCCGCGGCCTCGAGCAGCTTATGTGGGATATGACCGACAACCCGCAGTGGCTGCATCGCCTGCTGGCGCACATGCGCGACGGCATCCTGCGCGCGCACGAGGAAGCCGAGGCCGCCGGCGACCTGTCGCTCACCAGCCACATCAACCAGGCGATGCCTTACGCGCAGGAACTGCCCGACCCGGCCCCGAACTCTGGTCCCGTGCAGCGCAAAGACCTCTGGCAGTTCTGCGCGGCGCAGGAGTTCGCGCAGATCTCCCCCGGCATGCATGATGAGTTCATGTTCCAGTATCAGATGGAGTTCCTCAAGCCATTCGGCCTCGTCGCCTACGGCTGCTGCGAGGACCTGACGAACAAGATGGATATGCTCCGGCAGCTACCGAACCTGCGCCGGATCGCAGTGGTGCCGATGGCCGACGTGGCGAAGTCCGCGGAGCTTATACGTGAGGACTACGTCTTCTCATGGCGGCCCAATCCAGCCGACGTGATGTGCTGCGGCTTCAACGAGGACCTGATCCGCCGGATCGTTCGCAACGCGATGGAGGCCTCGAAGGGCTGCCATGTTGACATCACCCTTAAGGATGTTCAAACTATCGAGCATGAACCGTGGCGACTCCGCCGCTGGGTTGAGATCGTCCGCGAGATTAGCGACGGTTACGCGTGAACGGGTACGAGGTGAAGGATGGGTATGACCAAGAAGGAACTCACGTCAGTTGCGGTCGTGCTGGTCGTCCTGGCGATTGTGCTGCATGGAATACACATATTGATCTTCGGCGACCCGCATCACGTCGCCATCTATGGCTTCGGCGACATCGCATTCCTGCCGGTGGAGATACTCGTGATCTCGCTGGTAGTCGATCGCGTGCTCAAGGAGCGGGAGCGCGAGGCGATTCGCGACAAGATGAACATGGTCGTCGGCACCTTCTTCAACGCAATCGGCCGTCGATTGCTGGACCGGCTTCCGAAGATGCTGGAGAACCGCGAGGATGTGCTGCCATCGCTGGCGCTGGCGCCTGACTGGAAGACGCTTCAAATCAGGACAGCATGCAAGGCGGGCGAGACTCTGCGCATGAAGATCCGGCCGGAGCCGGAGGACCTTGAGCAGTTGCGCGACCTGCTGAATGAGGAGCGCGACTTCCTGCTGCGCCTGCTGGAGAACCCGATCCTGCTCGAGCGCGATGAGTTCACTGAGCTTCTGTGGGCGATCAGCCATCTGCAGGAGGAGCTTGAGGCGCGCGGCGATCTGCGCGCCCTGCCAGAGAGCGACTTCCACCACCTGAGCGGGGACGTCAACCGGCTCTTCACGCACCTGGTGCGCGAGTGGCTGGAGCACATGCCGCACCTGAACGCGCGCTATCCGTTCCTCTACTCATTCGCTGCACGCACGAACCCGCTGCGGCCCGATGCCGACGTCACGGTGCGGGAGTGATCCGATGAAAGACTGGACACGCGGCTATGTGCAGGTTTACACGGGCGATGGCAAGGGCAAGACGACAGCGGCGCTGGGGTTGGCGCTGCGCGCCGCAGGTGCAGGCCTCCGCATCTTCATTGGCCAGTTCGTCAAGGGCATGGAATACTCGGAACTGCGCGCATTGGAGCGCTTCCCGGAGATCGAGGTGCGTCGCTACGGCCGCGACTGCTTCATCGACCGCGAGCCGGAGCCTGAGGACATAGAGGCGGCCCGCGCGGGCCTGGAGGATGCTCGGGCGGAGCTTATCTCCGGCCGCTGGGACGTGGTGATTCTCGATGAGGCGAACATTGCCACGTACTTCAAGCTTTTTCCGGTAGAGGACCTTCTGGCGCTGATCGAACAGAAACCGGCCGATGTCGAGCTTGTCATTACAGGCAGACGCGCCGATCCGCGCGTCATCGAGGCTGCGGACCTCGTGACGGAGATGCGCGAGGTGAAGCATTACTACCAGCAGGGAGTGCCATGCCGGAAAGGGATCG
>JAAYJW010000060.1 GCA_012522765.1 candidate division WS1 bacterium | reverse complement strand
GCCAAGCGCCAGCCGGCCCTCAAGCGCCGCACAGGCTCGCCGCCCGAGGCGCTCGATCATTACCTCCAGGTCGCGCACATCCGGAACGGCAAGCTCGCCCGCCGCCGATGGAGTCGGCGCGCGCAGGTCGGCCACTTCATCACACAGGCTCAGGTCGGTCTCATGCCCCACCGCGCTGATTACCGGCAGCGGGCAAGCGAACACCGCCCGCACTACTCTCTCATCGTAAAACGCCCAGAGGTCCTCGAGGGAGCCCCCACCGCGCCCTACGATGATCAGATCGGCCCTGCAGACGCCCGCGGCCAGAGCCAGTGACCGCACGATGCTCTCCGGCGCGGCATCGCCCTGCACCAGCGTCGGCACCACGACAAGCTCCGCGGGAGGATAGCGCCGCGAGATCACGCTCACGAGATCGCGGACCGCCGCTCCCGTTGGTGACGTCACCAGCGCAATACGTCGGGGGAAGCGCGGGAGGGGCCGCTTACGCGATGGCTCAAAGAGGCCCTCCGCCTCGAGCTTCGCCCGCAGCTTTTCTATTGCCTCAGCCAACTCGCCCGCGCCATCGGGGCGCATCGTCCGCACGATAAGCTGATACTCACCGCGCGGCTCATAGACCGTAACGTTGCCCCAGGCGACCACACGCTGCCCGCCGTCAGGCGCAAAGCCCAGCCGGCAGGCATCGCCGCGGAAGCAGACGCACCTTAGCTGGCACGTCTCGTCCTTGAGCGAGAAGTAGAGGTGCCCGGACCGGTGTCCGGTGAAGTTCGAGATCTCACCGCGCACCGCGATCTGATTGAGCACCTCGTCGCGGTCGAGCAACCGCTTGACGTAGGCGTTTAGCTCCGATACCGACAGCGCCAGTTGCCCCGGGGAGGATGCCACGCGAGTCATTCCCCTTCGTCTACGAGGCCCTCGTCGCGCGCAAAGGCGGCCAGTACTCCGTTGACGAACTTCCCCGAGGCCGGAGTGCCGTAGGTCTTCGCCAGCTCCACTGCCTCATTGAAGACCACGCTGACGGGAGTTTCGGGCACACCAATGAGTTCGGCGGCGGCCACTCGCAGCACGTTCCGGTCGGTCGCGGGCATCCGGTCGAGGGTCCAGTCCCGGGCAAGCTCCTCGATATGAACGTCAATCTCTTCGGCCTGCCGGAAGTAAGCCTCGATCAGCCTGACCGCGAACTCCTCGATCTCCGGCCGCAGCTTGCGCCGCTCGTCAGGCGGCATCTCCCAGATCTCCGCGAGCATGTCCATCGTCTGGGCGAGACGGCTCACGGCCTCACCGGCGCCAAGCCCGCCCAGGTCTGATTGAAAGAGGATCGAGAGCGCGAGCTCGCGCCCCCGCCTGCGTGCACCTTCAGGCAAGAGTACACCTCATCAGGCGAAAATACGGCCGAAAAGCCAGCCGGCGATGCCGCCGACGATCGTCAGTAGTGCGGCCAGAAGGAATGCGCCGAAGCCCATCTTCAGCCACACCAGTGCCAGTGCGAAACCGAACAGACTCCCTGCTGTGCAGCGCCAGAAGTCGCGACCAAGATCGTTCATCGCTACAGTGCACCTCCGGTTGGAATCGGCAGGCGTCTCTGTATGAACTGCGTCGTGATCTCCCCGCGGCGGAAATATGCGTTGCCGAGGAGCATCAGGTGGTAAGGGATGGTCGTCTTGATGCCCTCGATGCGTGCTCCCTGCAGCGTCGCCCGCATGCGCTCGATGCACAGATCGCGCGTCTGATCCCAGCAGATCACCTTCGCGATCATCGGGTCATAGTGCGTCGAGACGACCGATCCGCAGGCCACGCCGGTATCAACCCGCACGCCGGGGCCGCTGGGGAACTCCCAGCGCGTGATGGTCCCGGGGGAGGGCATGAAGCCGCGCTCGCCATCGGCGGCGAGAATGCGGCACTCGATCGCATGTCCGTTGAACCAGATCCCGCCCTGCTCGTAGCGGAGCTTCTCGCCGGCGGCCACACGGATCTGCTCGCGCACGATGTCTACACCGGTCAGCATCTCGGTCACCGGATGCTCGACCTGCACGCGCGCGTTCATTTCGATGAAGTAGAAGCGACCGCGCTGGTCGAGCAGGAACTCGACCGTCCCGGCATTGCTGTAGTTGGCCGCCTGTGCCGCGCGCACCGCCGCCTCACCCATCCGCCGGCGCAGCGAACTGCTCACCGCCGCGCAGGGCGACTCCTCCAGCAGCTTCTGATGGCGGTGCTGAATCGAGCACTCGCGCTCGCCGAGATGGACGCAGTTGCCGTGCTTGTCGGCGAGTACCTGCACCTCCACGTGGCGCAGGTCCTCCATGTACTTCTCCACGTAAAGTTCGCCGTTGCCAAACGCGCTGCGGGCCTCCGAGGAGGCCTGGCTCACCGCTTCTTTCATCTGCTGATCGTTGTGAATGATCCGTATGCCACGGCCACCGCCACCTCCGGAGGCCTTCACCATCACCGGGTAGCCAAGCTCCCCGGCGATCTGGCGCGCATCATCGGCGTCGCGGATGCCGTCCTCGCTGCCCGGCACCACCGGCACGCCCGCATCCCGCATGGTCTTGCGCGCGGCGGCCTTGTCGCCGACGCGGGAGATGGCCTCCGCGCTGGGGCCGATGAAGGTCATTTTGCAGCCCTCGGCGGCCTCGGCGAAGTTGGCGTCCTCCGACAGATTCCCGTAGCCGGGATGGATCGCCTCGGCGCCGGTGACTACCGCGGCGCTGAGAATGTTGGCGGCGTTGAGGTAGCTGGAGCTGTTGGGCGCCGCCCCGATGCAGATCGCTTCATCGGCCATCCGCACATGCAGTGCATCGGCATCCGCATCGGAATACACGGCAACAGTGGCGATGCCCAGTTCGCGGCAGGCCTGAATGACGCGGCAGGCAATCTCACCGCGGTTGGCCACCAGAATCTTCTCAAACATGAAGTCGGCTCCGTTATTGTCGCGCCTGGTCAGTCCGCGACTGCCGGCCGGCGTTAGAGGCTCTCATGCCCCGGTGTAGTACATTTGATGGTGCCGGTCTGGGGAGCGTAGACATACGCTCTGCCGCTGACCGGACAGTGTCCGATGCCGCCTTGAGCTCCGGGGTCGAACTCCTTCGGATAGCTTCCGTCCTCGCTCTCCATGGTGTGGATCTGAATAAGCTGCCTGAGCTGATTCAGATTGTTGGCGCACTCGACCATCTTCGCCCGGTCAATCGACTGCGCTGGGATGGACTTCTCCTCGCCGTCCCCGCCACCGGACAGACCGTAGTATCCGCCCACGATCAGGCCGATGATCACAATGACCAGGAGGATCTCGACGAGCATGAAGCCCCGGCGGGACCATGCGCTCCTCCCGTTCATCTTCTACGCCTCCTCGCGGATCGCGAACAGCTCATCCCCGTACTGCACCGGCTCCCCATCGTCCACAAGCACTTGAGCGATCTCACCATCGCACGGCGCGACCACATCTGTCAGCTTGCGCAGCGCTTCGATGGTACCGATCACCTGGCCCTTGCTCACACTGTCTCCTTCAGCCACGATCGGCTGATCGTCGGGTCCGCGGCCATGGTGGAAGAGACCGACGAGGCCGGCCTTCACATACTGCAGCGACTCCTGCGGCCCCGCAGCGACCGGTTCCGCAGGCTCGGGCGCAGGTGCCTCCCCATCGGCCGCCGGAGCAGCCTCCGCCGAGACAGGTGCAGCGACCGGAGCTGTGTCCCGCCGCTTCACACGGATCAGTCGCTCGGGGTCTTCCACCTCAATCTCGCCGGCCTGTGAGGCAGCCAGCAGATCGATAACGCGCCTGACCGCATCACGATCTATTGTCATCTGCCCGCTCTCCCTGGCGCCCTAGCTGTTGACGCGCGTGACGTAGTTGCCGCTGCTGGTATCTACGCGGATCACGTCGCCGGTCTGTACAAAAAGCGGTACCTGTACGACTGCGCCGCCCTCGATCGTCACCGGCTTTGACCCGCCCTGGGCGGTGTCGCCGCGCAGACCCGGATCGGCCTGAACGACGCGGCGATCGAGTGTCCGCGCGACCTCGAGGTCAACGATCTTGCCCTTGTAGAGGGCAAGCTGAACCGTTTCGCCCTCCTTGAGCCACTTGATGTTGTCGCCAAGTGTCTCTTTGTCGAGCTCGCGCTGCTCGTAGTCGCCCGTGTCCATGAAGACGAAGCCGTCGCCCGTGCTGTAGAGGTATTGAAAGTCGCGGCGGTCTACGTGCGCGGTCTCAATGCTCTCGCTGGAGCGGAAGGTCTTCTGAAAGATGTCACCGTTCTCAAGATCGCGCAGCCTCGTGCGTACGATCGCATCCCCGCGCCCCTGCTTGTGATGATCCGCCGACATGACGACCAGCACCCGGCCGTCGAGTTCTATCGTCAATCCCGGCCTGAAATCGTTCGGTGTTACCAAGTTATACTGCCTCCTTCGCTGCCCCCGAAACAGTCTGCGGCCGGAATGGCTCCCGGCGGGGGTGCCTCACACAATACTATAATGAGCGGCTTAAAGTCAAAGGTCATAGGGGGCCGCTGTGAGGCTTCTGTGGCCCTCCTGCGTTACCAGAACAAGCTCCTCCAGTCGGACTCCGCCCCAGTCCTCGATGTAGACGCCCGGCTCAACCGTGACCACCATTCCCGCCTCCAGCGCAGCATCCTCGCTCCGCTGGCTCAACACCGGGAGTTCATGCACCTGCAGCCCCACGCCATGCCCGAGACCATGCCCGAACTCGCGGTCGAAGCCACGCTCGCGCAGCAGCCCCCGCGCGATCTCGTCCACCTCCCGACAAACCGCGCCCGGTCGCACTCCCGCGATCGCAGCAAGCTGGGCCTCCCGCACCGCCTCCCAGATCTCGCGCTGGCGGCCATCGGGCTGTCCGACGATCACCGTGCGGGTGCAGTCCGAGCAGTAGCCCTCCACCACCGCGCCCCAGTCTATGACAATGAAATCGCCCTCCGAAATCCTCCGCTCGCATGGGCAGGCATGAGGCTTTGCGCCGTTGGGCCCGGAGGCAACGATGATGTCGAACGAGGGCTTCTCAGCGCCCTCCTTCACCATCAGCCGATGAAGCTCAAAGGCCGCGTCGCGCTCGCACATCCCCGGCAGCATCGGCCGCAGTGCCACGAAGGCGCGATCGGCAATCGTGGCCGCCTGCTCGATCAGCGCGATCTCCGCCTCATCCTTCACCGCGCGGAGGCGCTTGATCTTGTCCTCAACCGGCACCGGCTCCGCTTCGTCGAGCCCCTCGCACAGCTTCCGGTGGCTCGCGTAGCTCAGGTACGCGCTCTCGAAGCCGAACCTGCCGACACCATCGGCATTGAGCCGCCCGATGGCCTGCTCCAGATGGCCGCCGTCGGCCAGCACTTCCGCGTCGGGCGCCTCATCTCGCGCCTGTATCGCATAGCGGCTGTCGGTGCAGATGGAGACGCCCGAAGCGTCAAGTACCAGCAGGCCCTCGCCCGCAAAGCCTGTAAGCCACCGCACGTTCGGCTCGGCGCTCACCAACAGCGCGTCAAGCCCCTGCTCCTCCAGCCACTCGCGTACCATCTCCTGCCGCCGGGTGGTGATGCCGCTCATTCCCCCGCCTCCACGACGGCAACTATCCCCCGCACCGCCAGCAAATAGCTCTCGGCGCCGAGGCCGCTGATGACACCGGCACAGGCAGGCGCGGTCATAGACAGCTTGCGCCAGTCCTCCCGCGCAAGGATATTGCTCAGATGCACCTCGATGGCCGGGAGCGGCACCGCCTTCAGCGCATCGTGTATCGCCACCGAGGTGTGCGTGTAGCCCGCGGGGTTGATCACGATGCCGTCCGCCTCGCAGCCCGCCTGGTGGATGGCGTCTATGATCGCGCCCTCTGAGTTGTGCTGGCAGAGCGTGACTTCGATGCCAAGCTCCTCCGCGAGCGCCTCAATGCGCTCATTGATCTCGCTCATAGTAACGCTGCCGTAGACATCCGGCTCGCGCACGCCCAGTAGATTGAGATTCGGCCCGTGTATTACCGCGACGATCATGACTGATCCCGCCTCCCGATTTCTGTCAGCCCGCGCTGGGCCTCCCGCACCAGCCTTTCCGCCTCCCGCACCTCCGCCTCACGCCATGTTCCAAGCGCCCGCATGGGTTCCTCCCGCGACCTCTGCAAGGCGGCGTACCCGCCGGCGACCTCACCTGCCCGCCGGTAGTAGTCATCCGCGGCCTCAATATCGCCCTTCTCGGCCGCCTCGTCGCCCAGCGCGAGCCACGCGTAGGCCCACGAGAAGTCGCTCACTTCCTCCAGCGCCTGATAGCGGCCAATCGGCGACTCCCACAGCCGCTCCAGTGCGCGGAATGTCTCCAGCACGCGCTCGTGTTCGCCAAGCTGCTCCTGCACGCGTGCGAGCACCACGTACGCACGCGGGTAGTTCGGGTGAACGCGTATAGCCTCCTCCGCAGCCTGTGCCGCCGAAGGCTGTTCGCCGACGGCATCGTAAAGCTCCGCGAGCGCGAGGAGGTTGCCCGCGTCGAGCGGGTTCAGTTCCGTGGTGCGAAGGCGCAGCTCAATCGCCCGCGCATATCCCCCTGTCAGCGAGCCCGCAACGGCCTGGGCGTAATCCTGCAGGACCTCCGCATCCAGAGGGTTGATCTCGTGTGCCTGGCGCAGCCAGCCTGCCGCCGTCTGATAGCGGCCACGGGCAAGTTCCGACTGACCTCGCGCAGCGAGCATCTGCGCCCGCAGGCCGATGCCGCAGACGATCAGCAGCGCCAGCGCCACCAGGGCGCCTCCAATGCACGGCCAGCGCACGCGCATACGTGGCGCGCCACGGCGGCTCGCCGCCACCGCGAGACCCACCACGGCTGAGAGCGTCATCCCCACAGCCGGAATATACCACGAGTAATCGGCCATGTTCTGCAGGCCAAGCGCCGCAAGAGCCGCCAGACCGGCCGCACACTCCACCGCCCGCAGGCCCGTTGCGCGCAGGCCGACTGTCATCCGCCGCGCGAGCAACCCCACGATGAGGACCATCAGTGCCAGTGCCGGCAGGCCCGCCTCGGCGGCCAACTGCAGCGCGGCCTGGTGCGCCATGCGCGTGAAGCCAACGGAGGCGTAGCGCGGGTAGGCGTACTCGAAGCTCCCCGGGCCGAAACCCAGCAGCGGCCGCGCCTCTATCATCTCCACCGTTCCGAGCCAGGTATACCAGCGGAAGACCGCCGAGTGCGACTGCGTGGTGGCGGAGACCAGGCGATTGCGCAGCGGCGGGGCTACGAGAACCAGCACTACCAGCGCCAGGGCACCGAGCACCATCCAGCGCGCCCGGATGCGCGTTGGCGCCGCGATCAGGAAGATGACCGTGCCGAAGAGCGCGCCGAGCAGACCCGCGCGCGATCCGGTCAGCAGCAATGCCGCGCCCGACACGACGACGGCGAAGCCCGCCGCTATCAGCAGGTAGCGCGGCCGCTCCTCGTCGTCCGAGACACTCTGACGCCATGCCGCCACCAGCACGACCACTGCTGCTGGTATCACGACGAGCATGTAGCCGGCAAGCACGTTCGGGTTGAACATGGTGCCGAAGATGCGCCAACTCGGGTCGCCCTGGAAGATCACCGTCTGTGTCCAGTCGCGAATGCCGATGACGCCCTCGATCGCGCCGGCAAGTGCGACCGCGTACCAGCCGAGGCGCCTCCGGGCGCCGTCGGCGAAGAGCGTGGCGCAGAGCGCAAGAATGGCGACGTAGGAGGCCATCTGCACGAGGTTCAGCAGGCTCGCGTTCAGGTAGACGCTCCGCGTAGTCGAGATGACGAGCCACAGGAGAAAAGCGCCGAGCGGCCATGCGAGGGTTCCCAGCCCCATCTGCACCTGCGAGGAGCCGAGCGCGCAGGCGATGCAGGCGATCAGCGCGCATACGAAGGCCGCAGCCGAGGCGGTCAGAACCCGCGCGTCGAAGCTGTAGCCGGCAAAGAGCGGTAGCGCCACCAGCAG
>JAAYJW010000436.1 GCA_012522765.1 candidate division WS1 bacterium | reverse complement strand
GGGGCTCAGGGACCCCAGATGAAGCCCGAGAACTCCTGGTAGCCGCGCGCTACATCGCCCTCATAGTCTACCTGGTGCCACTTCGCGTGCCCGTCCGCGAGGCCAAAGTTCGCCCCCTCATTGTGCCGCGCGGGTATGGCGTTGCGAACCTTCCCATCGGTGGACCAAATTTGAATGTTGCGCTGGATGTAGTAGCACTGGGAGGACCCGCTGGCGTTGTAGGAGTCGGCAACCAGGATGGTCTCCGCAGGGCGCTTGAGGTCTGCCAGAGCCTTGCCACTGAGGTGACTGCTGATGCCGTAGGGGACCGTGCCGCTGTAGTTGCCGCTCCACCTGGTGCCCCACGACGGGCAGTTGAAGACCTGGATGTTGTTGACGTAGGGGTAGACGGGGTTGGGCCAGATCATACCGTTGCTGGTTCCACCCGCCGGATATACCACTGAGCCGGGGACTCCCGTATCAAAGTACATCCGCGGCAGTCTCTCATCGTAATCCTGGGTGTACATCATGCAGGCGAGTGCTATCTGCTTCACGTTCGAAAGACAGGACGATTGTCGCGCTTTCTCGCGCGCGCGGGCGAAGACGGGGAACAGAATTGCAGCCAGGATCGCAATGATTGCGATCACCACGAGCAGTTCGATCAGCGTAAAGCCTCTGCGTCGCATCTCGGCACCTCCCGCAACTGCTTCCTTTGTTATTCGCCGCTACCATTGTTCCGTCATCGTGAGAAATGTCCTCCATCGCCCCGCAGTCACACCCGGCCTCTATCACGCAGGCGTCTCGCTATCACGCTCCTCCGATCGTTCAGCGGCGATGCGCGTGTTCTCCTCAATGTCGAGATACACCTGGATCGCCTCAACCGCGGCGCGCAGCGTGAACGCCCAGAAGCCGGCCCCTGCGATATTGAGCAGCACCATCACCGCGATGAGAGCAGCATCAAGCCCTCCTGCTGAGGCCGGGATCTGGTCGCGGATGCCCGCCCAGGAGAGACCCATGCCTACCGTTCCCACCACGCCCATCAGCAGGCTCAGCCACGCGCCGACCATGCAGACGTACTGATAGAGGCGCAGCACCGGATAGCGCGTGGAGCGGCGCATCGGCGGCATCCACAGCAGCGTGTTGAGCGGCGGTAGGGCCTCGCTGCCGGGTTCATCGGCGATCATGGTAGCAGAGCGCTCGGGCACCGCCTCCGGGTTACGACCGGCCCGGGATACCGGCCTGGCGGCGGCGAGATGTTCGCCGCAGTCCATGCAGACATCATCGGAGGCGAAGACCTCCGCGCCGCATTTGGGGCACTTGCGCTTTTCTGCCATCGTCATGCCTCCGTGTGTTTGACAGGCGGGAATGCCTGTCCTACATTTCTTACTCCGCCGGCACCAGCAGCAGGTAGTCGAGGTTCATGCCCTTGCCGTCGGCATTGCTCATACTTACCCGGTGCTCCCCCGCGCCAAGCTCAAGCACCAGCGGCTTTCCACCCGACCCTCGCAGCGGCTCATGGCGCCAGTCGCTCCGGTCGCTGCTGAAGCCGCCGGTGGCGGGGAAGGTGAAGCGGCCACGATCCTCGCCATCAAGCGCCACCTGCCGCCGCACAGTCTCAGGCGTGCAGTAGCGCACCGCCAACAGGTAGCGCCCGGCAGTCTCCACCGGCAGCACCCACTCGAGCGTGTGGCCGTTCGCGTCCCAGTGCGAGAAGCTGGTGCCGTCCGCGCCGACCTTGTCCTCGCGGATCTGCACCTCTCCCCCGCTCTGAGCCGCAAATGCCTCTGCCTGCACGCGCGGCATCTCCAGCAGCGGCTCATCCACCGGCTGCAGCGCCATCTGCGTCTCCAGCGGCCCGCCGGGGCCCTCGTAACGCGCGTGGATCATGCCCGGCACAATCGCGAAGGGCGTCCCGGTCATCGCCAGCGTCACATTCAGCGGATAGCGCATCGACTCGCCGGGCTGCACGTTCACCGACATCTGCGCCTCAGCCAGCCGGACCGGCCCCTCCGC
>JAAYJW010000435.1 GCA_012522765.1 candidate division WS1 bacterium | reverse complement strand
GAAGGCCTGCGCAGAGGAGGTCGTAGCTGATGGCTATTGATGTTGTTGAGTGGACCGACGTATCCGGTGATGAGATCGTGCACCGCTGGCCGCAGTACGGTCAGGCCGATATCTCGATGGGCGCCCAGCTCACCGTGCGTGAGAGCCAGGCGGCCGTGTTCTTCCGCGATGGGAAGGCGCTCGACACCTTCGGCCCGGGAAGATACACGCTCACGACCGCGAACCTGCCGCTGCTGGACCGGATCATCAACATCCCGTTCGGCGGCAAGACGCCCTTCCAGGCCGAGGTCTACTTCGTCAACATGCGCACATTCACGAACCTGAAGTGGGGGACACCCGTGCCGGTGGTCTTCCGCGACAGCGAACTGGGCGCGGTGAGGCTTCGGGCCTACGGCCTCTTCACCATGCGCATCAACGACCCACAGCTTTTCGTCAACAAGGTCGTCGGCACCGAGCACCGCTATGACACGGAGATGGTCGGGTCGTGGCTGCGCGACTTCATTATTTCGCGCTTCAACGACATGCTGGGCACGACGCTCGACAGCATCTTCGACCTCGCGAGCAAGTACGACGAACTCGGCGCGGCCACCAAGGCCCGCCTCACCAGCGACTTCCGCAACTACGGCATGGTGCTCGAAGACTTCCTCATCGACGCGATCACACCGCCCGATGAGGTCAACGAGATGATCGACGAGCGCTCACGGATGGGCGCGGTCGGCGACATGACGAAGTTCACGCAGTATCGCACGGCCCAGGCCATCGGCGATCTGGCGAAGGGCGGCGGCGATGGCGGTGGAGCGGCCGCAACCGGCGCGGGCCTGGGGCTTGGCGTGACGATGGCGCAGCTATTCACGCAGGCGCTCAATCCGCAGCAGCAGGCGCAGGCGGCAGCGCAGGGCTGGACGGGCACGGCTGTCCCGACCACCACCTGCCCGCAGGGGCATTTGGTGCCTCAGGGCGCGAAGTTCTGCCCCGAGTGCGGCGCGCGCATGCCCGAGGAGCCGGCCACCTGCCCCAACGGCCACCCGATCCCGCCGGGGGCGAAATTCTGCCCCGAGTGTGGCGCGAGGATCGGATGAGGGGAGGCAGCCATGCCTGATATCACCGTCGTCGCACTTTGCGGCAGCCCGCGCAGGGGCGGCAATACCGAGCTTATGACCGATGCGTTCCTCGAGGGCGCACAATCCGAGGGAGCGGTCGTCGAGAAGTTCTTCCTCGACGAGATGGACATCCGCCCCATCGGGCCGGTGGGCGATGTCTTCGAGGAACGCGAGGACGTGCGCGCCGATGATGACGCCCGCATGGTGCTTGAACGGATGGCCGCCGCGGACATCGTCGTCTACGCCAGCCCCGTCTACTGGCAGGGTGTCTCCGCGCAGCTCAAGTGTCTGATCGACCGCCAGAGCGCCTACTACATGGCGCCGTGGCTGCGCGAGGGCATGAAGGGCTGTGGGATCTTCGTGATCACCGCCTACGGCGCGCCGACGGAGGATCAGAGTCACTGGGTTATCGAGCCCGTTAAGTTCTGGGCGCGGAACTTCGGCGCGAAGTACCTGGGCGAGATCGCGGTGAACGCGGCGAAGCTCGGGCAGGTGGCCCAGATGCCGGGCGTGCTCGATGAGGCGCGCGAGAAGGGCGCCGCGGCAGTGCGGGAGATGTGCGGAGGGCGATAGCCGACGGCAACGGCTTTTCTTAACAGGATTCCGGCGCTGGCGCGCCGGACAGGATGGCGGCTTCGCCGCCAACATGAAACGGCACAGGTAACGGCAACGACTATAAAGGGCTACGGCAACGGCTGGAAGGCAGCGGTGGGCAAGGCCGCGTCGCGCGAAAGGTAGAACGCATGGACCAGCAACGCGTCGAACGGGCCGTGCTTGCGCTGTGGTGCCGCGAACTCGGCACGCTGCTGCGGCTGGATGTGCCCGTGCTAAGCGCGCTTGAGGTCGTCGCGCAGGAGATCGAGGCGCTCGCGCCGGTGACGGTGTCGCTGGAGATCTCCGTGCAGGCGGGCGACTCGCTCGGCCAGCGGATCGCGGAGTTCGGCGATGTCTTCCCGCCGCTCGTGCGGGCCGCGGTGCTTGCCGGCGAGGCGAACGGGCGACTGGGCGATGCGCTCGTCGCGGCAGGCGAGTGCTTGCAGCAGGCGGCGTCGCTGAATGTCACGCGCACCACTCGCGAGCGGCTCGCGGAGCTTGCCGAACGCGCAGCTCCGGCGCCCGCGGTGATTGTATCGCGGCGACTTCTCACCCGCGCCATCGAACTCGGCGCGCGCAGGCTGCGCATCACCGGCGGGGCGGAGGGCGGTGTCGCCGAGGCCGAGGTCGGCGGGCGCTGGCAGGCGATGCAGGAGATCGATCGCGTGCTCTTCGGTGCCCTCTGCAGGCGGCTGAAGCTGATGGCCGACATCCCCTACTGGATCGCCGAGCCCGCCGTCGGCACGATCCACCTCAACCTCGACGAGACCGACTGGGACATAGCCGTGCAGGCGATCCCCGATGACGACGGCATCGGCCAGCACGTCGAGATGGCGCTCACACCCCGCACTCACGACTGAACTTCAGCGCTGGAAGGCTGTGCAGGGCACTCTGTGCTCCGTGTTCTGCGTGATGGTGTGCAGCCGCACCAGTGCGTAGACGAGGTTCGAGACCCAAAGCTCCGACTCGTAATACCACAGGTCAGTCGCGCCGCGGAAGAGGCCGTCGTAATAGAGCCGCTCGATGCCCGCCTGCGCATACCGCTCCGCCGCCTCGATCCAGCGCGGATCGCCGTCAAGCTCATGCATGTCGAGCATCAGGTTGATGGTGCTGCCGAAGACCTGCGCGGGTGCGTGACGCTCGCGCGGTATCTCCTCGGAGAGCGTCTCCTCGTCTGCAATGAAGCGCCCGGCGTCACTCTCATCAAGATGAACCTCAGCGCGCCGACAGGTGTTTGAAGTGAACGGGCGGAACCTCGGGGCCGTCCGAACCTCCAATGATCTGAGCGTGCAGTCGCGCCGTCACGAGATGATGCGACAGTGAAGCGAACGATGCTTTCCCCTCGACAGCGCTTCGAGCACCGCATCGTCGGCCTGTTGGTGGCCGCCGATGTACTGGCCTGCCTGCTCGCGATTGCTGCCGCTTACGTGCTGCGCCTCTATATGCCGCAGGACTGGCTGACGCGGCTGGCGCACCCGCCCACACTCTACATCAACGCCGCCCCCGTCATTGTGGTTCTGTGGCTGCTGGCGTTTTTTAGCCGCGATCTGTACTACGTCGGGCGCTTCCGTTCGCCCTTTGCTGAGGCCGTCGCCACCCTCGGAGCGGTGGCATTGACCGCCATCCTCGTCGCGGCGGCATCATTCCTCTCCCGGACCGACTACTCGCGCGCCATACTCATCCTCTTCTGGCTCAGCGGCAGCGTGTTGGCAGTAATCGAGAGGGCGCTGCTCGCGCGCTACCGGCAGCGGCGGCTGGCGCAGGGCGATGTGATTTCGCGCACGGCAATCGTCGGCTGCGGCGAACTCGGGCGCGTCGTGGCGGAGCGCATCCTGCGCTATCGCACGCTCGGCTACACGCTGCAGGGCTTCATCTGCGCCCGTCGTCAGCCGCCGGACATCATCAGCGGCCTCCCGGTACTCGGATCGCTCGACGACCTGCATGCGTTGTGCGAGATGCACCGGCTCGATGAGGTGCTGGTGGCGCAGCCGGAGCTGAACGTGGATCGGCTGATGGCGCTGATCGCCGAGTGCCGTGATCTGCCCGTGCATTTCAGCCTCGTCGCCGGGCCGCTGCACCTGCTGACGGGCTCGATGGAGATTGCCGGGGTGGCCGATCTGCCGGTCGTGCCGCTGGGGCGCAGGCACTTCGCGACCTGGCAGCAGGCGCTCAAGCGCGTCTTCGACGTGGTCGGCGCCACGCTGCTGCTGCTGCTGACGTGCCCGGTGTGGCTGATCGTGCCGCCGCTGATCCGCCGCGAGACGGGGGCGAGCGCCGTCTTCGAGCAGACGCGCATCGGCCGCGATGGCGAGCCGTTCACGATGCTTAAGTTCCGCACCATGCTGCCGGCGGCCGACCCGTACGCGCCGTCGCCGACGCACGATCTCGACGAGCGCGTCACTCCGGTGGGGCGGTGGCTGCGGCGCTACTCGCTGGACGAACTGCCACAGCTTCTGAACGTGCTGCGGGGGGAGATGTCGCTGGTGGGGCCGCGGCCGGAGATGCCCTTCATCGTGGAGCAGTACCAGCCGTGGCAGCGGTTGCGGCTGCAGGTGCCGCCGGGGCTGACGGGGCTGTGGCAGATCCTCGGCCGCAAGGACCTGCCGCTGGTGGAGAACATCGAGTATGACTTCTACTACATCAATAATCGGTCGCTATTGATGGACCTCGTGATCATCCTGCGCACGGTGCCGGTGGTACTCTTCGGCAGAGGGGCCTACTGACACCCGTGATGCTTGATCGGGCGCAGGCGCTGCTCGTGGGGCGGGGGGCGCTAATGGCCCGCGGCCTGCTTCCTTAGGCGCGCGGGCCACCATTCACTGTAATGACCATCCGGGCGCGTTGCCGGGGGCGGTCCGGCCGGCTCAGCGCCGAGCCGAGCCCTTGCGGCTCCCCCCACGCCCGCGCCGGCGACTGCCGGACGACCCCCCTCGGCGGGTGCCCATCGATGCCGTGGCAGATGCGGCCGCTACGGGCGCAGTCGTCGCCTGGGCACCGGTGTCAAAGCCCTCGATCCTGCGCACCGAGATTCGCTCGCCCAGCGCGTGCTCAATGTCGCGCACTGCTGCCCGGTCCTCGGGTGTCACAAGCGTGATGGCATCGCCATTGCGCTCCGCTCGCCCGGTGCGGCCGACGCGGTGAATGTAGTCGTCGGCGCTGCCGGGGATGTCGTAGTTGATCACGTGCGAGATCGTGTCCACGTCCAGCCCGCGCGACGCGATGTCGGTGGCGACCATCAGCTCGACCTCACCTGTGCGAAACGCGTCCAACGCCTTACGGCGCTGGTTCTGCGAGCGGTTCGAGTGCAGTACGGCCGCCCCGCGCCCCGAGCGGCCGATCTGCTTCGCCAGCCGGTTGGCGCGGTGCTTGGTGCGCGTGAAGATCAGCACCGAGCCCACGTCCGTGCTGTCGAGCAGCGTCAGAAGCATTTCCGTTTTGCGATCTGGCGCGACCGGGCACAGGGCATGCTTCACCGTCTGTGCCGGCGCAGTGAGACCGATCTCGATGCGCTCTGGATCGCGCAGGATCTCGCGCGCGAAGCGATCTACTTCCGGCGCAAATGTCGCCGAGAACAGCATGGTCTGCCGCTCGCGCGGGGTCTGCGCCACGATTCGCCGCACGTCCGCGAGGAAGCCCATGTCAAGCATCCGGTCGGCCTCATCCAAAACCAGCGTCTCCACGTGGCTGAGATCAGCGTTGCCGCGCTGCACATGGTCGAGCAGACGGCCGGGGCAGGCCACGATGATCTCTGCGCCCGCGCGCAGCGCCTTCACCTGCGGGCCCATGCCGACCCCGCCGTAGACGGTGGCTGACCGCAGGTTGGTGAAGCGGCCCAGTTGTGTGATCTCTTCGTTGATCTGTTCGGCCAGTTCACGCGTGGGGCTGACGATCAGCGCGCGCGTGCGTCCGCGTTCGCCCGGCGTGGTCAGGAGGCTTTGCAGCATCGGCAGCACGAAGGCGGCCGTCTTGCCGGTGCCTGTCTGAGCGGTGCCGACAATATCCCGCCCTTCGAGCGCCGGTGGGATGGCCGCCAGTTGGACGGGAGTCGGTTCGGTGTAGCCGGCCGCCTGGACTGCTCTCTGCAGACGGTCGTCGAGACTGATACGATTGCGTGTCATTACACTACCTTCTTGTCGCCAGCTATCGAAAAGTTATCTCCGCTGAATCGGCGTAGCTGGTGGCGAATGCGGTGTATCGTCCGTACGAATACGTATGACAGCACGCATGCCGGTAGCGGAGTTGCACTCATCGAGGGGGTGTTCGACTGCCAGTCAGGCCTGGAGAAGACGGCGCACCAAAGGCAGTGCGGGTCAGTGAACGTCCGAGCCAATGCCAAAGCGTCAGTGTACCCGACAGGTGCCGCGGGGAACTCGGTCTGTGTGTTCCCTCACCGAGAGTATACTTCATTGCGCCGGAAGTGGCAACAGGCGCCCGGGCGCGGGGGCCTTATCCCTCTCCGTAGCTTGTTCACGCAAGCTCGCTCCCCCTGTCCACCCAGCTCGGATCGATCTAGCCGCCAGTCCGTCCTCCCCGGCCTCCTGCGGCTCTGCGTCCGCGGATGTGCCCCTTATGCCAGCGCCCGAGACAGTCTCGCCGGATCCGGCAAACCGCGCACTGCCTCGTCTCCATCGGCGAGGGTATCCGAGACATCCCCCCGGGCCCTTGACCGCCCAGACTACCCCAACCGGAAGAACTGTCCCCGCCACCTCTCCCTGTCTTCTGTAACATGGAAGGATACATCATCGCTAACACCTGACACCTTAGTCGTTGACGCCATTATCGCGAACGGATATAGTGCAGCAGACGTTAGCACGTCCATCTCCGGTGGGCTTTTCAGCGGCAACTGCCGCAAAGCACACCTTTTCCGGCCGGCTACGCCCCGATGGTGTTGACTGTGTAGGCACTCGTGGCAGACTGTGTGGCGTCACGACTTCATCGCTTTGGGACACTGCCGAACTGCATCCGGTAGTGACTGACCCGCGGACCGCGCGGCAGACGCGCGAGGCGTCGTATGGATCGGTAGCCGGACATCTGACGCGAACAGTGCGCCTCAGAGTACGAGATGGAGGTGCCGCACATGTGCTGCTCACTGGTGCGACGCATTCGCCTTTGCATGCTGTTTGCTCTGCTTCTGGCGATCCTCGTAACGGCGCAGGTTTCATCCGTCCCCACCACGCATCACGTCGGCGCAGGTCAGACATATGCCACTATCCAGGCAGCTGTCACCGCGGCCGCCGCCGGCGACACGATCCTAATCCACCAGGGCACATACACCGAAAATGTCGACCTGAATGGGAAGTCTCTCATTCTCACCAGTGAGAACCCCGACGATGGTGCCGTCGTCGCAGCCACCGTTCTGGCCTCCGCCAGTGCCGGCGTATCTGCGCTGGATCTGTCGGATTGCGATGCTGCCACGGTGCTCGAAGGTATCACACTCACCATGTCGCTGTCATACGAATATGCCAGGAGCATCGATGCCGCCGGTTTTCGCGGTACCATTCGCAAGAACGTCTTCCGCAACATCAACCACGGAGGCGCTGACGCTTCCATAATAGATGCGAGACCCTCTGGTAGCACCACTCCGACTCCGACGATCTCCGACAACACGTTCAGCAACAACACGGCCTACTACGGCAGCGGCATCAAGCTCACTGGAGCGAATGCAACTGTCGCTCGCAACTCCTTTGCTGGAAGCGTAGGGTCGAACGGTGGCAGCATACACATCAGTGGCGGCACTGTCGCCCTGACCTCCAACACCTTCACCTCCGGCACTGCCTGGAACGGAGGTGCGGTCTACGTCGGCGGAGCGGCCACAGTCACAATTACAGACTGCACATTTGACACTAATACTGCCACCGCGGAAGGAGGCGGGATATACAGTACGGGCACAAGCGTGAACCTCGCGCTCTCAAACTGTCACTTCACGTCCTGCAGTGGTGGGATGGCCTATCAGGGCGGCGGGAGCCTCTATGCCAACGGCGGCAGCCACACTATCTATGACTGCACCGTAGATGGCGGCAGCGCCCGTTTGGGCGGTGCATTGCTCATAGAGAAGGCCACGAGCGCCGATATTCGTCGGACGGTCATCGAGTCCACTTCGGCTTCGGTAGGCGGTGCAGGCATCCTGACTCATACAGTTGAGGACGTCCGCATCGAAGATTCAGAAGTGCGTGACTGTAGCGGCACCGAGGCTGTCGCTGTCTATTACGTGGACACCTCAGAGATCCATCGGAACACAATCGAGCAGAATGCCTCGCCGGACAATACCGCTCTATTGGTACATTCAGGCGCCACTAACATAACGAATAATACCGTCGACGACAACACTTCGACGGGCGGTGGTTCGGCCGTCCGGTTGTCG
>JAAYJW010000434.1 GCA_012522765.1 candidate division WS1 bacterium | reverse complement strand
CACAGGAATGAGTTCGCTTGAGATGTCGATCGTCTGGAGCGCCAACGTCCGCCACAAATCGATCTGGAGGTTGTGTCAATGCGTACAGTCGGTACGGTCGTACTCATGGCGGCCCTCATCGGGTTGCTCGCGTTGTCTGCGGCTGCGCAGACAGTCACAATTGAGGAACTGCAGGCGAAGTACCCCCCGAACGTTGATGCGATGAACCCCGGCTTCCACTGGGCGCCGGAGTTCTCCCGCGAGATCGTCACACCCGACCGCACCCGTGTGGCCCTCCGAACTGACTGGCCGGACGTCGCCGGGCTGGACCGGAGCGCCGTCACCTTCGGCGTGCCCTTCCATGATGGCGCACTGGCGTCGTCAGAGAACGCGCGTCTGGTGACGGCGGACGGTACGCCGGTCCCGGCAGATCTGAGTACCACCGCAACATGGTGGCGCAAGGATGGCCCGGTGCGGTGGATGCTCGTCAGCGCGACGCTCGAACGCGACGAGGACTACTTCATCGAGTATGGCACGGCGGTTGAGCCCTTCGCGGCCGATGGCCTGATGGTGAACGAGACCGCGGATGCTATCTCAGTGGATACAGGCCCGCTGCAGGCGACCATCAGCAAGACCACGCCGACGGTGCTCGACGCGGTCACGGTCAATGGTCAGGCAATCGTCACCCCGGAGTTGGCAGCGGCCAACCTGCCGACGGTGGTTGATGGCAACGGGGCTGCATATACCGCCTCGCCGAACAACCTCCAGGTGAGCTTCTTCCGCAACGGCCGGATGGAGACGGTCATCCGGCGCGAGGGCTGGTACCTCTCCCCCGCCGGCGAACCGTTCTGCCAGTTCATCACCTACACGTGGTTCTCCGCGGGCAGCGCTTCGGTGCGCCACGACCACACGCTGGTCGTCGCCTTCGACAGCATGGAG
The DNA here is from genome assembly GCA_012522765.1 of candidate division WS1 bacterium. GTDB lineage: Bacteria > Armatimonadota > Zipacnadia > Zipacnadales > UBA5352 > UBA5352. The sequence goes on along the minus strand of JAAYJW010000434.1, from coordinate 32,206 downwards.
AACACGATCCGCGACGTTCGCCTCGCGCTGCCGGTCAGTGGCGGCGTCACCAGCGGCACTCTCGCCATGGACGCAGATGCGCAGCCACTCGATTTCGCGGCCAACGCTCTTCCCGCGCGTGTCGTACAGACAGCGGTGGATGCCTGCGTCGTAACCGATGGCGCCGGCAATACCACCGAGGGTGAGCGCGCCGCAGGATGGGCCGGCGGCTCAAATGGCACAGTGGGCGCATTCGTCAGCCTGCGCGACTTCTGGGAGCAGTACCCGATGGAGCTTGAGGTAACCGGCGATGCGCTCATCGCGCACCTCTACCCTGCGCATGACGTCCCGGTGCTCGATTACACGCCCTCGGTCCTGATGGGCGACGAGTACCCCGGCGACCGGGTCTACTACCGCAGCTTCTACCGCGACGGCCTCGACTCGTGGGCGCAGGCATACGGCAGCGCCAAGACGCACAACCTGCAGTTCACGTTCTTCGCCGCGCCCGCGGAGCGCCCGGCTGCAGAAGCGAGTGCGCGGGCATTCGATGAGCCGGTGCTGGCGTTCGCGGACCCCGAATACGCCACCGACACGTGGGCGTTCGGGCGTGTGCGCCATCGCGATCCGGAGCAGTTCCCCGAACTCGAGGCGCTGCAGGATGCCTTCACGCACCGAAAGTACTGGCTGCGCGACCGCCTGGGCAACTACGGCTGGATCAACTTCGGCGATGTGAACTACAACATCTCCAACGCGACGAACCCTGAGGAGATCAACTACAGCCACTGGCGCCACTGGGCGCAGATGTTCTACGGCGGCCCGAACACCCATCCGCTGCAGTTCATGCGCTCAGGCGACCGCAGGTCGTGGGACTTCCATCGCGTCAACACCCGGCACATCCTCGACTTTGACATCGCGCACCTCGATCACGAGGCGGGCGAGAACTTCCGCTACCCGAAGGAGACCGGCGGGCGCTACGGCGGCAGTGGTGGCATCTGCCACTATGCGGCTGAAATGTACACTATCGGCTGCGACTGCCACACGCGCTTCATGCTCTGGGACTACTACCTCAACGGCACCCCGCGCACGTGGGAGGTCTTCAACGAGTTCGTCACCCACTACGCGGGCCTGCGCGACAAGAGCTACAACCTCATCTACCGCCACCGGATGACCGGCGGGAGCCTTCGGCTCTTCGCGGAGGCCTACGAGGCGACATGGGAGCCGGAGTATCTCTCCTGCGCCCACCAGTTCGCCGACATCCTCTACAAGGCGCAGGAAGAGCTTGGCGTCACCCGCTACGATGACGTCTACATGAACGAGGGCAAGGTGAAGTACTACCAGATGACCGGCGACGAGCGAATGCGCGACCTCTTCGTCAACGACATGAAGGTGCTCTCCGCGCGCCGCGATGCGAACGTCTTCACCGACACGAGGGCGACGACCATCTGGGGCCTGACGCACGGCTACTGGTTCACCGGGGACCGGGATATGCTGCCCTACGCGCTCTGGCAATTCGGAGTAGCGACGAGCCGAACCCCGGTGGAGGGTGAGGCACATGAGATCGGCGCGGTAGGCTGGACCTTCGAGCACGCCTATCAGTCAACTCTGGGCAACCAGCTACCTACGCTGGCGGCGCTGCTGGCGGAGACGGACGATCTCCCGGACGCGGACGCCATGCCGCTGCTGTCGATCGGCCCCCCCGCCAGCGGGAACGGGCCAATCTACTTCCAGGAGGCTGAAGATGGCGACCTGAGCCTGAAGGTCGAGGTGCGGCTGGCCATCGCTCCGCCGGGCTTCGGTGCCGCCCCGTTCAGCAACTGGCAGCAGTGGGCCCAGTCTCTGCCGGTCGAGGATCGTCCGACGCTGGTTCTGTATGCGCCGGACGGAACTGAGGCCGCGCGCTTCGACCTGGTGGGTGAGCCCGAGCAGGGCAATGCGCTTTGGCTCAATACCGACGGCAATCGCCCGGTGGTTCAAATCATGATCCCGCGTGATGGGCAGACGGGCACCTACGTGCTGGCGCCCGCCAACTACAACGTGCCGATCACGCTACAGGTGACGGAGGATGTCGTCGTGCCGCACGTGAACGGCACCGGCGATGCGTGGGTGAGCGGCGTGATGCACCACTTCCGCGTACCCGCGGGCACCGAGGACTTCAGCATTGACATCAAGGCCCTCACGCTGCGCAAAGGCGTCAGTGTGGCCGTGCGCGACACCGAGGGCGATGTCGTCGCGGAAGCCGACTGGGACGTCTCGGCGGAGTGCCGGCATGACTGGGAACGCATCGAGATGAACGCGGGGGCTCCTGCGGAGGATGAGACGTGGCTGCTGACGTTCGTGGCACCGACCCCGGCCCTTCTGCGCTTTGAGGGCGTGCCACCTTTCGTGGCCTCCTCGCCCGATGCGCTCTTTGTTCCTGAGCGGGTCGTGGAGATGCCTGCCATCGAGGAGCCGCAGGGCGGTGCGCCCTCGCGGGTCGCGTCACCGCTGACCGGTGGCGGAGAGGCGCTTGCGCTGCCATCTGGCGTCGGTGTGGCTTTCGCAACCGCTGATGACACGCCGCTGATGAACGAGACCGAGGGCACCATCGAGATGTGGGTGCGCGACACTCGCCAGCACAGCGACCTGCACAACAGGACGCTTGTGCGTTCCGGCGACCTGAGCATCCGTCGCCGCATATGCATCGGCACCTACATGTATGTTGGCAGTGCCGGCCATCAGACCGGCATGGTCCTCCCGCAGGGCCGCTGGGTGCATCTTGCGGCTACGTGGCGGCCATCGACAGTGAGCGCGGGCCAGACTGAAGTAGCGCTCTACCTCGACGGCACGCGCGTCGAGACCAGCTACAACCGCCATCTCGGCTTCGAAGCGGGATGGGCAGGGACGGAGCTTCTAATCCCCGGCGACAACGCGGGGCTCTACGTGGACGAACTGCGCGTCTCCGACGTGGCGCGGTATGAGGGCAACTTCGACCGCCCCGAGGCGCCGTTTGAGCCCGACGCCAACACGCTGATCCTCTCGCACTTCGACGACGACACCGCCCTCGTGAAGGGCACACAGGTGCAGTGGGAGACGCGATAGCAGTAAGAGATCCGGCTTGCCAGTAGTGGGCTGCCTCCCGCGCCATACGGTCGCGGGAGGTGGCCACATGTGGTCCGAATGATCGGGAGGTAATACCAATGCTGCGCGCATTCAGAACGTCGGCATGTCTGGCTGCATTGATCGCGCTGTTGACGGTGCCTGCGACAGCGCAGGAGGTGACGATTGAAGGGCTGAGGGCGGCATATCCGCCGAACGTCGAGGCCCTCGATCCCGGCTTCCACTGGGCGCCGGAATTCTCGCGCGAAGTCGTCACACCTGAGCGCGCTCGTGTTCCGCTGCGGACCGATTGGCCGGGTGTTGCGGGCCTCGATGCCAGCCCGGTCACATTCGGAGTGCCCTTCGCCGATGGCGCGCTGGCATCTCCTCAGAACGCACGGCTCATTACCGCCGACGGCACGCCCGTACCCGCTGACCTGCGCACCACCGCCACCTGGTGGCGCGAGGATGGGTCGGTGCGCTGGATGCTGGTGAGCGCGACGCTCGAACGCGGGCAGGACTACTTCATCGAGTACGGCACCGAAGTTGAGGCATTTGAGGCCGACGGCATGACCGTCAGTGAGACCCCCGATGCGATCACGATCAACACCGGGCCGCTGCAGGCCACCATCAGCAAGACCCGCCCGACGCTGCTCGATGCCGCGACAGTCGCCGGAGAGCAGATCGTGACGCCTGAGGCGGCTACGGCGAACCTGCCGACGGTAGTCGGCGGCGACGGGACGGAATATCCGGCATCCGCGGACGGCTTCAGCGTCAGCATCACCCGGCAGGGTGCGAATGAGACAGTCATCCGTCGCGAGGGATGGTACACCTCAGCCGCCGGTGAGCCCTACTGCCAGTTCATTACCTACACCTGGTTCAGAGCGGGCAGCGCCTCTGTGCGCCACGATCACACGCTGGTAGTGGCATTCGATACCTCGAGCAATCAGATCCGCGACATTCGGCTCGCGGTGCCGGTTGAGGGCGGGGTGGCGAACGCCGCCCTCTCCTCGGGCGAGTCGGTGGATCTCGCGGCCAACGCTCTTCCCGCACGAGTGGTGCAGACGGGGCTTGATACCTGCATCGTCACCTCCGCCGCAACCGCGCCAGTTGAGGGCACGCGCTCCGGCGGCTGGGCAGGCGCGCGCGCGGCAGACGAGGCAGGCGCGTTTGTCTCGATCCGCGACTTCGCCGAGCAGTTCCCGATGGAGCTTGAGGTCACGGAGGGTGCGATAGTCGCGCACCTGTGGCCTGCGCACGACGCGCCGGTGCTCGACTTCACGCCCTCAGCAGTGATGGGCGCGGAGTACCCCGGCGATCGGGTCTTCTGGCAGGACTTCTACCGTGGCGGCCTCGACGCGTGGACGAACGGCTACGGCATCGGAAAGACGCACAACCTGCAGCTTGACTTCTTCGGCACGGATGCGGCGGCACGCTCAGCCGCGCAGGCGGCAGCAACGGCCTGCGATACGCCTGTGCTTGCCTGCGCAGATCCTGAGTACGCCGCCCAGACGTGGGCATTTGGCCGAGTCGCTGCCGCGGACCCGGAGCAGTTCCCGGAGGTCGAGGCGCTGGTGGATGCGATCATGCACCGCAAGTACTGGCTGCGCGATCGGCTGGGGAACTACGGCTGGATCAACTTCGGCGACATGAACTACGGGCTCAGCAGCGCCACCAATCCAGAGACAATCACCTACGTCCACTGGCGGCACTGGGCGCAGATGTTCTACGGCGGGCCGAACGTGTTCCGCTGCTTTACATGCGCTCGGGACGGCGCGACGCGTGGGACTTCCACCGCGTCAACTCGCGGCACATCATGGACATTGACATCTGCCATCTCGACAGTGACGAGAGCCTCGACTTCCGCTTCCCGAAGTTCAAAGGCGGACGCTACGGCGGCAATGACGGCGTCTGCCACTACGGCGCGAACATCTACCCGCTGGGGCCGGACTGCCATGTGCGCTTCATGCTCGCCGACTACTACCTCAACGGCAATCCGCGTGCGTGGGAGGTCTTCAGGGAGTTCGCCGACCACCAGGCGGGACGCAGGCATGAGCGCGCCAACAACATCTACGTGCATCGCCAGACCGGTGGCGGAATGCGGATGTTCATAGAAGCCTACGAGGCGTCATGGGACCCGGAGTATCTCTCCTGTGCTCATCAACTTGCCGACATCCTCTACGGCGCGCAGCAGAAGCTTGGCACCACGCGCTACGATGACGTCTACATGAACGAGGGCAAGGTCAAGTACTACCAGCTTACCGGCGACGAGCGTATGCGGGACCTGTTCGTCAATGACATGCGCGTTCTCAGCCAGCGGCGGGATGCAGACGTCTTCGCCGACACCCGCCACACGACGCTCTGGGGCCTCTCGCACGCCTACTGGTTCACCGGCGAGGAGAGCCTGCTCCCCTACGCGGCGTGGCAGTTCAAGGTGGCGGTGGAGCGCGTTCCCACCACTGGCGAAGATCACGAGATCGGTGCGATCGCGTGGACCTTCGAGCATGCGTATGAGTCGACGCTGGGCAATCAGCTTCCGACCTTCGCGGCCCTGATGCGAGACGTGCCCGACATGCCGCAGGGAGCCGGGCCGACGGCGACAGGGTCCGGGCCGATCTATCTGCAGGAGGCCGAGGACGCGGAGCAGTTCGTGCGGCTGAAGATCGAGCTTTATCGTGGCATTCCCGGCCTCGGCGCGGCGCCGTTCAGCAACTGGCAGGAGTGGGTGGAGCGACTGCCGGCTGAGGATCGGCCGGCGCTGAGGGTGCTCGGTCCCGATGCGCAGGAGATCAGCCGCGTGGATCTGCTCACAGGCGTCACCACCACTCCTGCTCTGGCGGCGGATACCGGCGCCACCGAGGGCCGGATGGATCTGCGAATCCCCGCCGATGGGCAAACCGGCACCTACTGCATCGTGCCCGCGAGCCAAATCGCGCCGGTGCGGGTGACGGTGCTTGAGACGAGCATGCCGAAGGTCGTGCATGGCACCGGCGACGCCTGGGTGGCCGCTGCATCGGAGACATTCCTCGTCCCGGCGGGCACCGGGCCGTTCTCTCTGAGCGTCAAGAGCCTTACGATGCGCACGGACGTCCGGGTGACGGTGCGCAACGCCGACGGCGAGGACGTCGCGGAGCGCGTGTGGTCGGTGACCTCTGACTGCCGGCAGGACTATGAGCGCATAGAACTCGACGCGGGGCAGCCTGCCGAAGATCAGGCATGGACGATCTCGTTCCTCGCCCCCACCGCCAGTTACCTGCGCTTCGAGGGTGTGCCGAACATCGTCGCTGCAGGCGCAGGTGCCCTGTTCATACCTGACTATATCGTGGAGATGCCGCCCGTTCCGCTGCCCACCGGCGATGGACCGACGCTCGTAGAGTCGCCGCTGGGGGGCGGTCAGGCACTGTCGCTGCCGACGGGGGTGGGCCTCGCGCTCAAGTCACCCGATGGGACGCCGTTGATGAACGAGACCGAGGGCACCATCGAGATGTGGGTGCGCGACACCCGCCAGCACGATGACCTGCACAACCGCTCACTGATCCGCAGCGGCCCGCTGCAACTGTACCGGCGCATCAGCGTCGGCACTTACTTCTACATAGGCGCGCCGGGTCATCAGACGGGCCTTGTCCTGCCGCAGGACCGATGGGTGCATTTTGCCGCCACCTGGCGCCCCTCCACGCGCGATGAGGGCGCTACTGAGGTGGCGCTGTACATCGACGGCGTGCGCGTTGAGACCAGCTTCAACCGGCACATCCAGCCCGAACCCGGCTGGGCCGCGCCGGAGCTGCTCATCCCCGCGGACGCCTACGCAGGCCTCTTCGTTGACGAACTGCGCGTCTCTGATGTGGCTCGCTACGAGGGCAACTTCGACCGGCCTGAGGCACCGTTTGACCCGGACGCCAACACGCTGATCCTCTCGCACTTTGAGGACGATACAGCGCTCGTCAGGGGCGCGCAGGTGCAGTGGGAGACGCGGTAGCATCCTGCACAGCGTCAAGCACAAACGGCAGGCCTTCATGGCTGACCGACGAATCTCATTAACTGGACGAAGAAACACGGAGGTACGACGATGCCTACGGCAAGCTACAACTCGCGCCCGAACGTGATCGAGGTCATCTGCCACGATCTCGGTCAGTACGTCGGATGTCTTGGGGCGCCGATCGAGACGCCGAATATTGACGGGCTGGCTGAGGAGGGCGTGCTCTTCGACAACTACTGCTGCACGGCGGCGCAGTGCTCGCCCTCGCGCGGCTCGATCATGACCGGCCGCTATCCGCACAACAATGGCCTCGTGGGCCTCGCGCACCTCGGCTGGCGGATTGGCGCGAACGAGGTCACGCTGCCGATGTACCTCAACCGCGCGGGCTATCAGACGCGGCTGATCGCACATCAGCATGAGAACACCGAGGCCCCGATGCTCGGCTATCAGACGATCAACAACTGCGACCACCACGCGCTGACGGTGGCATCGGAGCTTGGGAGCTATCTGCAAGGCGAGGCGCAGGATGGGCAACCGTTCTTCGTCTCCTGCGGCATCACAGAGCCGCACCGGCCCTATGAGTGCGAGGGATACGATCGCGACAACCCCGATACGCTGCAGCCTCTCCCCTACCTCCCGGATCGGCCGGGCATCCGCGAGGACCTGGCGGGGCTGCACGGGCTGATCTGGCGGCTCGATGAGGCCGTCGGGCAGATGCGGCAGGCGTTGGAGGACAGCGGCCTTGCAGACAACACCGTGTTCATCTTCACCACCGACCACGGTATTGCGATGCCGCGCGCCAAGGGCACCTGCTACGACCCGGGGATCAAGACCACGCTGATAGTCCGCTGGCCCGGGCATTTCGAGCCCGCGCGCGTTCAAAGTGAGCTTCTGACCAACTGCGACCTGCTGCCGACGATCCTCGACCTGGCGGGCGCACAGACGCCGCCGCACCTCGATGGTCGCAGCTTTCTCGAACTGCTCGATGGAGAGGACTATGAGCCGCGCGAGGACATCTTCTGCGAGATGACCTGGCACGACCAGTACAACCCGATGCGCGCAGTGCGCACCAACCGCTACAAGTACGTCCGCAACTTCGGGCGCGGGCCGCTGGTGTACATGCCCGCGGATATCTATGTTGCCCCGGCAGGCGAGGCGATGAAAGAGGACTTCTACAGCAGCGTCCGGCCGCGAGAGGAGCTTTACGACCTCCAGCGCGACCCGCTGGAGCAGCAGAATGTGATAGACGAGCCGCAGTACGACGATGTCGCGTGGACGCTGCGCACGCGGGTGCAAAACTGGATGGTCGAGAGCAACGATCCGCTGCTCTACGGTGACTATGCCCCGACGAAGGAGCAGCGCGAGCGCAACTCGGAGCGGCCGATGGACAACGGCGTGCCGCACGTGTAGCTAACAGTCTGATGGATCAAGTGGTGGAGGAGATACAGGAATGATCCTGAAGAAGATCAAGTCAAAGGGCCTGGCACACCTTTCATACTTCATCGGCAGTGGCAGCTACGCCGCTGTGGTTGATCCTCGCCGCGATGTTGAGGTCTACATCGACATTGCGCGCGAGGAGGGCATGACGATCGAGCATGTCTTTGAGACGCACCGCAACGAAGACTACATCATCGGCTCGCGGGAACTGCAGGAGCGCACCGGCTGCGAGGTGCACCATCACGAGCAGACCGAGTGGGGCTACGGTAGCGATGTTGCCGAGGGAGACAGCTTCGACCTCGGGCAGCTTCGGCTGGATATCTTGCACACGCCGGGGCATACCTTCGACAGCATCTCCGTCGCGGTGTATGACACCGACTTCAGCAAAGAGGACGCTGTCGGCGTCTTCACCGGTGATGCGCTCTTCATCGGCGACGTAGGCCGCACGGACTTCTTCCCCGACCAGCGCGAGCACGTGGCGGGGCTGCTCTACGACTCGCTCTTTGACAAGATCCTGCCGCTGGGCGATCAGACAATCCTCTACCCCGCGCATGGAGCGGGATCGGCCTGCGGTGACAACATGGCGGCGCGGGCGTTCTCCACGCTCGGCTATGAGCGTCGGCATAACTCGATGCTGCAGAAGACCGACCGCGACGAGTTCGTCCAGCACAAGGCAAGCGAGTTCCATCACATGCCGATGTACTTCGAGCGCATGCACGCTGCGAACCAGGAGGGTCCGGAGTTGCTGCACGATGCAGTGGGTGAGCTTCCGCGGCCGATGAAGGCGCCTGAGGTCGAGCAATTCCGGCAGGATGGTGGCCTGGTGCTCGACATTCGCGGGGCGGAGGCGTTCGGCGGCGCGCATATACCGGGCAGCCTGAACATAACGTTGCCAATGCTCTCTTCGTACATCGGCTATCAGGTCGGCTTCGACGTGCCGATCGCGCCGGTGACATACAACCTCGCGCAGTTCGAGGAGGCATGGACGCAACTGCAGCGCATCGACTACCTGAAGGTGGAGGGCTGGCTGGAGGGCGGCATGGAGGAGTGGGCGATCAATGCCCTGCCCTTCGCCACCATCCCGCAGATCTTCGTCGAAGAGATCAACCGCAGGTATGATGAGGACGAGGAGTTCCTGCTGCTCGATGTACGGAAGAGGGGCGAGGCGGAGAAGGGCATGCTGCAGGGAGCACAGCACATTTTCGTGGGCGAACTTGCGGACAAGCTTGATGAAGTCCGAGATACGCGCCCTATCGTGACCTTTTGCGGCACCGGCTACCGTGCATCCAACGCGGCATCAATTCTTCTGCGCAACGGTTTCGACCGGGTCGAGAACTTCCTGGGGTCAATGAAGGCGTGCAAGCAGGCACAGTGTCCGCTTGAGTAGACCAGGGCGCTGACGCATGAGGAGGATATGGGGATGGCGACGCGAGCGATGTACGTAGCTTTCGCGGTGATTGCCGCGATGCTGGTGCTGGTCGGTACTGGATGTGAGCGGCAACCGGAGGGCACCCAGGTGCTCGGCCAACCCTCCGATCTGGTGGATGAGACATACGACACCGGGCCGTTGCCCGCTCCTGGCGAGGAGGGACCGCAGGTGGAATTGACAATCACCTCGGGCGCGTTTGCTGACGGCGACGTGATCCCGGCGCGCTACACCCCCGATGGCGAGAACATTTCGCCGCCGCTGGCCTTCAGTGCCGTGCCTGAGGGCACGGTTGAATTGGCGCTGATCGTTCATGATCCGGACGCCCCGCGCGAAGGCGGATGGACGCACTGGGTTGTCTACGGCATGAGTCCAGACATTGGAGGACTGCCCGAGGCATTACCCGCGGAGGGGCTGCCGGACGGGCCGACGGTAGTGCAGGGGACAAACACCGGCGGCGAGATCGGCTACATGGGCCCCGCGCCGCCACCGGGCCAGGCGCACCGCTACCAGTTCCGCCTCTACGCTCTGTCGGAGCGTACGGGGCTCGAGCAAGGCGCCACCCACGATGAACTGCAGGCGGCGATGCTCGGCCGGATCATTGACGAGGCGATGCTCGAAGGCCTGTACAGGCGAGACTGAATCTGCAGGCCCTCAACCGACCCACTACCGGAGGTAGCGAATGAGACGATTGCTGGTACACGTAACTGTGATCACGATCCTCCTTCCGCTCACCTCCGTCGGGGCTGAGAACCTTGTCTTCGAGGACTTCGATACGGTCGAGGCGTGGCAGGGCTTTGAGCTTGATGATGCTGTCGCGCACTCCGGGGCGACCTCGGCGCGCTGGAGCAACCACCCGGACCGCCCCGCTGTGAGCAGTACGCAGATCCCGCACGACTGGTCCGGTTGGAACGCGCTCAGCTTCTGGGTGCACAACGAGCGCGTAGTCCCGACCGCGTTCATGTGCATCATTTCCTCGGAGAACCCGGCAACCGATGGCCCCGACTACTGGTCGGTGAAGGTGCCGCTGAACTTCACCGGCTGGAGAATGTTTGGCGTGATGATCGAGGGTAACGCCGGCACGCGCTCCCCGCGCGGCTGGGATCAGGTCGATTCTGTTCGCTTCACCTCAGTTGGCTGGGATAACACCCCGCACCCGGAGGCGGTGGTTCACATCGACAGGCTTGAGTTGCGCGACGACGTGGGCGGTGAGGGGCCGCTCCTGAGCGACGAGGAGTTCTTCGGCCTGCTGGGTGAAGACATCGAGAGTCTTGCGCCTGCACGAGAGGCCGCGGCCGCAGGCGATTACGAGGCGGCGAAGGCGGCGCTGCTGGAGCATTTTCGCACTCGAAGCGAGCCCGCCTGGAGCTTCGATCCACGCGAATGGGACACGAAGCGCGAGGCCGGATACAACACCACCGCCGCGGATTACGTGCTGACGCACATGTTCAACCGCTTTGGCCGCGAAGCCCATGTAGGCGATGACATAGACTGGCGCTTCAACGGCTTCGGGCAGGACGAGCCCGAGTTCACGCCGGAGTGGACCTACCAGCTCAATCGCTTTGAGAACTGGCGCATCCTCGGGCGCGCGTGGTGGGCGACGGGCGATGACAAGTACGCCGAGGAGTTCGTCGCGCAGATGCTCGACTGGGTGCGCGACAACCCCGCGCCGGTGCTGGGCAGCCCCAACCAATCGCCAACATGGCGCACCATCGAGCAGGGCATCCGCACCGCAGGGTCGTGGATGGACGCATATCACTACTTCCTGTTCGCGCCGCAGATGACACCCGAAGCGCATGCGACCTTCCTCAAGTCCTTCGTCGAGCACGCGCGGACGCTCACTCGCATGACCGTCGAGCACCCCGAGCACAAGGGCAACTGGGTGACGATGGAGTGCAATGGCCTCGCGCACATCGGCTGCATCTTCCCGGAGTTCACGGAGGCCGAACGGTGGCGCGAGGTGGCATACGGGCGGCTGCTGCAGGAGCTTGACGATCAGGTATACCCCGACGGCGCGCAGAAGGAGCTATCCACGGGCTACCACCAGGTGTCGCTGGGCAACTTCATGCGGGCGCTGGCGCCGGCAGTGCGCAATGGCTACGAAGTGCCGGAGGAGTATCTCGGCAAGCTCAAGCGCATGTACGAGTACAACCTGCGCGCAATGATCCCCGGCGGCTATCTGCCGCCGCTGAACGATTCGGGACTGACGCGCGTGACGCGCTATCTGCAGGAGGCATACGACACCTGGGGCGATCCGCAGTTCCTCTGGGCGGCGACGAACGGCGCCGAGGGCGAGCGCGTGGACTTCACGAGCGTGTTCTTCCCGTGGGCCAGGCAGGCGATCATGCGCTCTGGCTGGGACGCCGACGCACGGTACATGTCCTTCGAGGTCGGCCCCTTCGGCATCGGCCACCAGCATGAGGATGCGCTGGGGATCTACCTCTGGGGTTGGGGGAAGCCGCTGCTGACCGAGGCGGGGACGTACTCTTACGACCGCTCGAACTGGCGGCGCTTCGTGCTCGACACCCCCGCGCATAACACCGTGATGGTGGATGGGATGTCGCAGCGCCGCCGAGGGCTTTCGGCTACCTACGCTACCGATGAACCGCTGGAGGGTGTCTGGGCGACAAATGATCTCTTCGACTGGTGCGTGGGGCGCTATGACACCGGCTACGGGCCCGACCGCATGCCCTGCACACACGAGCGAACGGTGATCTTCGTCCGCAACGGCTACTTCATCGTGATAGACCGGATGCTTGACGCGGAGGGTGAGCATCTGTTCGAGGCGCTGTTCAACCTCGATGCGGCGGATGCCGCGGTCGGCGACGATGGGCTGACGGTCAGCAGCACCGATCCGGGCGAGCCGAACCTGACGCTTGTTCCGCTGCTGACTGAGGGGCTGTCGCTGCGTATCGCAAAGGGGCAGGAGGACCCGCTGATGGGCTGGGTCCCGCGGGAGAACCACCGTGCTATCCCCTGCGCGGTCTACTCGCGCACCGGCGCCACGCCGCAGACGTTCGTCACTGTGCTTGTCCCCCACCCGACGGAGCAGGTGCCGAAGATCACGGCTGAACTGCTTGCCATGACCGACAGCATGATTGCGCTGCGCCTGCAGGACGGGATGAGCGAGTATGTCGTCATGTGCTCGTTCAGCGGTCCGCAGGCCATGGAAGCGGCCGGAATCGCGGCAAATGCAAAGGTCGCAGTGATCAAGCGGGAGATCGAGGGTAACACGGCGGCGGCGATAGTGGATGGCGGGGAAGTGAGCATAGACGGCCAGCCCTACACTGAAGAGCACTGACCGCGAGGCATTCGACGACGAGGTGAGCGGCAGGCATGACCGAACGCGAGCGCTTCCGCCGCATCGTGGCGCACGAGGAGCCCGACCGGCTGCCGGTGTGGTTTCAGGGCCCGCGGGCTTCGACCATCGCGGCATGGCGAAAGCAGGGGCTGCATGAGGAACAGGTAGCCGATTGGACCAACTTCGTCGGCGAGGAGCCGAAGTCGCTCAACATCGGCAAGTGCTACCAGGGGCCTCTGCCGCCGTTCGAGGAGCGCGTCATCGAGGAGACAGATAACTTGCGCAAGTGGGTGGACGCCTGGGGCATAACGCGCGTTGATGCCATCAACCAGCCGACCACCGGCTTCGCCACGCGGCGCTACCTTGAGTATCCTGTGAAGAGCCTCAATGACTTCGAGGAGGTCAAGCAGCGCTTCGATCCTCATGCGCCGGAGCGGCTCATCCCGCGCGAGATTGTAGAGAGGCCGACCCTCGATCCGGACGGGCGGATCGAGCGGCAGGGGAACTACTGGCGCGACCAGGTGGAGGCGCTGAATGCGTCGGAACGGATCGTCAGCGCGCGCAGCTACGGCCCCTACTACATGGCCCGCCAGTGGGTGGGCTTTGAGAACCTGTGTGTGATGCTCTACGACCAGCCACGGCTCGTGCGGGAGATGATGGAATACTGGACGTGGTTCACGATGGAACTGCTGGATGAGCCGCTGCGGCACATCCACGTTGATTACATGCACTTTGGCGAGGACATGGCGTTCAAGGGCCAGGCGATGCTCTCCCCCGCTCACATGCGCGAGTTCATGGTGCCCTGCTACCGCGCCCTCTACGAGTTCTGCAAGGAACGGGGTGTCACAGCGGTCATCATGGAGAGCGACGGCTACTGCGGGCAGATTGCCGAGGTGATGTATCCCGGCTGCCTCGACGGCTTCAGCCCGATGGAGATAGCGGCGGGTAACGATCCGGAGGAGTTCCTGCAGCGATGGCCGGGGATCTTCCTCCGAGGCGGGATAGACAAGCGCGAACTGGCACGCGATCGAGGCCGGCTGCGTGCGGAGGTGGCGGAGCGCTATCGCGTGGCGCGCAAGTATGGCGGGTATATCCCATGTGTGGATCATGCCATCCCGCCCGACATTCCGCTGCGCAACTTCCTCTACTACGCGGAGCTTGCGAGGGGCTTCTGCCATGGCGAAGACTATGCCAGCTATGAGCCGCCATGCGGGCTTGAGAAGCAACTGGGGCCGATTGAGGAGATGTTCGACCACCGCTCCGCCATCGCCGCGGCATACGGCCACGAGTGAGAGCGAAGACAGGAGAGCAGCGGCCCGGCACTGAAAGGGGAGACTCATGAGGAACGTACTACTGATGACAGTCGCGCTAATGGTGGTGACTGCAATGGCGGGAGCACAGGAGTTCGTCCCGTGCGAGCCCTACCCGGTATACGATCACGAAACAGTCGCCGATCAGCGCTACCGCGTCGGGGAGGCGCTCTATTCCGACGACTTCTCCGGCGACCTCTCGCAGTGGGTCTGGGAGGGCGATGTCGAGCCGCAGATAACCGAGGAGCGAATGGAGCTTACCACGCGCGTGGGACTGACCGTGTGGTTCAAGGAGAAGCTTGAGGGCAACGTGATGATCGAGTACCGGCGGCAGGCATGGGCGGGCGGGTCTGAGTTCGACTACTGCCGCGACCTCAACTGCTTCTGGCAGGCGAACGATCCCGAGCATCCGGATGACTTTTGGGCGCGCTCTGAGTGGCGCAACGGCAGCTTCGGCAACTACTCAACGCTGACGCAATACTATGTCGGCTATGGCGGCGGAAACAACACCACCTGCCGCTTCCGCCGCTACACCGGTGAGGCGCCGCCACCCGAGCCGATCCATCACTACGATGACAACCCGCACTACCTGATCGTCCCGACACACACCTATGTCTTCCAACTCGTCTACTTCAACGGGCTGGTGCAGTTCATACGCGATGGGGAGATCATCTTCGAGTTGCAGGACCCCGAGCCGTATGACAGCGGCTACTTTGGCCTGCGCACAACGCGCAATCACGAGTTCGTGGATGACTTCAGGGTTTACCGCCTCGAGGCGAAGTAGCAACTGCGGTTGCCGCATGACGTAACGGGGATGGAGGAGGCCAGTGAGGCGGAGACATCTCGTAGTGCGCATGAGGGATCGGCTCACCGATCCCTCTTCGCGTACGATCAGGCGCTTTCTGACCGGCCTGTGGATCGCGTCGATCGTGGGCGTGATGGGCTTCGCGGCGTACCTGACGATCGTCGGTGGGATTGACGTGCCGCAGGTGCGCGAGGATCGCACAATCGGCGACTATGCCCTGCCCGCGGCGCTGTCCTTTGCAGCGCAATACGTGGACGCCACGCTCGGGATGGGCTACGGCACCACCCTCAGCGCTCTCCTCATCATGCTCGGCTTTCCGGCCCGGCAGGTTGTTGTGGCCGTGCTGCTGCAGCAACTTGTGGCGGGCGGTATCGCCTCCATCGCGCATCACGCCCTTGGGAACGCTGACCTCGAGCTTGGCAGCCCGCACTTTCGCCTCGCGATGCTGCTCGGTGCGATGGGCATCGCCGGCGGATTCATAGCCGCCACGGTGGCCATCTCACTCCCGGAGCGGACCCTCGACGGCGCTGTCGGCGCGGTGATCCTCGTCATGGGCGTGGTGATCTTCGTCGCACGGCACATCCGGCTGAAATTCTCATGGTGGCGCGCAGCGGTCCTGGGGCTGCTGGCGGGCGCGAACAAGGGCTTCATGGGCGGAGGCTACGGGCCGCTGATCGTCGCCGGGCAGATGGTGATCGGCGACACGATGCGGCATGCGATCGCGGTGACGGCACTGGCGGAGGCGCTCAGTTGCGTCGGCGGCATCGTCGGCTATGTGATTTACGGCGCGCAGATGCCGTGGGTGCTGACCGCTTCACTGCTGGTCGGCGGTATAGTGGCGTCACTCTTTGCAGCGGCCACCGTGCGGGTGATCCCCGCGCAGGGACTCAAGAGCATCATCGGTGCGGTGTACCTGTTGCTCGGCGCGCTGACGCTGTATGCGTCGCTGACGTGAGAGCAGTGGGTCGAACTCGGGAGATCCACCCCGCGGATGTCCCTCGTGCGACCCCTCCTCATGCGCTGTGCCGCCTTTACAGCATGTAGCGGCTCAGGTCCTCGTCGCCGGCGAGGTCCTTGAGCTGCGACTGCACGTATCCGAGGTCTATGGCGATGGTCTGTCCGGTGACCTCGGGCGCCTCGAAGGAAAGCTCCTCGAGCAGGCGCTCCATCAGCGTGTAGAGCCTGCGCGCCCCGATGTTCTCGGTGGTATCGTTTACCTCCTGGGCGAGTTCGGCGATCTCATCGAGCGCCTCTTCGGAGAAGGATATCCTCACGCCCTCGGTCGCGAGCAGTTCCGTGTACTGCCGCACCAGCGAGTTCTCCGGCTCCACGAGGATGCGGCGGAACTCATCGCCGGTGAGGCTGTCGAGTTCGACGCGGATCGGCAGGCGGCCCTGGAGTTCGGGGATGAGGTCGGACGGGCTGGATACGTGGAAGGCGCCCGCGCAGATGAAGAGTATGTGGTAGGTGTCGCAGGGCCCGTACTTCGTCTGCACGGTCGAGCCCTCGATGATCGGGAGGATGTCGCGCTGCACACCCTCGCGGGAGACGTCCGGGCCGTGGCCTGACTCGCGACCGGCCACCTTGTCAAGCTCGTCTAGGAAGACGATGCCGGACTGCTCGGTGCGGTCAATGGCTTCCGCGGCAATCGCCTGCGCATCCACGAGGCGCTGGGCCTCCTGCTCGATCATCATCTCGCGTGCCTGGGCCACGGTCATGCGGCGCGTGGTGGTCTGCGAGGGGAAGATGTTGCCGAGCATCTCCTGCATGTTGAAGCCCATCTCCTCCATGCCCTGCGGGGAGAAGATCTGCAGGTTCTGCATCGACGGGCTCTCCTCCATCTCAACCTCGACTTCCTCGTTCTCGAGCTCACCGGCATCGAGGCGGCGTCGAGTGTACTCCAGCACTTTGTTGTGCTGATCGCGCTGCCGTTGCTCCCGCTCAAAGCGGGCGGAGGCCTCCTCGGCGCTCTCCTCACGGCCACCGCCGCCGGGGACCATCCACGGGAAGTCGGGCTCCGGTTCGCCACCGGCCAGTTCCTCGAGCAGCCGCTCGTTGGCCCGCTTCTCGGCCTCCGGTCGGACGCGGCCGATATGCTCCTTCTCGACCATGCGGTAGGCGATGTCCACTAGATCGCGGACGATCGAATCCACGTCCCGGCCGACATAGCCGACCTCGGTGAACTTGGTTGCCTCGACCTTTACGAACGGGGCCTTCGCAAGCTGCGCGAGGCGCCGGGCGATCTCGGTCTTCCCCACTCCCGTCGGTCCGATCATGAGGATGTTCTTCTGGATCACCTCATCGCGCAGGTCTTCGGGGATGTGCCGGCGCCGAACGCGGTTGCGTAGCGCCACGGCGACCGCGCGCTTGGCGTCATCCTGCCCGACGATAAAGCGATCGAGTGCCGCCACGATCTCGCGCGGCGTCATCTCACTGCTGAGGCTGGGGACGTCACTTTCGGGTCTGAACATCGCGATTGTCTCCTGTCATCAACGCTGTGTGCGCGGAGCGTGTCCTACGCCTCGTCCTGCTTGTCGTCTTCCTCCGGCGGCAGCACATGCAGCGTAATTGTCTGATTGGTGAAGACGCAGATCTCTCCGGCGATACCCAGCGCCTTCTCGGCAATCTCGCGCGCGGACATTTCGGTATTGCGCAGGAGCGCCTTGGCAGCGGCGAGGGCATAGCTGCCACCCGAACCGATCGCCATCACGGCGTCGTCGGGCACGATCATGTCGCCGTTGCCGGAGATCAGGTAGGTCTGCTCCTCATCGGCCACCAGCAGCAGCGCCTCAAGCTGGCGGAGGACCCTGTCGGTGCGCCACTGCTTCACAAGCTCCAGCGCCGCCCGTGGCAGGTTCCCGTTGTATTCATCCAGCTTCTCCTCGAGGCGCTCGAAGAGCGCGAGGGCATCAGCGGCGGCTCCGGCATAGCCGACGAGCACCTCGCCATCATACATCGGCCGCACCTTCTGCGCCGTGCCCTTGACGATGGTGTCATCAATGCTCACCTGCCCGTCGCCCGCCATCGCTGTCTGACCGTCGCGGCGCACCACGACGATTGTTGTTGACCGTGTCATTGCTCATCCTCCGTTACGCGCCTTCGCCCCCCAGGCGGGGACTCCTCCGGCCCGGCATCATCGGCCAGTGGATGTGCCGCCGCGTAGACCTGCTTCATTCGCTCGGTTGTCAGATGGGTGTAGATGCCGACGGTGCTAAGCGACTTGTGGCCCAGCAGCGCCTGGATCGCACGCAGGTCCGCGCCACCGTCGAGCATGTGCGTGGCGAAGGTATGCCGCATCGCGTGTGGCGTGATGCGGCTGCTCGCGGCGGTTTCAAGGACGTAGCGATGAACGCGCTGCTGCACGCCGCGGACGCTGAGACGCCCGCCGCTTTTGTTGAGGAAGACGGCAGACTCGTCGGGCGATTGTGCCCGGCGCAGAAGCTCTTTCCGCCCGCTCGCGAGGTAGCGCCTCAGGGCAGCGATAGCACGATCGCCCATCAGCACCACGCGCTCGCGATTGCCCTTGCCGATGACACGGACCTGCCGCTGCTCGAAGTCAAGCGCGTCCACGTCCATCGCGACAAGCTCACTGACCCGCACACCCGTGGCATAGAGCAGTTCGAGGATGGCGCGGTCTCGCTCGCCGAGTGCGGTATTCTCATCCGGGGCGGAGAGAAACTGCTCGACCTCTTCGGCATAGAGATACTCCGGCAGATGCTGCTCCTGCCGCGGAGTGGGCGCGACGGCCGCCGGGTTCTGCGTCACCGCGTTCTCGGTGAGCAGGTAGCGGAAGAATGTGCGCAGCGCGGCGAGTTTGCGCCCCATGCTGGCGCGGCTGTAGTGTCGCTGCGAAAGGTCGGCGAGGAAGCCGCGGATCGTGCGGTAGCTCACCGCCGACCAGTTGTACGCGCGGTCCTCGCCCCAGTTGGCGGCGAGGTAGTCGGCGAACTGGTTGACGTCATTGGCGTAGGCCTCCACTGTGTTCGGGGAGAGCCTGCGGACGTCGGTGAGGTACCTGAGAAAGTCATCCTGCCATCCGGCGTGCATTATCTATTCCTTCACTGCAGCGGAGACGGTTCGACATCAGCACTCGGTTCAGCGGCCGGCGTACTCGCGCATCGCGTTCAGCGCCCGCTCTATCTGCCCCCTGCGGCGTTCGGTCTTCGACATACCCTCATCCTGCGGCCGTTCGGGCAGCATGCCGAAGTTTGCGCGCAGCATCCTGCTGTCGCCCTGCGGCTCCCGCCTCGCGATGGCGTAGCAGAGGGCTCCGGTCATGCTATCGGGCGGCGGCGGCAATGGGCTGCGCCCGTCTGCCAGAGATGCCGCACCCACGCCCGCGACGGCGCCGGTGGCCATCGCCTCGAGGTAGCCCCACGCGCCGGTAAGCGTTCCTGCCAGCAGCACACGAGAGAGCCGCTCGAGCTCCAGGCTCGAGAGCGTCGCCTCGCGCCCGGCCAGCCATGGCGTGCGATGGATCAGCCCCGGGCGCAGCACGCGAACCTCCGACAGCGCCGCGACCGCCGCAAGCGCGCTCTGCTGAGCGGCTGTGGTCAGCGACGTGCAAAGCCCCTGCAGGTGGAATGCGCTCTGCTCGGGGTCATCAGGCACCAGACAAAGCGCCGGCCCTTCCGTCTGCACCTGCGGTCCCCGGGGCCCGCGCAGGATCGTTGAGGCCAGTTCATCAGCGTCGGCGGCCAATCTCTCCACGGGCACTTGCTCATCCGCCAGGACCATCTGCGGCTCGAGGCCCGCCGGGTGGTCCCTGGCCCCCGAAGCGATCAGCCGTGCAAGACCCGCCACCTCGTCATCACTCAGCGGCAGGAAGATCGTCGGCTCGGCCCCCGGGTAGGGCGGCACGAAGAGAGCTTCCGAGAGATCAACGCTGTCCGCGGCGATCAGTGGCGGGCGCCCGCAGTAGGAGAAGACGAAGGGCGCTCCCGATGCGGCATGGATCGCTCGCGCCAGCGGAGACCAGGTGGCCGGACCGCTGGCGATGACCACCGGCCCGTCGGGAAGTGCGGCAACGTGCTCTTCGCGCAACTCAATCCGGGGCGAGGCTTCCACGAGATCACGGACCGCCTGCGAGAAAGCCTCGCGGGCGACCAGCAGCGTGTGCTCTCCCATGCGCGCGGCGTCGATGCAGGAGGACAGCGAGGGGACAAGCTCACGCAGTTCCGCATTGAGCAGCCCACCGGCGCGATCCGTCTCCTCCGCGCCGAAGTCGCCACCGCCACAGAGTTCCGCCGGTATCCCGGTGGTGTGCACTGGTGTTGACCGGAGGGGGCGCTGCTCGTAGAGAAGCACGTCCGCGCCACGTGCCGCGGCGGATATCGCCGCGGCGCATCCTGCGACTCCAGCGCCGATGACACTGATCCGCTTAAGGCTCATATAACGCTGCTGCCAATCATGCTGCGAGAGTTCGTCTACTGCCGATCACGGCTGCCATGTCGGGCGCGCGCGTGTGTATCGCTCAAGATCGATCGTCGTGGCATCTGTGGCCTCTATCGCGGGAGGTGCGGGCGGTGGCGACTGCTCCACGGCATCTTCTCGGGGGCTCCACCACAGCAGCCCCGTCACCCAGAAGGCGGCCGCCCATACGAGCATGAGCGGCACCGCCATCAATAGCACGGTGCGAGTCCAGCCGCGGCCATCCTGCTTTGGCGTTTCGGGCCTCAGATCGTCAGCACTCATTCATCCGTCTCCCCATCAGGAGCAACAAACCCGATACCAGTCGTCCCGACGATCTGCGGCGGCAGTTGTGCTACGCAGCCGCTGCAGGCGGGCAGGCCGATCATCCGCTGTTCGGAGTCCGGCCCATCATATTGTCATGACCTCATGAAGGAACCGCCCGCGAAGATGGCGAAGCAGCGGGCGGTTAGCGTTCCCGGTGCCGCTTCATGCGGGTCTTGCCACACCTGGGACATCTGAATTTGCGCTGGCCATGATGAACGCCCCGCTGCTCTTTCATGGCCACGCGACATTTCGGGCACGTCACCTGTGCGCCTCCCGGCAGTTTGCGACGAGAGCAGTCACGTTCAATTGTACCGCCGCCGGGTGTCGTAGTCAAGCCGACGGTGTGCGTCTCACGAATGGGAGTCAGCCGCGATGCGAGAAACAATCGCCGTGGTAGGCGCGTCCGCCGACCCGGCCAAGTACGGTAATATGGCCGTGCGGGCGTGGCAGGAGGCCGGATGGACGGTCTATCCCGTGAATCCGCGTGAGGAGCAGATCGAGGGGCTGACGGCCTATCCCACTATTCTCGACATCCCCGGGGAGGTGCAGGTGGCGACGATGTATGTCCCGCCGCCGCTGGGGATGAGGATCGCCGACAAGATCATCGAGAAGGGGATAGCGCAGGTCTATCTGAACCCCGGCGCCGGCAGCGTGGAGCTTCGGCAGAAGCTCGAAAACGCGGGCATCGAGGTACTGGAAGCATGCAGCATCATCGCCGCACGAATGATGCGTGGCTGATTTCGCACCATTGACCCACCCAACACCATCATGGGGGGGACCTGTCATGTTGCTGTTCGCAGTTCCGGCCTACAATGAAGAGGGAGCCATCGGTGCGTTGCTCGACAACATTGACGCGGCGATGAGGGCCGAGCATTTCGAATATCGCGTACTGGTGGTTGATGACGGCAGCACCGACGACACAGCCGCCGAGATCGCAGACAGGGCCCGACGCTATCCGGTTACCCTCGTGCCCCATGAGCGCAACATGGGACTCGCCGCGGCAATGCGGACCTGCCTCACCACTGCAGTCGCCGAAGCCGCCGATGACGACATCATCGTCACTATGGATGGCGACAACACGCATCTGCCGGGGCTGATCCCTCGCATGGTGCGGTCGATCCGCGAGGGGCGCGACATCATCATCGCCTCGCGCTATCAGCCCGGCGCAAGGGTGCTGGGCCTGGTCGGCTTCAGGCAGTTCATGAGCTGGGGCGCGGGGGTGCTCTTTCGCATCACGTTCCCGATTCCGGGAGTGCGCGACTACACCTGCGGCTACCGCGCCTACCGAGCCGCGGTGGTACGTGAGGCCATTCGCCTCTGGGGCGACAATCTCATCACCGAGCAGGGCTTTGCCTGCCAGGTTGAGCTGCTGCTGCGCTTCGCTCGTCTCAACGTCATCATGGACGAGGTGCCGATGATCCTGCGGTACGATCAGAAGGTTGGCGCGAGCAAGATGAATGTGCGCCGGACCGTGGCACAGACGCTGCGCCTGCTGGCTCGGGAGCGGGTCGGATTCGGACCGAGGCGGCACACGGATGAGTGATGGCCACGTTGAGCCGGTCAGTGAGCGGGAGCCAGGGCATCGCCTCGTGGTCATCCTCCTGCTGATCGCGACGGCTCTGGGTGCGGGTCTCAGGGCGTACAGCGTGGCCGACGAGTACCTCTGGTTTGACGAGATAGTCAGCACCATCATCAGCACGCAACCCACAATTGCCGATGTTGTCGAGATGGCGGCGCAGCTTGACACGCACCCGCCGGGCTACTACCTCCTGCTGCATCTCTGGCAGAGGGCGTTCGGATCGTCCGACGCGGCTGTGAGATCGCTTTCGGTTGTCCTCGGCACAGCGGCGGTTCCGGCCATCTTCCTGGTCGGCCGCCAACTGTTCGGCGCGGTGACGGGCCTCGTGGCGGCGTTCACGATGGCCGCAATGCCCACCAGCGTGCTGTTCTCGCAGGAGGCCCGCAGCTACACGCTACTGACCCTCGCGATCATCCTCATGTGGTATTTCGCGATCCGGATCTCCCGCCGCCGCGACCGTGCTGCGACTGTCGGCTTTGCGGCTACCGCGCTGGTGCTGCCGTGGATCCACTACTGGGGTGCGGTGGCGCTGGCCGCCGCGGTGCTTACTGCCCTTGCCCTCGCGGCCGGTGATCGGCGGCAGCGAGCGCACCTGCTGCAGATGATGCCCGGCATAGCGCTCGCCACCATCGGCTTCGTCCCGTGGATCAGCGTGATCCTCAACCATCAGCTTGCCGCGAGCGAGACGGGCTGGTTTCCCGAGCGAGCGCAGTTGATCTCAATCGTGGGCGTCTTTGGCCGCCCGTTCGGCAACACGCTGATAATGACGCCGGTTGGGGTCCTCGCGCTGGCCACCACCATCGCGTCCTTCGTGATTGTGTTGTGGCTGTGGCGGCGCAGGGAGATGAAGGCCGGTGACCCGCGGGCACTCTGGTGGGTGCTGGGGATGCTGCTGCTCCCGGTGCTGCTGATGGCAGCCATGGCGGAAGTCGCGAACTTCTGGGTGGGCATCAAGGTCCCGAACGTGACGATGATTCCGGTGGCGGTGGCATGCGGGGCGGCAATCGTCGGCCTGTGGCGGCGCCGCGTATTGGCGGGAGTCGCACTGGGGCTTGTTGTCCTCTTCCTCTGTGTCGCCGGAGTGTGGCGCTGCTACACGGAGACGCACCGCCCTGACTGGAAGAGCGTGATCGCGGTCGTCGAGCAGCAGGGAAGACAGGGCGACGTGATACTGGCGATTGACGATCGGTGGATCCCCGACCTCGTGCGGCGCTACTACCGAGGCCCGCTTCCGGTGGTGGGCCTGTCGCGTGAGATAACGGATCGCGGGGCTATCACAGCGGAAGCAATGCGCGTCTGGCCAGAGAGCGGACGGATGTGGTTGATCCCGCGCAACCCGGGCGACAGTCCGGCCCCGGAGATCCTGCAGGAGATCGCGTCTCACGTAGAACGACTCGGAGTGCATCGTATCCCCCTGCTGCGCCTCGACTATCCGTCGGAAGCGATGGCGGCGGAGATCGAGCCATGAAGACTCCACGGACGTTCCCGGCGAAGCTGTCGGTGGCCGTGCTGCTTGCGGCCATCTTGCTCGCTCTGGTCCTGCGCCTCTACAGCCTCGCAGATGATAACCTGTGGCTCGACGAGGGCGCGAGCCTGATGCTCAGCGCGGGCGCGGGGCCGGGCGATGTGCTCCGCGCCACCGCTCTGCATGATCCGCATCCGCCGGGCTACTACCTCGCCCTGCACCTGTGGCGCAACATCTTCGGCTCATCGGATGCAGCACTTCGAGGACTGTCGGTCGCACTGAGCGTCGCCACCGTCCCGGTACTCTTCCTCCTGGGCAGCGCCCTCTTCGGAAGATCGGTCGGCCTCACCAGTGCGGTTCTGCTGGCGATCATGCCCACCTCCGTTCGCTATGCTCAGGAGGCACGCAGCTACGCGATGCTGGTGCTGCTGGTCGCGCTGACATGGCTCTTCGCACTGCGGGTCTGCAGGGAGCGCAACCTCGCCGCGACGGTCGGCTTCGCACTGGCGGCGATGCTGCTGCCGCTCACGCATTACTGGGGCGGAGTAGCGCTGGCTGTGATCGTGCTTCTTTCGCTTTTCACCGGTATGCGTGACGCCGGCAAGCGGGCTTATCTTCTGCAGCTTGGGCCGGGTACTGCACTCTCGCTGGCGGTCATGATCGCCTGGATGGCCGCCGTTCTTGCGCGGCAGATGCAGACCGCCGCGATCACAGGTGCTGCCTATCAACTGCCGCGGGCCTCGTCAATCATGGCGGCGTTCGGCAGGCCTTTCGGCTACGACCTGCTGCTGGGGCCGGCGGGAGTGATCGCTATCGCAACAGGCCTCGGCTGTGCGACGCTTGCATGGTGGCTGTGGCGTGATGGCGAGGGCGGGCTTGATCCCGTGACGCCGGGGGCGCGCTGGTGGGCCATCTGCATGCTGCTGATCCCCGTCGCCCTGATCGCGCTGATCGGCAGCTTCACCACCTTCTGGATCGGTGTGAGAGTGCCCAACATCACGCTACTGCCGACCACCCTCCTCTGCAGCGCCGCCGTGGTGGGCTTGTGGCAGCGGCGGCGGTGGGCGGCGATCGTGCTGAGCATTGTCCTCGTTGCGCTGTGCGGCCACGGCCTGTGGCGCTGGCATACCGCGCCGCCGCGGCCGGATTGGGAGACCATTGCCGCAACCATTGAGGCGCGCGAGCAGCCGTCCGACGTGGTCGTCACAATCGACAGCAACTTCGTGCCCGAGCTTTTCGCGCACTACTATGACGGGGCGCTGGAAGTGCATGGGATCTCGCGGGATCTGGAGGATCCTGCCGAGGTTGAGCGCGCGGCCCTCGACATCTGGCCCGACGGCGGGCGGATGTGGCTGATCCTCATGCACGCGCATGAAAGCCGCGCGCCGGATATCGTGCGGCAGATGGCCGCTTCTGAGGAGCAATTCCGCGTCGGCGACGTCAGGTTCTACATGCTGGACTATCCATCCGGGCGGCATGATCGGGCAGAGGAGAATGAGACATCATGAACATCATACTCGTGGCAATCGACACCCTCAGCGCGCGGCACATGAGCTGCTACGGCTATCACAAGCTTACCACGCCGAATCTCGATGAGTTTGCGAGACAGGGAGCGCTCTGCCAAAGGCTCTACTGCCCGTCGGTGCCGACACAGCCGAACTACACGACCACCTTCACCGGACAGCAGTCCATCACCACCGGCATAGTCGCACACGGCGGGCACAATGAACTTCCATCCTCTGCGCCCTATCTGACGGAGCAGCTTCAGCGTGCGGGATATGTCACCGCTGGCTTCGACAACCTGCCGATGATGAAGAACTGGTTCGCCAGAGGATGGACACAACAGTTCAACCCGTCGCTGAACCGCAAGTACATCCAGTGGTCGGACTGGCGCGATTACAACGAACTGGCGATACCGTGGCTGCGCGAGAACGGCGCGGATAACCCGTTCTTCATGTTCGTCCACTACTGGGACCCGCACACTCCCTACCTGCCGCCGGAGGAAATGTGGTACGACTTCTACGAGGGCGATGACCCGTGCGATCCTGACAACGAGTCGCTCAAGCCGCTGCTTGAGGGCTACTGGGGCTCGAAGTGGAAACAGAACTGGTTCAGCCGTTTGCCCGAGGGGCTGACTGACGCGCTCTTCGTCGAGGCGCTATATGACGCCGAGATTCGGCATGTTGACGCGGGCTTCGCGCAACTGATGAGCGCGCTTGAGGACACCGGGCTTGCGGAAGATACGATGGTCGTTGTCTTCTCTGACCACGGTGAGCTTATGTTCCGCCACGGTATCTTCTTCGATCACCACGGCCTCTACGACCCGAACATCCACGTCCCGCTGCTGGTACGCTGGCCCAAGCGTATTGCCGCGGGCACGGAGGTAGATCAGCTTCTGACGCACCTCAACCTCGCTCCGACCATGCTCGAAGCGGCAGGGGCACGCATACCAGACGCAATGGAGGGCGACAGCGCGCTGGACCTTCTGACTGAGGGAGCAGAGCGCACGCTGCATGACTTCCTCATCACACAGGAGTGCACGTGGCAGATGAAGTGGGCGATCAGGACGGAGCGATGGAAGTACATCAAGGCCCGGGCTATGGACCTCTACGGGGGGCCGATGGAGGAGCTTTACGATCTCGACGCCGATCCCGGCGAGTTCCGCAATATTGCTGCGCTGCGGCCAGACGTGGCGTCAGAGCTTGACACGAAGCTGGAGGCCTGGGTGTCATACATGATGCGTCGCAATGGCCTCGAGGAGGATCCGCTGGTGACGCATGGCATCACGCTCGGGAAAGACTGGCTGCAGTGGGGCGAGCGTCACGGCTACTGGTGAGGGTGGCTGCGCACCCACGTTGGCACCGCGTCCTCGGCGAAGGGGCCAGCCCGAAGCGCCTCGATCTGATCGTCGCTGAGCATCGACCACAGGTAGAGGCCGACGCCGTTCCCGGGCCACTTGCGCCGGCAGAACTCGATTTGCTGCGCGACGAGTTCGCCCTCGCGCGGCACCACGTGACCGGTCTCGGTGCGCTCATAGTTGCCGCAAAGCTCCACATACGCCTCCGGATGCTCACTCGCCTCGCGCACTCGGTCCAGTCGCACCCACGACAGTTCGCGCGAGTAGTCCATCGCGTAGACCACGTCCACCCAGCCGGCATCAACCCACGGGCCCTCATTGCGCCCGTTCGAGTCCGGCGCCTCACCCGGCGCATGAGGGTGGCCGTCCACGCTCACGATCAGCCCGGGGCGCAGTTCGCACCCTCGCGTCGCCACGCGCCTCACGATCTCGCCAATGCACTCGTTCTGCCACTGTACGATCTTCGGGTTTGCCCATCCCTCCTCCGTGGTGAGCTTCGCATCCTCATCCATCTCGCTGCCGAACTTCGCGCGATACTCCGCCTCGCAGAGCGGCCCGGTGCAGAGCCCACCGGTGCGGATGAAGTCGAGGTTGATGCCATCAACTTCGTACCGCTCGATCACGGCGGTCATCAGGCCGGTGATGAACTCACGGAACGCGGGCCGGTGTGCGTCGAAGAACTTCGCAGGCGTCCCGTCCTCCACGAACTCCGGGAGGATGTCGCCCTCCCGCTTCACGACGCAGAACCACGGGTGCACCTCGATCCCCTCCGCGTGGCACTGCTCGATGAGCATCGCCAGCGGATCACCCTCAGTCTGTGCGAACTGCTCGGCCATCCGCTCATCCGGCGGGTAGCCCTCAAACGCCCAGCGCGTCCCGCGGCCGTGCCAGATGCACGGGACATAGACGTTGAAGCCAGCGCGCTTGAGCTTCGCCACGATCTCCGGGATGTTCTCGGGAGTGTTCCAACCGGTGCCCTCGTCGAGCAGCGCCCGGCTCTCAAGCAGCCGCCCCTGCTCGTCGCGAGGCAGCAGCGGCTCCGGCCCGGCGAGCACGTCCGTCAGCCACGCCATCCGCCGCGCCTGGATCGCCTCCCAGTCGGGCTCCTGCGCGCGAAAGACCTCGGCAATCTGCGCGTCGCTCATTATGCGATCGTAGATGACCAACTCGTCAAGCAGCCCGTCCGCCGGTCGCTGGCCGCCCTGCGAGCCATCCGAGCCCACGATCAGCCGGTCCACGGGCCGGCGCAGGGTGATATCCGGGCGAGCGCTATAACCGACGCGGTCACCGTCAATGTAGAGCGCCATCACGCCCTGTGCGCCTTCGCTCCATGTGAGAGCTACGTGGTGCCAGCGCCCAAGCTCCTCCGCGTCCATGTTCGCCCACGCCTGCGTGTTGCAGTGCATGAAGGACTGGTTGTCGAGTACGAAGTACATGCGTCCGACGCCGCCGGAGGACTCCCACCAACCCTGGCTGAGCACGAAGTAGCCGGGCGGGTCGCCGCCAAGGGTCATGCTCAGGAGCGCGTGCGATTCCGGCGCCCCGGGCTCCCAGTCGGGCCTGAACCAGAACATGATCGTCCCGGCGGCCATGTCGAAGTTGCCTTCGGGCGCGAAGCTGAGGTCATTTCCGCCTGTGAGGCGCACCGCGCCGCCCCACTTGCCCTCGGCGATAAGCTCCGCGCCATTGACCTGCGCGGCTGCGTCACCGCGGCGTAGTCGGCGTCGAAGCCCTCATCGAAGCGCGCCAGAAAGAGCGTGTGATCGTCTACTTCCGGGGGAGCCGGTTGAGCGCACGCTACTGTGGCTGATACAGCGATGATCGCGGCGAAGCACATAGTCACAGGACGGTACATGGAGACACCTCCGTGATTACGGCGGACGGGGGTGTCTTTGACCGTCTCCCCGCTGATTCCTCCGTACCTCACACGTGGCAGGTCCAGCCGCCGTCAATGTCGATGATCGAGCCGGTCATGTAGCTTGAAGCGTCGGAGGCGAGGTAGATCGCCAGGCCCTTGAGTTCCTCCGGGCGGCCGGGGCGATTGAGCGGAATCTCGCGCTTGATAGTCGCGATGAATTCCGTACCCTCGAGCATCTCGGCGGTCATGTCGGTAGTGAAGGTCCCGGGACAGATGGCGTTGACCCTGATGCCGCGGTCGCCGAACTCATACGCGAGCGACTTGGTCAACTCGATCACTCCGCCCTTGGCGACGCAGTAGGCGGCAGACTGCTCGAAGGCACTGTGGCCAGCGATTGAAGCGATGTTGATGATGCGCCCGCCATCGGGCATGCGCGGGATAACGTACTTGGCCATCAGGAAGTACCCGTTGAGGTCAACGTCGAGGATGCGCTGCCAGTCCTCTCGCGACGTCTCCACCACCGGCGTGGGGTAGTAGATGCCGGCGTTGTTCAGGAGAATGTCTATCGGCCCGAAGTCCTCGACGACCTGCCCCACTGCCTCCTCAATCCGCGCCTCGTCGGTCACGTCCACCTCGTAGAACCGCGCCTGCACCCCGCATGCGCCGGCGATCTGCTCACAAGCTTCGGTCCCGTCGATCACGTCAAAGAGTGCGACACTCGCGCCACGTTCGGCGAGACCGTCCGCCATCGCTCGCCCCAACCCGCGCGCTCCTCCGGTGACAATCGCCGTTTCTCCCGTCAGGTCGAACATTGTCTATCAGCCCCTTGCCGCTCGGATGATCACGCTACCGGGTAATGACTTCGCGGACTCCGGTGATCTTCCTGCAGCCTGACGGCGGAGGGCGTCGCGTAGCGGGGGAGGCGGCTTGTGCGGCAGGTTGTTGAGTTCTTTCCAAATAACTGGCAGGGGCAGATGTACCCAGACACGGCTAAGGCGAAATCGCGCGTGAAATCAGGTGACATCCCGATGGACTGCGTTATCCGTGTGTGGCATTGTGTGGTCAGCAGGATGCAGATCCCCCCCTCTGCAGCCTGCGATGCTCCGGAAGACTTCGGGTGGCGGGGACATGGGCAGAGGGCAGCGCGGTGAAAACACGCTGTTCATCACCGCCCCCGAAGTCGCTCTGGCCGAGAGGCCAGACCTGTCGGACCTGGCGGTGAACAGTGGCACCGCCGGTAACTGGGCTGGCGAGGACCCCGCCTTCCTACCTCGCCAGCCCAACTCGCGGCCGGAAAGAGTCGGTCGACTGGTCAGGTAGTACCGGGCGCGAGGTATCTCCGGGCGGGTTGCGGACGGCATCCCCGCAGCCCGCCCATTCTCCTTTGTACAGGGGTGGGCTATTCCCTGCCCTCCACCACCGGGCCGTAGCCCTCCGGCTTCGTGATCAGGCGCTGGCCATCGGAGAAGCCGTCGTTGCGGATGGCGAGACGATCTACGAGGCGCTGCCGCCAGAGCTTCACGCGCTCCTGCGCTGCCGGGTCGTTGATGAGATCGCGCGTCTCGTCGCGATCGTTCTGCAGGTCGAAGAACTGCTCCTGCCCCGTCACCGGGAACCAGAGGAACTTCTCTCTGCCATCGGTGAGGTACTGCACGGCGTTGGTCGGGTGATAGCAGGGCGAGTGCTCGCCGTGGATGAACTCGCGCCACTCTCCGCCGCGCGCAGCCTGCACCACGCTTTCCCCGGTCATTGTGTCGGGAGACTCGACGCCCGCAATGTCAAGCAGCGTCGGCATGACATCCTGCAAACCGACCGGTTGCTCGAAGGCGCCGGTGGGGGCGTCGTAGCCCTTCGGATAGCGCACTACGAACGGGATGCGAGCGGAGCCCTCATAGGCGTAGGTCTTGCGGTGGAGGTAGTGATCGCCCATCATGTCGCCATGGTCGGCGGTGAAGAGCCAGATGGTGTTGGCGGCGTCCACGCCTTCCATCTTCATCAGCGACTCCTCCATCCGCCCCATCTCGTAGTCAATGTGCGTGATGCAGCCCATGTAGCCCGCGCGGCAGCGATGCGTGGCTTTCGCGCCGAGGTTGCCCTGCCACGCGGTGCGCATCGGCGTCACACCCTCCTGCCGATGCCTGTCCGCCCAGTCGCCGATCGGCGGCTCACCGAGGTCCTGCTGATCGTACATGTCCCAGTAGAACTGCGGTGGATCGTACGGCGAATGCGGGCGCAGGTGCGAGCACCAGAGGAAGAATGGTTTGGTCGGGTCGCGCTTCTCAACAAGGTCTAGCGCGACGTCAGTGGTCCAGACGGTCGGGTGATAGCGCTCTTCGAGGTGCCAGGGGCGTGCCAGCCAGCCATTGGCGTCGGAGCCATGCCCGCGCTCGTGCGCCGAAGGCCCAAGCTCGCGCTCGAGCCAGTCCATGTAGTCGTCCACGCCCGGCCGGAGGTCGTGTATCACGGCCTGGTGGTAGCCAAAGAGCGCCCGGCGCGGGTGCATGTTCCGCCAGCCTGCGCTGAAGCAGTGATATCCCGCGCGGGCGAGCACCGCCGGCAGCGAGTTCTCGATGTCCCAGATGCCGCCGGCGTAGCCGATGACGCCGCAGTCGTAGGAGCCCTGGCCCATGTGAAGTATCCGGCGCGCGCCAGTGGTGGAGGGGATCTCCGTGTAGGCGTTGGGGAAGTAGAGCCCCTCGTTTACCCACGCGTCGAGGTTCGGTGTCTCGATGACGGAGCGACCGGCGAGGCCGATCCAGTCGCCACGATGCTGGTCGGTGGTGAAGAGCACGATGTTGGGGCGGTTACTCTCGCTCATAGACAATGCGCCTCCTGCGGTGGAACATGTCGGGTGCGAGTGGTTCTTCCCCCGGAGATGGCGGGAGGCCTTCAACAGGGGCGAGAAGTAGTTGTTCGCTGGGGAGGCCGAGAGTGTTGACTTCGTGCGCAGTACAGCAACGGCACAGGTCGGCACGGCGGCCGACCTCTCCGACGGCGAACGGCGGCCCTCGCCCCGTACTCCCGACGCAGGAAGGACGCGCCCTTCTCGGCGAACTACGCGAGCGAAGGAGCTTCTTCCGGAGGTGTATCCCGATGCTCGATGCCATCACCATGTGGCGGCACACGAAGATGGTCGTGCTTGTAGCGCTCACCGGCGCGGCCTACGTCGCGATCCTGCTGCCCTTCAAGATCGCAACCGTCGTCCCCGGCTTCACCGAGATCCGGCCCGCCACCGGTATCCCCATCGTCTGCGGGATGCTCTTTGGCCCCGCGGACGGGGAAAGGCAACGACAGACGGCAACGGCCGGGAACGGCAACGGCAACGACCGGGAACGGCAGCGGCCACGGCACGGCAGGCGGTCGGGAGCAGACTGACACACCCTGACGCAACGCAGAGGGATT
>JAAYJW010000433.1 GCA_012522765.1 candidate division WS1 bacterium | reverse complement strand
TGCCGGAGATGGACGAGACAGGCGCGATCACCCGCACCGTCTTCTCCACCATCTCCCGCGGCACCGAACTCGACCTCTACACCGGCCAGTTCCACTCGAAGAAGGCCGGAACGCAGTGGTACCCGATGCTGCCGGGCTACATCCCCGTCGGCGAGGTGCTGGAGGTCGGCGACCGGGTCACGCACCTCAAGCCCGGGGACTACGTGATCGGCTCCAACCTCTTCGGCCCCTGGGCGGGCGATTACTGCGTCGCCTGGGGCGGGCACCTCGAGACGGTCGTATACTCGAAGGCCACGCACTCGGGCCTGAGCAGCGAGCGCGCCGTGAAGGTCCCCAACGGCATCCCGCTGCAGCACGCCGGCATCGCGCTGCTCGGCGCCATCGCCTACCACGGTGTGCATCACAAGGTCCACCCCGGCGAGGGCGACGTGGTCTTCGTCATCGGCCAGGGCGCGATCGGCTCGATGGCCGCGCAGCTCTGCCACGTGCGCGGGGCGCGGGTGATCGTCGCGGACCTCTGCCAGAACCGCCTCGACGTCGCGAAGGAATGGGGCGCGGAGGCCACGATCAATGCCTCCGAGGTGGACATGTGGGCGGCACTGCGCGATCTGTGCGATGACGATCGGCCCAACGCGATCATCGAGGTCACCGGCGAGCCGAAGCTGCTCGACCAGGTGTTGCACAACGCCCCGCGCTACTGCCGCATCCACGCGCAGGGGATGTACCTCGAGCCGATCAGCCTCTACATCCCCGAGACGCTCTTCGGCCGCCAGTTGACGCTCTCGGCGACCTGCGGCGAGCGGCCGGAGATGGTGGCGGCGGTGCTGGAGCTGATGGCGCAGGGCAAGCTCAAGGTGGACCATCTCGTCTCTGACATCATGCCCGCCGCCGAGGCGACCGCCGCGTATGAGCGCGTCCACGACCAGCCCGACGAGGTCGTCACGCTCGCGCTGGACTGGCGGTGAGATGGGTGTTCCGTCCTGTCGCCGTTGCCGTGCGTAGGACAGGCTTTCCAGCCTGTCAATATGCCGTTGCCGTCTCCCCTCTCCCGCCCCACTTCGCGCAGCGAAGTGCAGGGGGAGGGTGGCCGATTCCGCCCCGCCCGTGGGCGGGGCGGGAGAGGACGGGGAGGGGCAGCCGTTGCCGTTCCGCACGACAACCTTCTAACCTTTCGCCCTCGCCACACCTGAAAGGAAGCGACCGATCATGGCCGATGTCAAACTCGCATGCGCCGCATGGGGTTTCCGCAAGATGCAGCTTCCGGAGTACTTCGACGCCGTCCGGGAGATGGATATTGAGCTTGTCGAGGTCAACCTCGGCCCGAACTCGCCGGGGCATCTGCCCTTCGACGCCACCGATGCCGACCTTGACCGCGCCGCGCAGGCCGCGAAGGACGCGGGCGTGGAGATCGTCGCCCTCGCTGGTGGCAACAACTTCGCCGCCGAGGACCTCGACGCGGAGATCGCGAAGGTCAACTCGCAGATTGACATGTGCGTGGCTCTTGGTGCGGACGTGCTCCGCATCTTCGCCGGTTGGCTCAAGCCCGCCACCTACACCGACGCCGACTTCGACCGTATCTCCGACGCCCTG
>JAAYJW010000432.1 GCA_012522765.1 candidate division WS1 bacterium | reverse complement strand
TGTTCGCGGTCGTGGCTGGAGATGAAGAGCAGGCGACCGCCCTCCACCTCGCGGAGCATCGTCCACGTGAAGCCCGCCTCGGCACCATCGGAGGTGACACTGACTCGGCGCGGGAGGATCGCTTCGACGGTGCTGACGAACTCTTCCGCGTCGCAGCAGCAGACGCGGGTCTTCGATGCGAGATCGGCCGCTCGCGGGTCGGGCTGGGCATCCACGTAGTCCGCTATCTCGCCGACGAAGAGCACTTCGCCGCCAGCCTCGGCAAAACGCTCCAGCAGGTCGAGCGTCGTGGAGCGCATCGTCACCGCGGGCGGCACCACCACGAGTTGATAGGCCATCTGGCCAACAGTGATGTGGTCGTCCTCGACTGAACCGTACTTCACCAGCAGCGACTCGTCGCCGAAGTCCCAGTCGTAGTGCGTGTCGCTGAGGGCGTAGACGACGCGCTCAAGCTGCTCCTCAAGCTGCGCCATCGCCTCACGCCCGGCCTCATCGGCAGTGTGGCACCAGCCGCTCTCGACCGGGTGAATGACCAGCACGTCACGGATCGGCTTGCCCTGCGTGAGCATCAGGCTCAGACGCGCGAAGTAGTCCTCGACCGCCCGGTAGTGAGGCCACCACGGAGAGTGGTCGCGGATCGACGCGGGGTAGTCGCGCTTCGCGCCGCCGGCGAGGGAGTAGTGCGTCAGGTGCGGGCAGCGGAAGTTCACGCCACAGGTCCACTGCCAGTCGCCGGAGAATTTGTGGCCCTCCAACGGCCAATCCCAACCTGTGCAACCGTAGGTCTCGCTGAGCACGCGCTCCTTACCAAGCTGAGCGGCGACCGAGGTGCACTGCTTTGTCGTTGTAAGCTCGTTCATCTGATCGCGCAGCATGTCAATGCCCGGCCACTGCATGTACTCGTAGTGCGGCATACAGGCGCCGTCGGCCTGGCGTTGACTCGCGATCGTCTGCTCGGCGAGCATGTGGCCGGTGGCGGCGATGCCATGCTCGTCACACCACTCGCCGATCTGCTTGCTGAAGGCTTCGACGAAAAGCTCCATGATCGTGCGGAAGTAGTCGTAGCGCGCGCGGGAGCAGCCGCCATCGGCCAGCGGCAGGAAGACCTCGGGGAGGAAGTCGCGCAGGTCATAGCCGCGCCGCTGCTCGAACTCGTCGGTGAGAATGCAGGTCCATGGCACGCGGTTGCCGCCATGGATCTGCGCGCCGTAGCTTGGCTCGTCGGTGAAGACCGCCGGGATGATGGTGCCCATCTCGTCGGCGTAACGTGCTGCGTAGGCTTCGTGGGTGATCTCGATGAACTTGGCGACCGCTTCAGGGCTGAGGGTGTCGAGATAGCCGCCGTCGTTGGTCCAGCCGGAGACCTCCTGCATTCCGGGGCAGAAGAAGAGCGCGCGGTTTTTCGGATGCGCGTCCTCGGCCTTCATGATCTCGCCTGGCCCGCCGAGCTTATCGTACGAAACGAGACGCCCCTCATCGTCGAGCAGCACATCGAAGACCGCATGCACCTTGTCCGTGTTCGGATCGGGGGCATCGAAATTGGCGCTAAGGTACTTCAGGCGATGCTGAGGATGCTCGCGGGTGACGAAGCCGCCCGCGGGGCCTGAGGGCCAGCGATCCTCATCGTACATGTAGGCGTGCATCCCAAGCTCCCTGCACTTCTCCACGACGGCGCTGACGCACTCGAACCAGCGCTCGGAGAGGTAGGGTGTCTTGAGGCCGTAGCGGCTGTGCATGAACGCGCCGCCCATCCCGGCATCGTGCATCATCTGAACCTCCGCCTGCAGCCGCTCGGGCTCGAGTTCGGAGTTCCACGACCAGAAGGGTGCGGAGCGCCAGATTGCGGAGGGTGACTGCCACTCGTTCTCGATGGACCTCAGGTCGCTCATTATCAGGCTCCTCGGGTGGGGCATTTGCAGTGCGGCTGGAGCCGGTTAGTTCGCTGCGGGAGCGCGAGGGCCTTCATTTACTGTGTGGCATCTCGAGGGACAACGACGTCCTGCGATCATCTGCGGCTATCATGTGCCACGGGCGCCCTCGCCCCCGTGGGTCGTTCGCTAACCGCGACCGGCAACGCCGCGCGGCGGTCGTTACGATTGCGAATTGAGACGTTCGTCATTTCTGGAATGGGGGCGCCCGCTCTACATGTTGGTTGGGACGGGAAACAACCGCGACAGGCTGGAAAGCCCGTTTACGGCGCCAGGTCAACACCCTTCTCCCGCAGCCGTTCCGCCATCTCCTCCACCTCTTCGGCCGCCAGTGCCGGCATCAATGCGAAGGTCATCGTCAGGCTGTCGCCGGTTGCTACCGCCGGCTTGCGTTCGGTGGTGTAGAGCAGCATCGTCCCAAAGCGCGACTCGCCGAAGGTCTCACCGGAGATCCAGCCGACGCCGGGGCGATCCGCGCTCTTGTTCGGCAGAAACACCCAGCCGGGGTTGCCGAAGTCATGGTAGGTCATCGTCCACTCGTGTGTGTCGCCATCGGGTGTGACATAGGCCGCGCCGGGGAGCCAGCCCCAGAAGCCGTACATGCTCCGCTCCGCGCCGATGTTCTCCACCGTGCCGGTGACGACAATTGCCGGCAGATCGTTATGCACCGCCGCGTTCAGATAGAGCCGGACGCCCACCTCCTCATCGGTGACGGGCTTGCCATCAATGTCCTCCAGCAGCGCCTTCGCCTCTACCTCGCGCCAGCCGTTCTCAGTGCCGAGGTCAGTCACGCTCTCGAAGCCGCGCACGTACAGGTGCTTCTGACCGCCGGGCTGGAGCGTCATGTGGGCGGAGATGCCCGAGGCATCAACTGATATCGTGTCGCTTCTGCCGCCTCTGACGGTAAAGCCCGCACCTGCCGCGGAGAAGTTGACGCTTTGCTGATCTTCCGCGATCTGCAGGCCGGGGATAGCGAATCGCAGCGGCATCGTGAAAGCGTTCCGCGTCGGAGCGAGGTCCGCGACTTCGAGCACGCCCTCCCACGCGCCGGGGCCGAATGCGTTGAGGTCCGCGGTGAATGAGGCGGAGTGCCGGCCGACGTCCGTCTCCAGCCGGAGCGGGAGCGGGGGCCTGCCATCTATCCGAAGGAGCGCCGAGGT
>JAAYJW010000059.1 GCA_012522765.1 candidate division WS1 bacterium | reverse complement strand
CGGACATACCTGCGAGGTCACGGCGAAGAACATGCAAGAGCTGATGACCGTGAAGTACAACTTCGACCCCGACTGGCGGCCGATCTGGCGCCAGCAGCAGGGCTGAGCGACGGAGGCGAAGATCATGCGGTTTTACATGATGACGGACCTCGAAGGCGTTGCAGGCGTTACTCAGTGGGAGAATCGCGCCGATACCGGACCGTACAACACCGCCCGGCGCCAGCGCCTCAGCCGCCTGCTCACCGGAGAGGTGAATGCCGCCGTTGACGGGCTGATCGGGGCGGGATTCGATGATGTCATCGTCAATGACGGCCACGGTGGCGGCAACACGATTGACTACGATCTTGCCGATTCTCGCGCAGTGTACTACCATGGCCTCGAGCGCCCGTTCTGGCTGCCCTTCCTCGACGAAACCTGCGACGCCACCGGTGCGGTGGGCGCGCACTCGAAGGCCAGCACGCCCTCCGGCACACTCTCGCACACGATGAGCGAAGCCGTTCGGCGCTGGAGCTTCAACGGCATCGAGGTGGGGGAGACCGGCCTGCAGGCGCTGATAGCGGGCTACTACGGCGTCCCCTTCGTCTTCGCCGCCGGCGACATCCACCTCTGCCGCGAGATAGAGGAGCTTTGCCCCGGCTGCGTCACGGTGGCGGTGAAGCAGGGCACCAGCATGCACTCGGCACTCACCTCGGCGCCGGCACGAGCGAGGGAGCTTATTCGCGAGGGCGCTATGCGGGCGATCGAGGCGGTAGATCGCGTTGAGCCGCTACGGCTCGAATCGCCGGTAGTCTTCCGCGACGAGCGCCGAGACCCCACCTGGGACGAAGAGGACCCGGGGGAGGCGACACGCGTCATCAACGCCCACGTTCGCGAGATCGAGGGCGAGGACCTGATGGATGTGCTGATGAAGGTGTACACGCATTACGACCGCAACTATCGGCCGGAGCAGTGGCGGCCGGGTGTGCGGGAATAACATACCAAGGGAGCGATCGTTGTGCCTGACAGCAAGCGAGTAGGGCCGGTGAGCATCTGTCTCGTCGGCGTGAGCAACTTCGCCGGCAGTCACAAGCGGTGCATCGAGAACATGGTTAATGAGGGTCTCGCGACCTTCGACTGCGTGGTCATCCGCAGCCCGAAAAAGTACCCGGAGGCCGTGGCCGAGTACACCGAACGTGGCATCAAGATTTACAATGACTATTACGAGATGCTCGAGGCAGAGCAGGACCGCGTGGAACTTGTCGCCCTGCCGCTGTCGATTCAGACACACGCCCCGCTCTCAATCGCGGCAATGCAGGCCGGCTATGACGTGCTGGTGGAGAAGCCGCCGGCGGCCGTCGTGCAGGATGTTGACGCGATGATCGCGGCCTCCGAACAGACCGGCCGCTTCTGCGACGTGGGCTTTCAGAACCAGTCCAAGAGCACCGTTCGCGACCTCAAGCGCCGCATCTGCGACGGCAAGCTCGGCGAGATCGAGCGCATTGTCGTCATGGCCGAATGGGTGCGCGATGACAACTACTACGCCCGCAACGCCTGGGCCGGGCAGATGGTCATTGATGGCGAGTATGTGCTCGATGGCCCGACAAACAACGCCCTCGCCCACTATCTCTTCAACGCGCTCTACTGGTCCAGCCAGACGTGGAACCACGCAGACACCCCCGTCCGCGTGAAGGGCGAACTCTACCATGCCCACCCGATCCCGGGCGAAGACTCCTCCTCCATCCGTCTGGAGACCTCCGGCGGCACGGAGATTGTGTACAACGTCACGCTCGCAGGCTGGAGCCCCCGCGGGCCGATCACGCGCATCGAGGGCTCACTGGGCACCGCACACTGGAGCTTCCAGGGCCCCTGCCCGGTGGAATACAAGGACGGCTCATCCGAGGTCATCGAGCCCGACGGCCAGCGCGAACATGACGAGGTCTTCCGCAACGCCATCCGCGTCCTGCGCGGCGAGGAAGACGAACTGAACGCGCCGATAGCGATGACGCGCGGGCTGACGGTGGCCGTCAACGGCGCCTATGAATCCGGTGCGCTGCCGCGGACGATTCCGGCGGAGCACATCACCCGCGAGGAGCGCGAGGGGAAGATCTTCACCGGGATCAACGGCATCCCCGAACTGCTCGACCAGTGCTACGAGCAAGGTCTGACCTACTCCGAAGCGGGCGCACCGTGGGCCTATGAAGCCGACTGGTTCGACACGAGCCGCTACTCCGAGTTCAAGATGGACCTCGGGCGGTAGCCTCGTCGCGGTTGGTAACGGCAACGGCTCCTCAACAGGATTCCGTCGCTGTCGCGCCGGACAGGATGGCGGCTTCGCCGCCAACAGGCAACGGCACAGGTGACGGCGCGAGAGGTAACCTGAACAAACCGAAGCCATACAAGGCCCGCCTGGCGTATCGTGAAAGGATGACAGATGATGGCAATTGAGCTTGGAACAGTGACGCGACCGTGGAACGGTTACACCTGGGAGGAGTTCCTTGCCGGGACTGCCGCCAGCGGCTACAGTTGCATCGGCACCACTCAGCTCAACAAGGAGTGGGTCGTCGCAGACAGCATCCCGCTCGATCTGATCCGGCAGCGCCGCGCGGACGTGGAGGCCGCGGGCCTCTTCGCCTCCACCTGCTGGGGAAGCGTGCCGGTTGACGGGGGCCCCGAGAAGGCCGAGGCGACCCTGCGCGGCTTCATTGACGCCACCGCTGAGTTCGGCGCGCAGTACCTGCTCAGTTGCGGCACCAAGCGCGGCCCGAGCGAGGACCTTTACTTCGACACAATGGCCGCCTGCTGCGACTACGCGGCGGATAAGGGCGTAATGCTCACCCTCAAGCCGCACGGTGGCATCACCGACAGCGGCGCGGACCTGATCTACGCCCTCGACCGCATTGACCATGAGAACTTCGGCATCTACTACGATGCGGGTAATGTGATGCACTACAAGGGCCTCAACCCGGTCAACGAACTGCGCATCCTCGCGGACTACGTGGTGGGCATGTGCGTCAAGGACAGCCTCGGGATGCTGGAGGGGGTCAACATCCTGCCCGGCACCGGCGTGGTGGACTGGGACGGAGTCTTCGGCGAGCTGCTCGACGCAGGCTTCGATGGCCCACTGGTGGTTGAGTGCCTCGGCGGCGAGACGCTCGATGAGGTCAACGCAAACGCCCGCGCAACGCACGACTGGCTGGTGGAGATGACAAGCTGAGCCGCACTGTGCTACAATCGTGCCTCATAGCGCACAAAGAGCTCCACTGCAACAAGGAGGGCCTTTCATGTCACTTAAGGGCAACGCGATCATCGGCCAGTCCGGTGGTCCCACGATCGTCATCAACTCCAGCCTGGTGGGCGCGATTCAGGCTGCCTACGATGTTGACGAGATCCAACGCTTCTACGGCGCGATCCACGGGATGGACGGGCTGCTCAACGAGCAGCTTTGCGACCTCTTCCGCGAGGATCCCGACATAGTCGAGGCCATGCGCTACGTGCCTTCGGCCGGTCTCGGCACTTCGCGCATTAAGCCCCACGACAAGGACCTCGAGCGCGCAATGGAGGTCTTCAAGGCCCACAATGTGCGCTACTTCTTCTACATCGGCGGCGACGACTCGCAGCTTGCCTGCCACAAGGTCTCCGAGCTTGCCAAAACCAGCGACTGGGAGATGCACGTGGTCGGAATCCCCAAGACCATTGACAACAACCTCGTCGTCACCGACTGCAGCCCCGGCTTCGGGAGCGCGGCCCGCTACGCCGCCACCTGCTGCCAGTACGTCGGCCGCGATGCCGAGGCATTCGGCACCCTCGAGGTAGTCGAAATCATGGGCCGCAACGAGGGCTGGCTTACCGGCGCCGCATCGGCCGCCCGCCCGGCTCCCGATGCTCCGCCGCATCTCGTCTACCTCCCCGAGGTGAAGGTGACACGCGAGCAGCTTATCAGCGATGTGAAGGAGAAGTACGACGAGCACGGCTACTGCGTGATTGCCGTCTCCGAGGGCTTCGCTTTCGAGGGCGAGGATCGCGTGACGACCTCGGAGCAGGTGGATGAGTTCGGACATTGCCGCCTCGGCGGTGTGGCCCAGTGGCTCTCGGACGTCATCGAGGAGGGCGTGGGCGTGCGCTCGCGCCATGACAAGCTCGGCAACCTCCAGCGCTGCTTCGCAGCCACCGCCAGCCAGGTAGACCTCGATCAGGCCTACGCGGTTGGGCAGAATGCCGTCCATTGGGCCGTTGAGGGCCAGACGGACATCATGGTCACCATCGAGCGCGAGAACGACGATCCGTACCAGTGGGAGTGCGGCGCGACCTCCCTGACGACGGTCGCCGGTGCGTCGAAAGCCGTCCCGCGCGAGTGGATCAATGAGGCGGGCAACGACGTGACCGAGGAGTTCGTGACATACTGCAAGCCGCTGATGACCGGCCGTGCATGCGAGCTGGACACAGGCTTCACGAGCTTCCCGCGCTTCCGCAAGCAGCAGGTTGGGTGCGAGCTTTGCACCTACGAGCGCGAGAAGTAGTGAGCAGTAGCAGGAGACGCTGAGAACATGTCACGGGCCGCCGATACCTTCGGCGGCCCGTTGCTTTACCCCGTGGCCCGGACACTCCTGTCCGGGCATTCTCAGCGTCTTCCGTGGCCCGGACACCCCTGTCCGGCCATCTTCGATGCCTTCGGTTGTCCGCCCTGTCTCCCCGGACTCCGGGCACCCCCGCCGGGAGGCCGCTACGCCCGCTGCACGCGGTCGTCCGCCTGCTGCGCTGCCATCAGCGCCCCTACCTCATCGCGCGTCGGGAGGCTCGGCTGCGCGCCGAAGCGGCTTGCGGCCATGGCGCCTGCAGCGTTGGCGAAGGCGATGGCCTCCTCTACCGCCGCGCCCTCCGCGAGTCTCGTTCCCAGTGCGCCGGCAAAGGCATCGCCCGCGCCCGTGGTATCCACGACATCCACCTGGTAGCCGCCGACCACGCGGGCACCATCATCGTCAAGCACCAGCGCTCCGCGCGCACCCAGCTTGATGATCGCCACGTCCACGCCCTGGTCGCGGAACCACTCGGCGGCTTTCGCAGCGTCCTCGATGGTAGTCGCAGGCCGCCCGATGATGACCTCCGCCTCCGTCTCATTCGGGCACGAGACGGTTGTCAGCGGCCACATAGCACTCAAGTCTCCGCGCACGGGCGTAGGGTCGAACAGCACCGAGGTGCCGGTACCTCCGGCGATCTCCATCGCCCGCTGGACGGCCTCCAGCGGCACGCCAAGCTGCACCAGCAGCATGTCCGCGCGCTCGATGGCCTCCGAGGCCCCCTCCACCTGCTCCGGCGTCACGGCCAGATTAGCGCCCATGCACGAGAGGATGCTGTTCTCGCCGGAGGGCGTCAGCGCGATGAAAGCCGACCCGGTGTGCGTGGTCGGATCTGTGGTGATGTACCGGGTATTGATCCCTTCGCGCTCCAGATTCGCAAGCAGTTGCGGGCCGAAGACGTCCTCGCCGAGGCGGCCGATGACGGTCACGTCGGCTCCGACGCGTGCCGCCGTGACGGCCTGATTGGCGCATTTTCCGCCCGGGACGAGCTTCAGGTCGCTCCCCATCAGCGTCTCGCCGGGGCGTGGCATGCGCTCGGCGCGCATTACGAAGTCTATGTTGATATTGCCCAGCACGGTGATCTTTGCGGCCACGGCAGGCCTCCTACAGCGGCAGGTTCTCGTAGACGTAGGTGAGACCGATGACCGGCCGCGGTGTCTTCGTCTCGCCCTCGTCATTTGTGCCCAGCACGTCAATCAACCCGAAGTAGAGGATCGTGTCATCCACCAGCCACTCGCTCAGATCCACAGCGAAGCCCGCGTTGGGGTTGAAGCCGTCATACTCGCCGAAGATCGTGAGCTTTTCGGCAGCGCGCCATGACACGCCGCCGATGAAGGTGCTGTTGAAGCGGCCCCATCCCCAGCCGAAGGTGACGTAGACCGGCTGGCGCTCGGTGCCGAATTGCCTCGTCGCTACTACATACGGC
This sequence comes from candidate division WS1 bacterium, assembly GCA_012522765.1. GTDB lineage: Bacteria > Armatimonadota > Zipacnadia > Zipacnadales > UBA5352 > UBA5352. The sequence goes on along the minus strand of JAAYJW010000059.1, from coordinate 10,717 downwards.
GAGTCTGTATCGTGAAGCGCGTTCGGAGCGCCCACGTAGCGATCGCGGTTCTCGAAGATGTCCTGCATCCCGAACGCGACGGCAGGCTGCTGCGCGCCTTCGGCCATGAACTGCTGTTGGAGGTTCTGAACCGGCTCCCAACTCTCGCTGGTGGGCATTTCGCATACGTAAAGCCCCTGCCCGGACTTGCCCATCCCGAGTGCGATGTAGCCGGTGCCATTCACCTCATGGCCGCTCACATCAACCGGCAGCGAGCGATCCAGACTCCCGGTGGAGAAGCCGACGATGGCGCCGCGGTGGGGGGTATACGCGACCGGCACGTTCAACTGCAGCGCGCCGTCGAAACCGGGGATGCCGTCGCGCGTCACGCCCCAACCGCCACCGGGGAGACCGGAGGTGTAGCGGAACTCGGGGAATTCGCGCAACTCCGTCTGGGCCGACGCCATCAGCGACGTCGCGGTCATAAGCACGATGGCAGCCATCGCGGTACATGCGCTTCTGTGCAAGGACATGTGCTTGCCTCCCTGGGCCGGGACAACAATCAGTAGGCTGGGCGCCCGGCAGTTTCGCCGTGAACGCTGATGCACCTCCGCGCCTACCAGTCAGGGGCGTCGTCTTCGGGAAGATAGTCCGCCGTCATTGACCGCCTCACGGCCTCAAACGCGGCCTCATCCACACGGGCCACGTAATTGAGCAGCTCGGCCCATGCCGCACGCCCCTCGGCGTCCTCCAGCAGAGCGATTGCCTCCGGCGAATGTGGCACTCCGCGCGACTCCAGGGCTGAGGCACCCTCGCGCCACAGCTCCGCGGCCCGCGCCAGCCACGCCGCCGGGCCCTCTTCTTCGAAGCGCGCCACCCGTTCCACGAATCCCGCTGCGGCGGCACGGGCATCTGCGAGCAGTTCCACCGCCGTCTCATGCGCGGCCCCCGGCGGCTCCTCAGCCCCGCTGACACTCTCGGCCCAGCACGCGAGCCGGTCGCGGCCCTCGCTCAGCCACCGCTCCACTCCCCCGCGCAGCGCGTGCTGGATGGCCTCCGGGCCGCCCGGAGTGGGGGAGGAGGCGAATACACCGAGCATCTCCATCGCGGGCGGCCAGCTCTCATACTGCTCGCGGGGCACCTCGAGCAGGCAGTGCCCAAGCAGGCGATTGCGCCCGGTGTCATAGCCGCAGATGATGGCCCATCGATCTTTGGCCGATCCCCAGCCGTGAGCGATACACGGGCGTCCGGCATCCACCGCCTCGCGGACACGCTCCATGACGGCGCTTGCGTCGGTCTCAGAGGGCTTATGCATGAGGGTGAGAGAGTTGCCGAGTGTGCCGGAGAGCGCCTCCAGCGCGCCGGCCTCCTCTTCAGGAGAGGGCTCGGGCGGCTCGGGCCACGGAGGAGTGCAGAATGCGAGACCTGTCAGGCCCATCACCACGTCGTAGCCCAGTGCCGGCCCGATGCGGTCGAGGGCGATGGTGAGCACCTGCGCGAGGCTGCTGGCCAGCCCGGCGCCATGCAGCGGCGCCGGAATGCCTGGAATCGCAACCGGATCTCTGGCGTCCGAAGCGCCGGTTCTAAGTCTTCTTGCTGTCATAGTATCATCCCGCCGGCGTTTCTTCGCCATTCGGGAGGCGAAACCTCCGGGACTTCCCTCGGGGCGGCGCCAGCCCGCCTGAGCCGCGTCAGCTTGCTTGTGCCGCCACTGTTGTGCTATCATCGCCACCACTGGGGAGGTTGGTTCATGGCTTTGTGGTTCGGCGGCGCGCTGGCCCTGCTCGCCATCATTCTGCTCGCTCGCCTCGCGCTGGAATGGCGTCGCTACGCGAGCGGGCGACACGTCATAAGCAGGCGGCAGATGACGCTTAGAGTCGCCTCAGCGGTCGATCTGGTGCTGTTGCTCGCGCTGATCGTGTTTGGGACGCAGATTCGGTTTCCGACCGCCGAGGCGGCATTCACTTACTGGGCAGGCTGCGTGGCGCTGGCCACTGTGGCCATGGCGATGGCCGTCATGGACCTGCGGTTGCTGCGCCGGACCAGCGCCCGGAGGCGCGCAGAGAGCTATCAGCGGCTCAGCGCCTACATCCGGCAGGTTGAGCGCAGCCGCCGACTGCGGGTGCCGCCCCAATGAAGACACAGACAGCGGCCGCGCCGTTCATGCGACGAGCGCTGCAACTGGCCGAACATGGAGTGGGTCGGACATCGCCGAACCCACCTGTCGGCGCAGTGGTGGTCCGAGGCGGCGTTATCGTTGGCGAGGGCTACCACCGTCGGGCCGGTGAGCTTCACGCTGAACCGATCGCGCTGCGGAATGCGGGGGAGGCGACCCGCGGCGCTGACATATATGTGACACTCGAGCCCTGCTGCCACCAGGGGCGAACGCCACCTTGCACCGAGGCGATCGTCTCCGCGGGCATCGCCAGGGTCTTCTATGCCGTGCCCGACCCTGATCCGTGTTGCGCGGGCGGTGGCGAGGCGGCACTGAGGACCGCGGGCCTGCAGGTGGAGCGAGGGCTGCTGGCTGATGAAGTTGGCGGGCTGCTCGAGGGCTATGTGCGGCACAGGCGCACCGGCAGGCCTCTCGTGACGCTGAAGCTGGCGATGAGCCTCGACGGGCGCATTGCCACGAGGACCGGCGATTCGCGCTGGATCACCGGCGACGAGGCGCGGGCGCTCGTGCATCAGGTACGGAACCGATCGGATGCGGTGATCGTCGGTATCGGCACGGTGCTTGCAGATGATCCTGTGCTGACAACACGCGGCATCGCGGGCGGGAGGGACGCGCTGCGGGTCGTGGTTGACAGCACGGCAAAGACGCCGCCGCAGGCGCAGGTGATTGAGGGTGGGAGCGATGCAGGCTGCATCATCGCCTGCACCGAACACGCTCCCGCAGAGCGCATGCGAGCGCTTGAGCAGGCCGGCGCGGAGCTACTCGTGCTGCCTGGTGGCGATGGCGGCGTAGACCTGGCGGCGCTTGTCGAGGCATTCGGCCAGCGAGGCGCGCTGAATGTGCTGATAGAGGGCGGGGGAGAGCTTGCCGCCGGTGCGCTCACGGCGGGTGTGGTAGACAAAGTGATGCTTTTTCACGCTCCGGTGCTCATCGGCGGCCGCGAGGCGAAGCCCGGCATCGGCGGCGACGGCGTGGAGCGGATGGCGGATGCCCTGCGGCTCACGAGTGTGACGGTGCAGCAGGTGGGGCGGGATGTGCTCACCGAGGGCTATCTGACGCCGCGGGAAGATTTGCGCAGCGGTCCGGAGGCGGCATGTTCACGGGGCTGATCCAGGAGGTCGGCAGGCTGAGGGCGATACGATCGGCGGGAGGCGGCGCGCACCTGCAGATCGAGGCGCCGCTGATTGGTCCGGTCGCGGAGATCGGCGAGAGTATCGCCGTGAACGGCACCTGCCTTACGGTTGAGACCTCTGGCGCGTGGGGCTTCACCTGTCACGCGGGCGCCGAAACGCTCCAGCGAACCACGGTCGGCGGGCTCAGTACCGGCGCGAGGCTCAACCTCGAACGCGCGCTGAGCGCGGGCGATCGTCTTGGCGGGCACTTCGTGCAGGGGCATGTTGACTGCGTAGGAGAGCTTGTGCGGCGCAGTGACGAGGGAAGTAGCGTTCGGTTTGAGTTCGAGATACCGCAGCAATACGCGCGCTACGTGGTGGAGAAGGGCAGTGTCGCGGTCGACGGGATAAGCCTGACGGTGGCGTCAAGCACCGGCAGCACCTTCGAGGTGGCGATCATTCCGCACACACTGGCGAACACCACGCTTGCAGATGCCGCACGCGGGCGTCGCGTGAACATAGAGGTTGACATACTGGCGAAGTATGTCGAGCGATTGGTGGGCCCAAGCGGCGGAGATGGTGTGTCGCGCGACACGCTGGCTGAACACGGCTTCATCTGAAGATGAGAGTGGCGTGAGGAATATGGCGCTGGCTACAACCGAGGAAGCAATCGAACGAATTCGGCAGGGCGAGATGATCATCGTCGTTGATGACGACGGCGAATCGTCCACCGGAGATCTTGTGCTGGCCGCGGAGTTTGCTGAACGCGACGCCATCAACCGCATGATGCGGGTCGCCCGGGGGACCATGTGCGTGGCTCTAACGCCCGAGCGGGTGGATGAGTTGGGCCTTACGCCGATGTCGCCGGATGGCTGGGGCGGCGGGCGAACGGCCTTCGCGGTGTCGGTGGATGCGCGCTGGGGCATGGAGAACGGCGACACCGCCCGCGATCGCGCGCTTACCATTCAGACGCTCATCGACTCCGACACCCGGCCGGAGTATCTCATGCGACCGGGCCACGTCTTCCCGATCCGTGCGGCGGAGGGGGGCGTGCTCAAGCGCGTTGGGCACACTGAGGCCGCTGTGGACTTCGCACGCCTCGCGGGACTCGCTCCCGCCGGCGTCACGGCGCAGATCCTGCGCGAAGACGGCTCGGCGGCGAGCATGGACGAACTGCTGGAGCTTGGAGACGAGCTCGGCATCGCCGTCACCACCATCGCCGACCTGATCCGCCACCGTTCGAAGACCGAACGGCTGATCGCGCGCGAGGCTGAGGCTTCCCTCCCAACGCTCTGGGGCGACTTCCAGGCGGTCATCTACGTCTCCAGCGTCGATCAGGCGGATTACGTGGCGATCGTGAGCGGCCAGCTCAACTCGGTAGAGGCGCCGTTGGTGCGGGTTCACTCCGGCTGTGTCACCGGCGACATTCTCGGCTCGCTCAAGTGCGACTGTGGCTGGCAGCTTCACTCGGCGCTCGAGCGGATCGCCGACGAACCGCCCGGCGTCGTGCTCTACATCGCCAGCCATGAGGGCCGTGGCATCGGCCTCGTCAACAAGATCCGGGCATACCACCTGCAGGAGTGCGGCCTCGACACTGTGGAGGCCAACGAGGCGCTGGGTTTCCCGGCGGATCGGCGCGACTACGGCGTCGGCGCGCAGGTGCTGCGCGACCTTGGCATCAACAAGATGCGTCTGATGAGCAACAATCCCGGCAAGTTCAAGGCCATGGAGGCTTACGGGCTGGAGGTCGTGGAGCGGGTATCGCTGGAGGCCCCCAGCGGGAGTCACTACGAACGGTACCTATGCACCAAGCGTGACAAGATGGGACACATGATCCGGCGCGATGATGCCGACGTGGCGGCCGCCGGTGAGAGAGGTGACGACGATGAAGGTGTATGAGGGCCAGCTTGACGGATCCGGGATGAGCTTCGGGCTTGTCATCTCACGCTTCAATGACTTCATTACGCGGCGACTGGTGGATGGCTGCCTCGATGCCCTCAAGCGCAATGGGGCCAGCGAGGACGCGATCGAGATGGCCTACGTACCGGGTGCCTTCGAGATTCCGCTGGCGGCGAAGAAGATGGCCGGAACCGGTCGCTTTGATGCCGTCATCACCCTCGGCGCGGTCATACGCGGCTCTACGTCGCACTTCGATTTCGTGGCCGGACAGGCGGCCCGAGGCGTCTCCACGGCGTCGATGGAGACAGGAGTGCCGATCATTTTCGGCGTAATCACCACCGAGACGATCGAGCAGGCCATCGAGCGGGCGGGCACACGGTTGACCAATCGCGGTTTCGAGGCCGGCCAGTCCGCCATCGAAATGGTGCAAGTGCTGAAGCAGTTGGGGTGAGGTCATGCGAAACGAATCAAATGCGGGTCTGATCGTCGCGGTAATCGTTGTCTCACTGGTGGTCGGCGTTGCCGGCGGCGTCGGTGGCGCATGGTTCTACCTGCAGGCTCAACCGCGGGAGAACGGTGACACACCGACGCTGGACAACGGCCCCTCCGAGGTGCGCGTTCTGACAGATGAGAACGCGATTGTGGAGGCGGTTGAGGCCGCCGATCCGGCGGTTGTGAAGATCGTCGCAACCACCACTGCCGAACCGGCAAACCCGTTCGAGTTCTTCTTTGGTGGCCCGAGGGTCCAGCAGGGGATAGGCAGCGGTTTCCTGTTTGAATACGATGGGCGGATCCTTGTGCTCACCAACGCTCATGTGGTTGGCGAAGCGCAGCAGATTGTTGTACAGACCCGCGAAGGTGAGGATTACACCGGCTCGCTACTGGGTTCCGATCAGGTCTCCGATGTTGCCGTCCTCGAGCTTGAGGGTGCGCCGGAGAACCTTCCCACCGCCGTACTCGGGGACTCCGACCTGCTCTCGATCGGGGAGTGGGTAGTCGCCATCGGCCATCCGTTCGCCTTCGACCACACGGTAACAGTCGGCGTCGTCAGCGCCCAGGGGCAGCGCCCGCTGGGGCAGGGAGCGAACGCTCCGGTGCGGACCATGATTCAGACCGACGCCGCCATCAACCAGGGCAACTCCGGCGGGCCGCTGGTGAACCTTGCGGGCGAGGTCGTCGGCATCAACTCGATGATCTTCTCGCCGACGGGGACCACAGTCGGCATCGGCTTCGCCATCCCGGTGAACGAGGTGAAACAGATCGTTCACTTCCTGATTGAGCGCGGGCCGTGGGTCGGCATCGAGCGCGCGGCGCCCAACAGCACGGGTCTGGCGAACTACCTGAACCTGCAGACCAGCGAGGGCGTAGTGGTGCTGGGAGTAGCGCCCGGCGGTCCTGCCGAACGCGCAGGGCTCACGCAGGGTGACGTTATCCTCGCGATCGATGGCGAAAGCGTCTCGACGGGCGAGGAACTGCGGGCTTTGGTGTTTGCGCATGAGATTGGCGACACAATCACCTTCTCAATACAACGTGGTGCCGAGCAGGTCGAGCTTGATGTGACGGCCGGCACCGTTCCGGAGGGCTATTTCCGATGATGGGAGCCGTGATGGGCATGTTGCTGCTGGGTACCGCGATTGCGGCGGCGGATGAGCCGCTGCCGGAGGTTACTGGCATAACACTCTCAGAGGTCATGATCACCTCCAGCATGGACGGGACCGAGCAGCCTGTCATCGTTGGCGTGCCCGACTCGTATCAGCCCGGCACGCCCACTCCGCTGCTCGTCGGCCTGCACACGTGGTCGGCGGACTACAAGCAGCGCGCAAAGCCCTACGGTATGCAGGCCGCCACTCGCGGGTGGCTCATGGTCCTGCCGAACTTCCGCGGCCCCAACAAGTCAGGTCCCACCGCCGCGCAGGCCGGTGGCTCGCTGCTCGCGCAGCGGGATATCGTGGACGCGCGGGCCTTCATGATCGAGAACTACTCGGTGGACCCGGGCGGCATCTACCTCACCGGCGACTCGGGTGGCGGACACATGACGCTTCTGATGGCCGGGAAGCACCCGGACCTGTGGACCGCCGTGGCGGCATGGTGCCCCGTGACCGACTTCCGCGACTGGTGGGCGCTCGACACCGGCTATTCACGCAACATCGAGGTGGTTACCGGTGGCTCATTCGGTGACAGCCCCGAGGTAGACTTCGAATACGCCCGCCGCTCGCCGCGCACATTCATGACCAACCTCGCACACCTGCCGGTGCTCTTCGGCCATGGAGACGGCGATCCCGTGATCCCGGTCGATCAAAGCTGGGCGACCTATCGCGAGCTGAAGCGAGTCCCGGCGCACCGGACCGTGTTCTACTCGTGGGGAGCCGGCCACACCGGTCTACAGGGCTTCGGCCTGGACTGGTGTGTCGAGCAGACGCGGTCGCTGCCGCCCCTGCCGGAGCTTCACCTTGTCACCGACGAGAGCAAGTCCTACGCCTGGGCGGATCTGCAGATGGCCGATGAGACGCGGCTTGCGACCGCAGACATCGTCCGCGGTGAAGATGCGCTAAGCGTGGCAACGAGCAACCTGAGCGGCCTCGCGCTGCAGATGAACGCGCTCCCGCTACCCGAAGGCGGCACGACCGTGGCCGTCCGCAATGACCTGCCGCTCACGCTGACGCTCGAGGGGATACCCGCCGGGGCTACGATGACCTGCGAGGGCGGTTGGGCGACCGTTCAGCAGCAGAGTGATGAGGCGCTGGTGCTCTCAGTGCAGCCGAGCGAGGAAGCGCGGTCGCTGCGTCTGGCGTGGTAGGGAAGCCAATCGAGTAACATTTGGAAGGTTTTTCGGACATATAGTTGACTTGCAGCGGCAGGAAGCTATAATAGTTGGGACGGATTGCGCCGCCGAGGCGCAGTCTGGCAGATGACTGGATGCCATCTGGATGAGGTGCAACATGATTCGCTGCCTGGTCATAGTCCTCGTGCTGGTCGTTCTCACAACCGGAGTCGCCTTCGCGGATTACGTTCTTCTCGATCCGGTCGACGGGGGTGTATTCGACTTTGGCGGTGGCTACTGGAGCATACACTACCGCTACTATCGCGACGTGGGCAGCACTCTGCAGGCGGGCGATACCTGGACCCTCACGGGCTATGGGTACCTCAATGCCAGTGGCCCTGTCTACTGGGACGGCGGCAGCGTTTCGGAAGATGGCCAGTCGGTAACATGGGTATACCTGGGGAGTGACACTCCCGCCGCCTCGACCTACGGCACCTTTGATGTCGTCGCGTTCATTGACGGCGGGCAGCCGCCGACAACCACGACCTACTACGTCAACGATGAGTACGGAGGAGAGATCACCGGCGCCGTGCCAGAGCCGGCCACCATGCTGCTTCTGCTTGGCGGCGTGGGAGCGGTTGGACTGAAGCTGCGCCGCCGGCATGCCTGACGATCTTCCGCTGCGTTGAACTCCTGGAGGGCGAGCGTCCTGCTCGCCCTCTTTCGCTGTACGGCAGCAGTGGCTCTTCACCGGTCCCCCCGCTAAGGTCTCGCTCTGCTTGCGATAGGCTCAATGCAATGTGAGCATACATTGAGCCCACATTGAGCGCATTTCGTTCATCTTCTGCTATCCTAATACGTGCCGCCGGCACGGCATATAAAGGGGTGTCTCAGTAAATGGGTACGCAGTTGCGTTGCTGGCGGGTGTATTGTGTCCTCGTAGTTCTCTTCGGCCTCTGCACGATCACGCCCGCGCTCGGTGCTGATTACAGCATCGGATTGAGTCATACGAACGAAGACGCTTCAACCGGACTCACGTCATACCACTACGTCCTCCAGGTGAGCAGCCAGTCTATACTCACCGTCGGACAGTCGCAACTCACAATGAGCGGGCTTGCACCGGTCCACACGCAGGGCGCGGGGAACTACTGGGCCAATGCATCGGTCGATGACAGCGCGGTGAGGTGGCTGTTCGTCGGCGGAACTCCGACGAAGCCGCTGTATCCGTTTATCACAACCTTCGCCTACTTCGACATCATCGTGGACACTTCGACCACTGAGACTGGCACCATTACGACCTGTCTCGATGGAAGTTGCACCACGGTTGATGGCCCTGTGCCGACTGCCGCGGACATCTCCGGCACGGTCTATCTCGACAATGATGTCAGCGGCGGGCTATACGAAGACGCCGTGGACACGATCCTCAGCGGCGTGACCGTCGAACTGCGGGACGCGGACGGCAACCTCGTGGCGGCCACTGTCGCCGATGTGGCAATCATAGACGCGGACGTCTACATCGGTAACTATGTCTTCCGCGATGTCCCGTTCGGCGACTACTCCGTTTCGGTCCCGGCTACATTCGGCGACCTCAGCGCGACCACCGCGACAGAGCAGTCCGTCAGCCTCGTCTGGGAGTCGATCCGGCAGATCGACTTCGGCTACGCGGTTGACGAGGCGGTTGAAGTTGAGGCCACCGTCTTCTTCGATGCCAACAAGAACGGTCTGTTCGACGAGGGAGAGCTGACATTTGAGGAGATCGGTGTCACCCTCACTCCCGGGACCACGCTGAGCACGAACGGCGATGGCTTCGTCGGCTTCGGTGAGCAGGACAATGGCGGCTTCAGCATAGCGGTCACCGATGGCGGCAGCTACGGCCTGCTCGACTTCTGGACCACCACCACGGGCAGTTCGTTCGACTTCGCTATCGATAGCGATACCGAGAGCCCTGTGGAGTTCTTCTTCGGCTACTATCCCGATCCGAGTTCATTCACCGGCATTGTCGGGATGAACCACACCATCGGCTTCTGGAAGAACAACATCGCCAAGGCGCAGGCGGGTAAGACGAATGGTGTCCAGGTGTCTGCGGCCGACCTGCAGGCCTGGCTCGCTGAGGTTGAGAACCTCGGGCCGTTCGATGAGCCCTACGACCTCAGCCCCGACCGCTTCGAGGCGGCGCTGTGGTATCTGACCAACGCGAGTGGCAACAGCCCCGTCGCGCGACTCGAGCGGCAGCTTCTCGCCGGCGAACTGAACTACGTCTCCGGCTTCAGCAGCAACATGCCGGGGCTCGAGTACGCGATGATCTGGTGGGCCGAGTACGTCATCAACGAGGAGCCGGCCATGGCGGGCGAGTTGGCCGAACTCATCGACTGGTGGAACAATCTCGGCAACCGCTGATCGTTTCCCGGCAGTGACAGCTATACGGACCGGCCACAACTTGTGGCCGGTCCGCTTTTTTGTGTACGAATTGTGCGTTAAGTATCCTCCATATTAGGGTATACCGTTCACAGATGGGGATGGAGGGGAACCGCAGCACGGTTACTCCGAGTGGAGGTGCGCCATGCGCACACTGGAGAGACGTCTTCGACTGCCGCCGGTCGCCGAGCAGTTGAAGGATGAGACTTCGTACGCGATATTCCTGCCTCGGCGCTCTACGCGATGGCTCTATCGCATCTTCGCGCTGGCCATCGGCGCTGCGGTGGGGGTCGGTTACGCGCGTTTCATCCTGGAGGACGCCACCGTTCTGTGGACCGTCGCCCTTGCGGCGCTCGGGGCGGTTCTGGGCTACGT
>JAAYJW010000431.1 GCA_012522765.1 candidate division WS1 bacterium | reverse complement strand
TCTTCCCCTCGCCGGTGTAGTTGTGCACGATTGCCGCGGCGGTGCCCTCATCGCCCTCCACGTAGAAGCGCGGCAGCACCAGCCGGACCAGCAGCGGCATCGTTACCGTGCGCGTCTCGCGGCCCTCACCTGCTCGCGTCTCGCGGTCGATGGCGCGAGCGACGGCCCGCCAGGTGGTCAGGTTGTCGGGCATCTCAAACTCAACCGAGGCGCGGCCATCGGGGCCGGTGACAACGGACGTCTCCCAGACTGCGGTGTCCTCGAAGCGGCGGCGGATGGCGATGCCGTCGTCGGTGGCCTCAAGGCGCTCATCCGATGGCACAGCCGCCATCTCGCGCTCCATCGGCGGGGCTGCGACAGGCGCCATCTCGCCGCCCATCTGCGCCCCGCCTCCGGGGTAGAGATGTGCGTGGGAGAAGTCGGAGGTGACGCGGCTACGCATCTCGCCCCAGAAGACCGCGAACGGGCTGGGCGTGTAGTCCTCCATGATCTCATAGAGCGCCTCATCAACCACGCCGAGACCGACTTCCGCCGCCACTCCGCGGTCGCGCCAGTCACGCGTTGTGATGGCGTAGCGCGCGGTCTGTGATGGCTCGTAACGCTCCTGGTCGGGCGTCACGATCACCTGGAGCTTCCTGTCATCATGCGGCACCTCAAGTTGCGCCCACTCATGCGTCCTCTCGCCCTCGCGTACTATCTCCGCATTTACCTCGACGCCGGGCTTGAAGCGCTCCTCGATCGGGATCTTCAGGTCGAACTCGTTCGACTGCAGGCGATGCACCTTGTGCTCGAAGAGCCTTTCGCCCTCGATGGTCACCAGCATCCACGCGCCAAGCTGATCGGTGAGCGTATGTATCTTCGCCACATCGCCCGGCTCATAGCGCGATTGATCGGCCTCCATCGTCAGCGTCGGCCACTTGCTCTCTTCGTCTTCCTCAGGCTCCTCGACGTAGAAGTAGTCGTCGTCATAGACCGGGTTGTTGTCATCATCCATCGCCCAGCCTTCCACGCGATAGCGCTCCGGACGCGTGGGCTTGAAGGTGACGGTCGCCCGGCCCTCGCTGTCGGTCTCGACATCGTACTCCGTGCGCTCCTCGTAGTAGCGCCCCTCGCGATCGGTCATCGGCTCGATGACGACCACTTCGACCCGCCGCGAAAGCCCTTTGTCCTCGTAATCGGCGGTGCGGATCGTGATCGTCGGCGTCTCCTCGCCCAGCACATAGCGGTACTGAGTGGATTCCACCGAAAGCTGGAACTGAGCGGCAGTGATGAGCGTGGAGGCCGATGCCTCCCGCGGGCGCAACGCCAGTTCGCTCACCGTCGCGTTCACATACATGTGCCGGTCCACGGTCGCGTGAGTGGTGGGCACCTCCAGCACGAACTTGCCCTCCTCATCGAGGATGGCGGTGCCGGAGAAGCCTCGCTCGATCTCCATCGCTCCCGGCGCGCCGAGGCCTGCAGCCTCACGAATGCGCTCGGGCAGAGGACTGCCCGCCTCGCTGAAGCTGACCTCATACTCCACCTTGCCGCCTGAGACCGGGCTGCCGAAGAAGTACTGCGCGGAGATCGTCACCGGGATCGTCTCCCCCTGCAGGTAGTAAGCCCGCGGGATCGTGATCTGCGGCTCAAACTCCGGCTTGCGGTACGCCTGCACGGAGAATTCCTTGTAAAAGACGGTCTTCGCGTCACCGGAGCCCACCGTGGTCACGAGGTCATACTCCCCCAGCGGCGGCTCCGGGGCGAGTTGGAACTCACCAGCGAAGCTCCCCCACTCGTTCAGCGGAAGCTCTTCCCGATAGACCGGATCGCCGCCGAACCTGATCTCCACCGTGGCGGTCTCAATGCCATCAGGTAGCCGGTAGGCGCCGCGCTCGGCCGCCCGCACTGTGCCGCGGAACTGCACGAGATGGCCCGGTCGGTAGATCGGCCGGTCGGTGTAGACGTACGCCCTGAAGGGCTGCACCTTCCCCGGCGCCGAGGGGATGACGAAGGCCGGATCGCCACCCGTTGCGGCAAGGAAGTAGCGGCCGGTGATCTCTGCGCTGTCGAAGACCACGGTGCCATCGCGCTCGGTGGTCTTCGCGGCAACGCGGCCGTTTTCATCGAAGAGGTGCACCCATGAGCCTGCGATCGGCTGCCCCGTATGCGCGTTGACCAGCCACCCTAGGACCACGTCCGGCGAGCGCTTGCTGATCAGCGCCCGGTCGGATACCGCGATCCACGTCCGCTTCTCTACCCCGCCGCCAACCATGCGGATCACGTAGACGCCGGGGCTGAGCCGCGGGGCCTCGATGTCGCGATCGAGCCACG
>JAAYJW010000430.1 GCA_012522765.1 candidate division WS1 bacterium | reverse complement strand
GGCGGTGTAGCGAGCCTCGGCGGGTCAATCCTCGGCGCGGTGGTCTTCACCACCGTGCTGGAGAGCCTCCGGCCGCTGCTGCAGTGGCTGAACATCGCCGCCGAGTGGCGCCTCGCTGCGGCGCCTGTCTTCCTCGTCCTGCTTATGCTACTACGCCCGCGCGGGATCATGGGCCACCGCGAGTTCGGCTTCCTCGTGCCAAGGGAGGAGCGCATTCCTCCCGGCGTCGCCGATGATAGCGCCAAGCCCGAGGCCGTCTCCTCGCGGGAGGTGGCATCGTGAGCCTGCTCTCCATGCGCGGGGTGACCCATCACTTTGCGGGCTTGCGCGCGGTGTCAGAGTTCAACCTCGAACTGCAGCCCGGCGAACTGGTCGCGCTGATCGGCCCCAACGGCGCCGGCAAGACCACCATCTTCAACATCATCAGCGGCGTCTACCGCCCCACTGCCGGGGATGTCTGGTTGGGCGACCGATCTGTGATCGGTCGGCGGCCGCACGAGATCGTCGGCTACGGGATAGCGCGCACCTTCCAGAACATCCGGCTATTCCGCAACCTGACCGCGCTGGACAACGTGCGCATTGCGAGGGAGGGCCATGCGCACACCGCACTGCTCGCGACGATGCTGCACCTGCCGGCCTTTCGGCGCGAGGAGCGGCTGGTGCGGGAGCGGTCGATGGAACTGCTGGAGATCTTCGGCCTGCAGGATGTCGCTGGCGCGCTGGCGGGGAGTCTGCCCTACGGCCAGCAGCGCCGGCTGGAGATGGCGCGGGCACTGGCCACCGATCCGCGCCTGCTGTTGCTCGATGAGCCGGCGGCCGGTATGAACCCCGGCGAGGCAGATGGGCTGCTCGACCGCATACTGTGGCTACGGCAGGAGTTCGACCTTACGATCCTGCTCATCGAACACCAGATGGCGGTCGTGATGGGCGTCGCGGAGCGAGTTGTGGTGCTCGACTTCGGCGAGACTATCGCTGAGGGCACGCCCGCGGAGATCCGCAGCAATCGGCGCGTCATCGAAGCGTACCTTGGCGAGGAGGCAGTATGATGGCAGCGCAGCCACTGCTCGCGGTGCGCGATCTCGAAGTGTCCTACGGGGGCATCAACGCCCTGAACGGCGTGTCGCTGGAAGTGTCCGAGGGTGAGATCGTCGCGCTGCTCGGCGCCAACGGGGCGGGCAAGTCCACTCTGCTTCGGGCAATCTCGGGGCTCGTTCGATGGCAGGGGGCCATTGCGTTCGCCGGGCAGGACCTGCGGCGCATCCCGGCGCACCGGATCGCGGCGTTCGGGCTGGCGCATGTTCCCGAAGGTCGGGGTATCTTCGCCAACCTGACCGTCTTCGAGAACCTGAAGCTTGCCACGTGGACGCGCCGAGATCCGCGTGAGGTGGCCGACGACTACGAGCGCGTCTATGCGCTCTTCCCGATACTTGCCCAGCGGCGCGGGCAGTTGGCGGGGCTACTCTCGGGCGGCGAGCAGCAGATGCTGGCGGTGGGGCGAGCGCTGATGTCGCGAGGGCGCCTGATGCTGCTTGATGAACCCTCGATGGGACTCGCACCGCTGCTTGTGAAGGAGATACTGCAGATCCTCGCTGAGATCAACGTCACCGGCACCACCATCCTGCTGGTCGAGCAGAACGCGCGGCAAGCGCTCAAGCTGGCCAACCGGGCCTATCTGCTGGAGACGGGCACCATCGTCCGCTCCGGCCCTGCTGATGAGCTTGCCGCCGACGCGGGCCTCGTAGATGCCTACCTCGGCAGGGCCGCCGGTTAGTTGCAATCCGGCGAAGACGCGCCACCAGCGTTCGCTCGGCGCCGGGAACCAGGATGCCTACGTCAGCTACTGGAGCGAGCGTGTAGCCTCGCTCTACCGGAAGGTCACGTCTCCGAAGGTCGCGGTGTTGTGGAAGCTGCGCATCTCCAGATTCGGCGACCACAGGGAGTAGAACGGCGCCGATTTCTCGCCGGTCGGGAACTCATTCCGTCCTACATTGAGCGTCCAGACGCTTCCGGTCGTCGGCGCAGCCACTTCCAGTGAGGAATACGGTATCCGCACCTCCGCGCGCCACCGCATTGCCTCGCGATCTATCTCGGCCGCGTACTCCCACTCGCCGCGCCATGAAGTGTCGGGCTTCCCGTAGAGCGGATGGTAGGGATCGTCTATGTATCCCATCCGCCGCTGGAAGGTCGAGTCGGGAATCGGGTTGAGCACGAAATGGCAGTAGCGATCCCGATTGCCGACCGGATCGAGCATGATCTCCATGCTCTCCTGATAGTAGGCCTGCCCGTTCTCGCCCACGGGCTTGAGTTCATCTACACGCGCCACGTTGTCGAAGTCGAACTCCGCGGCGAGGTAGAAGTAGCGGTCGTCATAGCCGACCTTGAAGCGCGAGTTGTTCCTCAGCACGCCCATGCCGATCTCGCTGAGTTCCTCAAACTGCATCTGCTGCCACGCCGCTTCGTCAAGCTTCCCGTCAAGCGTGATGCCATCCACTCTTTGCGCCTCGATGCTTTTAGTGCCGGTGCCGGGGAGGATCTGCTTCTCCCGCAGCAGGTCGAAATCCCAACTGAGCGGCATGTCAATGTGCCGCCCGCCCTTGTAGACGAAGTCCTTCGGGCTTGACCAGTATATCAGGGGCATTCCCTCAAGTCGGATCAGGTTGCCATCCGGGTAGAGTGCGTCAACCCACTCGCGCCGCTCCTCCACGGCTCCGGCAAGCGCTTCCAGCGCCGGCCAGGTGGGCTCGAGGCGATAGGCGCGGTAGTACTGGAAGATCGACGCGAGCGTGCGCACGTTGGTGAACTCAATCTCCACCAGTTCCAGTTGCGCCTTCACCCTGTCGCTGCTCGCGAGTGACTTCGCCCGCTCGAGGTTGTCCGACATGTCGGCGAGCAGCTTCGCCGGGAAGAAGTGGCAGTAGTAGTCCTCCGGCGTGCTGAATGGCATTGGTACGCTCTGCGAAAGCAACTGAGGCCTGCTGAAGGCCGAGTACCATTCGAGGCGGTTGGTCATCGCCGTGAAGAAGGCCTGCATCGGGACGGAGGCCTCCTCGAAGGTGGCGCTGACGTACTTCCGCAGCAGTTCGTCGGGATCGCGCATCGGGTCGCCGATAGCCTTCCCGTAGGCGTAATAGCCGGGGCCCTGCAGGCCGAAAGCCTCCATCCGCCCGCAGATGTAGATGCCGCGCACGCCGTTGTCGCGGAAGTTGCGTATCTGCTCGACCATGTAGCGCGGCGTGTGGATCGGCGCGAAGCCCGGGACGTGGTAGCTCCCCCAGTTATAGACGTAGACCGTCTTGTCCACGTTGTATGGCCGCCACAGGTCAAAGTGCTCGGGCGTGTAGCGGCACATCTGGATGACCACGTTCTCCGGGAAGCTGGTGAAGGTTGTCGGCGGGTTCACCGTGGGGCCGTAGGAGATGATCATGACCTTCTTGCCCGGCCTGCGCTCAAGCATCTGCTCGGCAAGCTGCCGATGCACGATCCAGGTCCGCTCAGAAGGGTCAGGGTGAATGGCCTTGCAGGCATCGCACTGGCAGGGAACGTAGCCGTCCGTCTGCGCCAGTTCAACCCACTGGAAACCCTCGTCGAGGTGCTTCTCCATCTCCGCGATCATAAGCCGCTGGACATCCGGGTTCGACACGCAGAGATGGTTGTTCGAAGGGTCGCGCTTGCCGCCGATGAGCGCGAAGTATTCAGGATGCGTCTCCCCGTATACCTCTTTCGGCACCGCATCGTAGTAGGAGTGGCCGCCGTAGGAGAACAACACGGGGTTGCCGCGCGGCATGTTGTAGGCGATGTTCACGAGGTTATCCCGCGGCGAACCGCCGGTCACATAATCGAACACCGGCTCCCACGACCGTTTCAGGTCCGCCGGGACCGCAAGCCGCTCAAGCTCCGGCACGTAGACACCGTGCTCGCCGGGCATGATGAAGCGCGCGCCCATCTGCTCCTCGAGGAACGCCACGACCGCCTTGAGCGTGCCGAGGTGCTCGATGACATACCGAGCCTGCAGGTCATCCTCTGCATCATCGCCGACAAGCATGATGTTCTCGCCGGAGACGCGGATTTGATACGCCCAGCCGGAGATTTCATCCACGGGGATGCCCGCGTCACGCGCTGCGTTCGTCTTGCCGAGATAGAACGCGGGAGTGCCCTCCGCCACCTGTGACTCCTTCACCACCGGGAGCGTGACACCCGTTGCGCGAGCGATCATGCTCTGCAGCAGCGAGGAGGCCTGCGCGAGGCGCTCCTGATCGCCATCATCGGCGACGGCGATGCAGTAGGCGGACGCGCCATCCTCGACGATGGCAATTTCCGCAGGCTGAGCAACGGCGGTGATGGCTACCAGAGGAAATAGTGCGGTCATGATGAGCGCGCGGGTGGATACTGTATTCATTGTGCCCTCCGTGCGGCAGGCTCTTGAATGCCGAACAGGCTGGCCCCTTCGCCATCTCACATGTTCTGTCCTCCGAAGGGATCACCATCAAGATCGCATTGTAAGTGGTGCCTGAATTGACGATCGGGGGAGGTTTCGAGCCATGTCTTACGAATTATCATACTGAGAGGGGATTACACTTCCTCGGCAATCGGTCAGTAGGATGTGCCCATAGGAGGTATAGATCGGCCGTTCTCAGCCGCCCCCTCCGTGGATTCTGCGGAGGATATCCCGAGTAGCATCTCACAAGGAGGTCGTCAGAATGTCGAGACGTGGACGTGGGTTTACGCTCATCGAACTGCTGGTGGTGATTGCGATCATCGCGATCCTCGCAGCCATTCTGTTTCCAGTCTTCGCCCGGGCGCGCGAGAAGGCTCGCCAATCCAGTTGTCTCTCGAACGTGAAGCAGTTGATGCTCGGAATCCTCATGTATTCTCAGGACTACGACGAAAGACTGATGATGCGCTACAACGGTACCGTCACGAATATACGGTTCCCGAACCTCGTTTATCCCTACGTGAAGAATGTGCAGCTTTTCCAGTGCCCGAGCAAGAGCGCGCTCTACACGTTCGCGGAGCCGGTCGGCCGGATCGCGAACTCGTATGGCACTCCGGGCGGCAACAGCGTTCACGATGGCAGCCCGTGCTCAATATGCGGTGAGAGCTGCTCGATGAACTACTTCCCGTTTGACGGCAATCGCGCGCTATCCATGGCGTCAATACAGGCCCCCTCAAACACCATCGGCCTGCATGAGCTTGGTGTCAGCAGCGGCCACTCCGACTATGACAACGCCGGCGGCCATCGCTACGCCGAGCCGCGCTCCACGGATCCGGCATTCACGCCGCACAATGGCGGCGCCAATTACGGCTTCCTCGACGGACACGCGAAGTGGCTCGGAAGCACCACGGCTGGCATGTGGAGCCCCTGCGACGAAGACGACTGATCCGAGACGACGCTCTGTGCCGATTGCGGCCGGTCCCCCGAGGGGCCGGCCGCTTCTTATGAAGAGAAAAAAGGCATTCATGTGGATGAACATGAATGTGCGTGCGCACGTCCTCGCGAAGTATAAGAGGCAAGTCGCTCCGATTCGTCTTCTCCCGGCTCCTTCTGAGCCGTCGGACATAGACAGTACTGCAGCGCGCAGAATGCCTCAGTGCCGCAGTAAGGGAGACGATCGTAATGGTTTCGCGAGCTACCTGCCTCACGAGACTCCTCTCGGTGACGCTCCTCCTCGTACTGGTCTTCACCGCCTCGGCTGTAGCGGATGACGCGCCACAACCTCCTCTCGGCCTCGGCTTCCTCTGGTATCAGCGCAGTGAAGCCGCCGCGAAGAAGCTGTCGGCAGAGAGCGACTTCGTGGACCTGATCCTTGGTGGCGATAAGCTCCGCGTTTTCGAAGAGATCGCACCCCCCGTCCGCGTAGTCTGCCTGTCACTCGCACTTGAGCGCCATGCCGCCCGTCCCTTCCCCGGTGTGAAAGAGACAATCGAGATGCTCCAGGCTGCTTCGGTTGACCCCGAGCGCGTCATTATCGGCTACAACCCTGAACGCT
>JAAYJW010000429.1 GCA_012522765.1 candidate division WS1 bacterium | reverse complement strand
CATTTCTGACCGTCGCAAACGGTTGGGTCCTCCCCCTCATCCCGAAGGGAGAGGGGGCCGGGGGGAGAGGAGCCGTTGCCGTCGGCCGTCCACGACGACAAACGACAGCGCCGCTTCGCGCCGCCCCTCGCGAGGGCGCGAGGGCCACAACGACACGACGACGTTGCCGTATCCTCCCCCTCTCCCGCCCCACTTCGCGCAGCGAAGTGCAGGGGGAGGGGCCAGCCGTTGCCGTTCATGTGGCACGGGTGCCCTCACCCGTGCGTCGTGCCGTACGGAGCGGTCGTTCTGAACGACCCACGGGCGATGGCGCCCGTGGCACATGATGGTCGTGAGGTTGTCGCATGTCGTGCCTGGTTGTTGCGAACGGTCGGCCTCACCCCCCCGGCGTACGGCATCAGCGGCACCAACTCGCCCGCGCAGGTATCTGCACCGTCCGTCGCGAACGCTCATCTTGTTATCACCATCACGATCCTCACGAAAGGCCGCAGCGGATGAAGACTGTCTCTCTGATCGCACTGGCCGTCCTCGCGCTGGCGCAGATTGCGACCGCTGAACTGACAGCGGAGGAGGCCGCCGAGCAGCAGGAGCTGCTCGCCTGGGCCCGCACCCTGCAGCTTCAGGCGCGCGACGACCAGGCGCTCGGGGTCTGCGACATGATCCTTCAGGTCGATCCGGAGTCCGCCG
The DNA here is from genome assembly GCA_012522765.1 of candidate division WS1 bacterium. Classification (GTDB taxonomy): domain Bacteria; phylum Armatimonadota; class Zipacnadia; order Zipacnadales; family UBA5352; genus UBA5352. Next base: position 1,926 of record JAAYJW010000429.1, on the reverse strand, counting down.
ACGCCTATCTGCGCCGGGCAATGATTCTGCTGGGCGAGAGCCGCTTTGACGACGCCATCGCGGACCTTGACCGGGCGCTGCGCTACCGCAAGGACGATCCGCTCGCCCTCGCGGCGCGCGCTCATGCGTGGACGGCCGTCGGTGAACTGGATCGTGGCCAGAGCGATGCGCGGCGTTCAGCGGAGATGGCGGCTGCCTCCATCGCTGCAGAGGCCGCCGACGCGATCGACTACTACGCGCGAGGCCTTGCGAGAGTGCTGCTCGAGCATCGGGAGGCGCTGCAGGACTTCGCCACTGCCGCGAGCCTCGACGAGAAGCTCGTTGAGGCGCATGTCGAGCGCGCGCACATCTTCGTGGGCACAGGTCGCCTGGAGGAGGCGCTGGGGCATCTGACACGCGCGGTTGAGACGCGGCCGGATTACGCCGTCGGCTTCCTCTCACGCGCGCATGTCCACTACGAGATGAGCAACTTTCAGGAGGCGCTGGCCGACTGCGACCGCGCGCTGCAGATCAACGACCATTACGCCCGTGCCTGGCATAACCGCGGGTTGATAAACGTGCAGATCGCCGACCTGCGCAGCGCGATCCAGGACTTCACGCAGGCGATCCTCGTCCAGCCGGGCTACGCCAGCGCGCACTACTACCGCGGTGAGGCCTACCTGACGCTCGGCAACGTCGCCTCCGCCCGCGCCGACTGGGAGACGGCGAGCGAGGTGGCCCCTGACGAGTGGGCAGGTCAGGCGGCGGCGGAGATGCTCCGTCAGCTACGCCAGCAGCAGGGAGAGGCGGCCGACTGAAGCAAGCCGTTTCCTCGCGACAGGCCCTCCTTGACTCCCCCCACCGGCGGTGCTATCCTGATACCTGAAGGCAGCGAATTGAGGCCCCGCGTGGTGATCCGCTTGCCGCGCGGGCCTTTGAGCCTGTCGTGAAGACAGGGCAGGAGTGAGCCATCATGGCCGAGACTTCCACGTGGCGGACCAAGGTCGGACTCGCGGAGATGCTCCGCGGCGGCGTAATCATGGACGTAACCACCACCGAGCAGGCGAAGATCGCTGAGGATGCGGGCGCGGTCGCCGTCATGGCGCTCGAGCGCGTCCCGGCCGATATCCGCAAAGAGGGCGGCGTGGCGCGCATGGCCGACCTGCGGATCATCGAGGAGATCATGAACGTCGTCACGATCCCCGTGATGGCGAAGGCGCGCATCGGCCACTTCGCCGAGGCGCAGGTGCTCGAGTCGGTCGGCGTGGACTTCATCGATGAGAGCGAGGTGCTCACGCCCGCGGACGAGCTTTTCCACATCGACAAGCACGCGTTCAAGGTCCCGTTCGTCTGTGGCTGCACCGTGCTCGACGAGGCCCTGCGGCGGATCGGCGAGGGCGCCGCGATGATGCGCACCAAGGGCGAGGCGGGCTCGGGCAACATCGTCGAGGCCACCCGGCACATGCGCTCGGTGCAGACATCCATCAAGCACCTCACCGGGCTGCGCGACGATGAGATCATGACCGAGGCGAAGAACATGGGCGCGCCGTATGACCTCGTGAAGCAGGTTGCGCGCGAGGGCAAGCTGCCGGTGCCGAACTTTGCCGCGGGCGGCATCGCCACCCCGGCCGATGCGGCGCTGATGATGCAGCTTGGCGCGGAGACCGTCTTCGTCGGCTCGGGTATCTTCAAGTCGGAGGATCCGCCGGCGCGCGCGAAAGCCATCGTCCACGCCACCACCTACTTCGAGGACCCGGCAGAGGTAGCCAACGCCTGCCGCGGCCTCGAGGGTGCGGCGATGGAGGGCATCGACGTGCGGACGCTGCCGGACGAGGAGCGGCTGGCAACGCGAGGTTGGTAGTTCCTTCCGTAGTGCGGGCACCACGCCCGCACGCCATTGCTTCAAATAGACACCACACGGGGCGCCGATGATAAGTCGGCGCCCCT
>JAAYJW010000428.1 GCA_012522765.1 candidate division WS1 bacterium | reverse complement strand
GGGCTTCGCCCTCCCTCCGCCCCACCGGCACCGATCACCGTTACCTGGCGCTGAAGAGAGACAGCCGCTCATCCTAAAGTGCAGAAGACTCTTGACACAACTCCTCGCGAGGGTCGGCGCGAAGCGACGCTGCCGTTGGAGGGGCCGGTCGCCCCAGCCCGTCCGGCCCGCGGTTCATATCTCCTGGCCACGCGTGCGCGACGAAGCGGCAGGCGTTCCGTGTCCAGGCGAGGGCGCCTGGACCCCGGTGTAGGTTTGCGGGGGAGGCGCCGTTAGCGTTCGGCGAATGGCGTGCGTCTGCCTCGCGCCGGCAGTAGCCGCTACAACTCCTCCAGCACGAACCGCTCGATCTGCTCGTAGATAGCCTCGAAGTCCGGGTCCTGGTTGAAGAAGCCGTGGGCTGCGCCCTCCACCAGCACAAGCTCCGCGCGCTGGCCCTGTGCCCGCACCGCTTCCGCGAAATCAACCGACTGGTTGTGCGGAACGGTAGTGTCGCCGGTGCCATGCACCAGCATGCACGGCGGTGTGTCGGCGTCGACATGCCGCAGCGGTGACGCCAGTCGGTACTCCTCCGGCAACTCATCGGGCTTGCCGCCCATGAAGCGCACCGCCGCCGGATGCAGGTTCGTCTCCTCCGCGAAGACGGTCATGTCCGTGACGGGGTTGAGCGGCGCCGCCATCGAGATCGCGCTGCTCTCCCCGGCATTGCCGCCCTCCCCCTCAAGCTCCGGCATACGCGCGGTGGTCGCGAGCATCGCCACAAGATGCCCTCCCGAAGAGCCACCCATCGCGCCAATGCGGTCGGTGGCGAGGTTAAGCTCGTCCGCCGAGGCCCGCAGCCAGCGCACCGCCGCCTTCACATCATGCACCGCCGCCGGGAAGATGGCTTCGCTGGAGAAGCGGTAGCGGCAGGATGCGCCAACGATCCCCTTCAGCGCCAGCCGAGCCGCCTGTCGGTAGAACTGCGCGGGCGTTCCGCCCTGCCAGCCGCCCCCGTGGATGTAAAGTATCGCCGGACGCGGGTCGCTGAACTCCGCCGGCGGCAGGAAAAGGTCGAGGGTGAGGTCTCTCCCGCCCCCGCTGCCGTAGACTACGTTCATCTTCACCTCGACGTTCTCCGGGATGTCCACGCGCACACCCTTCCTCCGCGAAGCCCACTCATTCTGCATCACTTCGAGCATCAGCGTCCGGTCGTCAATCATTGCTGCGCCTCCCGCCATTCGCGCGCCAGTAATCCGTAGAGCAGCGTGTCGCGCCACTGCCCCGCGCGGCGCACGCTCTCGATGGTCATGCCCTCGCGCCTCATCCCGATCTTCTCCAGCACACGCGCCGATGCCGCATTGGCCGCATCGCAGGTCGCGAAGATCCGGTGCAGGTCCAGCGTCTCGAAGCCGAAGCGCAGCATCTCCCGTGCGGCCTCGGTGGCGATGCCGCGGCCCCATGTGCCGCGCGAGTAGCAGTAGCCGAGCGCCGCCTGCGTTCCCTCACCATTGAGGCGCAGGCCCACCGAGCCTACCAGTTCACCCGTAGCCACTTCGACCACCGCGAGATCCCACGTTTTCCGCGGGTCCAGCGCTTGCTCGTCTAGCTTGCGCTGCAGGAACTGCCGCGTCTGCTCCGGGCTGTTGGGCCCCCAGGGCATGAAGCGAACGACCTCCGGGTCGCTGCCGTAGGCGTGGACGGCGTCGAAATCGTCCGCACCGAACTCCCGCAGCAGCAGGCGTTCGGTGCGCAGTGGCGGGGCCTCGTTCATTACGATCACCAGGTGAACTGCGCGGTGGCTACGATCCCGAAGTGCAGCAGTTCGGGGCTGCGATTATACCACGCCGACGTAATCATGCCAGCCGCGCCTGTCTCGATGCAGCGGTCGGCATGGACCTTGATGTTGTCGCCGTGCCGCGGGATGTCCGGCAGCGTGTGCCAGAAACTGTGGTTGCCCGAGCAGGTGGGGGCGCCGTAGACGACGCGTCCGTGATCCTGGTAGTACTCGTAGTAGGGGAGAGCCCGCACGTACTTCGGGAAGAGGTCGCCGAGGTACTGCCGGTAAACCGCCAGATACTCCTCGGTCAGGTCCTCATCAAGTCGCACCGGCCGCGCGAAGCGTTCAAGCGTATTGCGCGTCACCTCGGTCAGCTCGCCCGTCCACTCCTCATCCCAGCGCTCGTCGTAGACCACGGAACCGGATCCTCGCGCCACCAGCAGCGGGCTCGGGTCCTGCGTGGTCCAGTAGTCCCAGTACATGACCTCCGCCGCCTCGTGCAGATGCTCCATCGTCTCCGGGTGCGTGCAGAGGATGTCGTCCCAGATGATCGGCGCGATCCCCCGGTTGGCGGTCCACTCGCAGACCTTGTTCACGTGATCCGCATAGAGCCGCCCGACGCCTGCCTCCGCAGCCCGTGCCGCGCACTTCGGGCAGACGCCAAGCTGCCGCGTCTCATCGCCGCCGATGTGCAGGCGCTCGCAGTCGCCGACGAAGTCCAGCACCTGCTCGGTCAGTTCGGCCCAGACGTGCAGCGACTGCTCGTTGCTCGGGCATAGCTGCGCCCGGGCCTCGTTCTCCTCGCGAACATCCGCGTACTCATCATGCTGCAGCAGCCACTCGAGGTGGCCGAGGCACTGCACCAGCGGGATGACCTCCAGTCCCAGGTCGCGCGCCTCATCGAGGATGCGCCGAAGCTGCGGCCGTGTCAGCGCGGATGGCGAAGTCACCACCTCATGCCTGCCCTCGTAGGGGAAGCGGTCGCCGAACTCGATCAGCAGCGCGTTGAGCTTGTGCCGTGCCGCCGAGCGTATCAGGGAGATGATCTGCTCCTCATCAAGCTGCCCGATCTTCTCCACCATCAGTTGCAGACCCCGCAGCGGCAGGCGCGGATGATCGCGCACGATGCCCACCGGCAGCATCGGCCCATCGCAGAGGTGGCTGATGGTGGCCAGCGCGTGGAGGTACCCTGCCCGGCGGGCGGCGCTGACGGTGATCTTCTGCGGCTGGATCTCCAGCACGTAGCCCTCCGGTTCGAGGCTCTCATCGCGCCGAAGCTCAATCACGTTCGCCTCATCGTTCATGCCCACGCAGAGCGCGGAGGCGAACTTCGCGCCCACATCCAGAAGACCCGAATCATCGCGCACGTGCCAGTTGTGATCGACCAGCACCGTCTGTTCGGTCGAAAGCTCCATCTCACGCGGCTCGGGCATGATCTCGGCGATGCGCATGGTCGGCTCCCTCATTCCCTCTTGCTGGCGCGTCAGTCCTGGGGCTTGATGTTCTGATTGAGGTGAAAGATGTTGCTCGGGTCATACTTCGCCTTCAGCTTCGCGAGGCGCTTATACTTGCTGCCGAAGGTCGAGCGGATGATCTCCTGCCCCTCCTCCAGCCCTCCCGGGAAGTTGAAGTACATGGCTCCGGTCGAGTACGGCTGCATGGAGGCCCACACTTCGCGGGTCCACTCGATGTTGCGCTCATCATCCTCAGAATCGGCCCAGTTTGACTCGGTATTGACGAGGAAAGGGGCATTGCGGCCTCCGAACGCCGTCTCGTCGTCACCGACGCGGCTGATCGCGCCGCCGCTCGCCCACATGTCGATCGTGGACAGCGGCGACGGACAGCTCTGCGCCTTCTCCAGGATCGTGCCGATCACCTCGTCGTCGAAGGACCGCACGAACGTTGACTTCCAGTAGTAGCGCAACTCGTGGCTCGGATAGTCTTCGTCCAGCAGCCGCTGCAGGTCAACGTAGGGCATGGTGGCGCTCATGTCTACGAGCGGCTTCGCGATCTCGCGCAGCGGTTGCATCTGCCGCTTCCCCGCCTCCGGATCGCCGCAGTGGGTGGCGAGCATGGCCACGCACTCCTCACCGTGAAGCTCGTCCGGATAGTCGGCGCTCTCGGGGATCGTTGCGGTGAAGGCGATGCCACTGATCTCATCCGGCGCCTCGGTAAACCAGTCGCGGAAGAAGCGCAGCACCTTCATCGCATCTGTCCGCGGATAGAAGACGAGGGTGACTGCTACTTCCGGGCCGACCGGGTAAAGCTCGAACTCGAACTCAGTAACGATGCCGAAGTTGCCTCCACCGCCGCGCAGACCCCAGAACAGATCTGCGTTCTCATCCTCCGAGGCCCTAACGACCTCACCGCCCGCCGTCACCACCTGCGCGGAACGCAGTGCGTCGCAGGTGAGGCCGTACTTGTGCGCGAGATGACCTGCGCCTCCGCCGAGAGTGAGACCCGCCACGCCAGTGTCGGAAACCACTCCCGCGGGCGCCGCGAGGCCGAATAGCTGGGTCTCCCGGTCAAGATCGCCGAGGCGCGCCCCGCCGGCAACCCGTGCTCGGCGCGCTTGAGGGTCCACGCCGACGCGATTCATCGGCGCGAGGTCCACTACGATGCCCCCGTCGCAGGCGCCGAAGCCCGCGACGTTGTGCCCGCCGCCGCGCACGGCCACCAGCAGATCATGCTCGCGCGCGAAGTTGATCGCGTCAACCACGTCGGCAGTGCCCCTGCAGCGCGCGATCAGCGCCGGCCTGCGGTCAATCATCCCGTTCCACACGAGGCGCGCCTGCTCGTAGCCGGGCGAATCCTCGGTCAGAAGCTCCCCCTTCAGCGCCCCTGCGAGCGACTCGATGGCGCTGCCCTCGATCGTCAGGTCATCACCGGTGCGACTCACTGCTTTCAGGTTCTGCATCTTTTCCACCTCTCATCCACCACGTTTGTCGGGCCACTTCAGCCCCCCGCATTTTGCATGCTTGTCATAATCCCCTCGATGCCCCGGACGATGAAGCTCACCGCAATCGCCGTTACCACGATGCCCATCAGCTTGCCCGATATCAGCGCACCTCGCTCACCGAGCAGGCGCGTGATGCTTTCCACCCGCCGCAGGATCAGCCAACTCACTGACAGGGCCACCATGACGCTGGCGACGGCTACAAGGTAGTTGAACGGGAACGGGTTCGCCTGCACCGTAACCAGCACCGTTGTGATCGCCCCCGGCCCTGCCAGCAGCGGCGAGGCCACCGGCACGATGCAGACGGTGCGCGGGTCGCACGTCGCGTTCGGCAGCAGGTCGAAGAGCATGTTCATGCCTATCAGCAGAAAGAGCAGGCCGCCGGCGATCAGCATCTCGTTTACGCTGACGCCGAAGATGCGCAGAAGTTGCAGGCCCAGCGCCGCGAAGCCCAGCAGGATCGCCGCGCTCACCAGCACCGAAGTGTCGATAGATCGCCGCTGCTCTTCGGCGGTGAACTGCCTAAACAGCGAGGAGATGATCGGCAGGTTGCCGATCGCGTCGATAATGATGAACAGCGTCAGCGACGTCTCTCCGATCGATATCAGCATCTCGGCAGTAGTCATGCCCGTACCCCGGCTCTTTCAGATGTGATCCATGCCCTGATACCCGCACGCGGCGAACGGGATTGCCCGATCAGATCCTCGAAGTCCACGCCCACGTGCGGCGCATGGGAACTCACGATCTCGCTCATGAATGCCTCCCGGCCGGTCGTGGCGAACAACACTTTTTGCGGATTCACCTCCGAGACGCTGAACTCCTCTGATTCCTGGCTTCCCATGCAGGGGGGTGGCTGCCATCGGGGGAAATGACCATCCCTCTCATTGTGCTGGATACGGGACTGATGGAGATGGCGAGATTGGCACGGATGTTCCTGGCAGCCGGCATGATCTGCATGGCTGCGTTCACCGCTATCGCGCAAGATGGAGGCACAAGCATGCTTGGAGAGCCGGTCGAGATCGACACCGAAAGTGGCGCGGAGATATACCTGCTGGGTGCTGATGAGCGCCCGGCGGACAACATCTACGGCGAGCAACCCTACTCCGACCCGGGCAGCCGCAGGATCGCGATCCGCTACTATTCGCATGAGGGCAAACCGGGAGGCATCGAGATATTCGACCTCTACGACGGCTCACGCCACGAGGTGCTGTCGGGCAAACCGCCCTTCCCGGCCTTCCACCCGTGGAGCGACTGGCTCTACTACCGGCAGACGGTGGATGGTGTGCAGATGCTGCGGCGCTGCAACTACCTGACGCTCGAGGTCGAGAACGTGGCGCCGCTGCCACCCGAGCGCGGAAGCTACAGCTACGGCACGATCTCGCCCGACTACCGCTACTACGCGGTAGCGGTGCGACCTGAGGGCGCCCCGGGCCACCGAGTGGACTTGCTGGACATCGAAACCGGCGAGTGGCGCGTGCTGCTCGACATGGAGGGCTACCACGCCAAGCACGAGCAGTTCTCGCGCGACGGGCGCAACAAGGTGCTGATTCAACTCAACCAGTTGCCGGATGTGAAGCAGGTGCTGCTCGGTGAGATAGACCTGAGCGGCGAGATGGAGCTTTTCCCGGCCGACCAGCCGCACACGCTCCGCCCGACCGGCCATGAGTCGTGGGTGGGCGATACAAGCCGCATCTTCTTCTCCACCGCGGCTGACCCCGAGACCGGGGCCAACATCTACACCGGTGCGGTGGGCGATGAGGGCTCGACAGTCGTTCCGAACCCCGGCGTTCGAGTCGGCCATGTGAGCGTCACCGCCTGCGGGCGCTACTGGATCGGCGATACCGGCGAGGAGGGCGTGCCGATCTACATCGGCAGCTTCGCGACCGGGCGCCTCAAGCGCCTCGTATTCAGCCGCACCGTCTACGATGGCAAGCAGTGGTCGCACGCGCACCCGTACATGACCGCGGACAACAAGTGGCTGATCTTCGCCGCCCGGCGCGGTGAGCTGCCGCAGGTCTACGGCGCAAGGATCCCGGAGGGCTGGCTGGAGGAACTCTGAGCGGGGGGCGACGTATCCTTGTCGTGTGCCACGGGTGCCCTCGCCCGTGGTGTCGTTAGCCGTTGCTGTTGTGGCCCCTGCGCCCTCGCAGGGGGACGGCGCGGAGCGCCGTGGTCGTGTGCGGACGACGCCGGGTCTTCGTCATGTGCCACGGGCGCCCTCGCCCGTGGGCCGTTTACGCAGACCGCGACGGCAACGGCGGTGCTGCCGTTGTAGGACAGGCCTCCCAGCCTGTCAGCCGGCCTCTTTTCTGGTCATGTTCCCGCGGCGCACAGGATTACCGGCGTCCATCCTTGCCTTCATCATGTCGCGGGTGTATCATCGCCGGGATTGTGAGACCACCGGTCGCGTCTTCTCCGCGGCCGCCTATTGTATCGGTAGATGAAGCAGGATGGCGTCCGAACCACCACAGCAGGCACTGAAGCCTG
>JAAYJW010000058.1 GCA_012522765.1 candidate division WS1 bacterium | reverse complement strand
CTTCGCCCCGGAAAACCTTGACGTGCGGGGGGCAATAGGATAAGATACCTATCCGGCAGTTGATGGCGCGGGTAGCCTCGCGCTATCGGCTGTTTGCGTTTCATGTGTTCGATGCGCAGGTAGAGGAGCAGCGCTATGTACGCGATAGTTGAGATCGGCGGCCGCCAGCACATGCTGCAGCCGAATCAGACGGTCAAAGTCGATCGGCTCAGCAGTGAGAAGGGCGACGAGATCAAGCTGGGCAAGGTCCTCGCCATCAAGGACGACGAGGGCGAACTGCGCGTGGGGCGGCCCTATCTCGACGATGCGCAGATCACCGCGCGCGTTGTCGAGCAGGGGCGCGACCGCAAAGTCATGGTGGTGAAGTACAAGGCGAAGAAGGGCTACCGCCGCAAGGTCGGTCACCGGCAGCCTTTCACTGCCCTGCATGTCCTGGATATCACCGGCTGAGAGGGGCCCTGAGCCCTTCGATCAGCCGCAGATAGGAGCTGACGAGTATGGCGCATAAGAAGGGAATGGGTAGTACTCGTAACGGTCGCGACAGCCGCTCCAAGCGACTGGGCGCGAAGCGTTACGAGGGCCAGCAGGTGAAGGCCGGCGGCATCATCGTGCGCCAGCGCGGGACGAAGTTCCACCCCGGGCGCAACGTCGGCATCGGCAACGACCACACGATCTTCGCGACGGCCGACGGCCGCGTGGAGTTCGAACTGCGCGGCGGCAACAGGCTCGTACATGTCTGGCCGGACGAAGCGCAGGTGGCGTCCTAGCTTCAGCAGTCGTGAGCCAGTGACGACTTGAGACTGCCGGCACCCTGCGTGCCGGCAGTTTGCATAAACGGATAGTGCGAGTGGGAGAGATAATGAACAGCTTCATTGATGAGGCGGAGATCACCGTACGCGCCGGCGATGGCGGCAACGGTGCGGTGAGCTTCCGGCGTGAGGCCTTCGAGCCGCGCGGCGGACCCAACGGCGGTGATGGTGGCGACGGCGGCAATGTCTTCCTGGAGGTCAAGGATGACATGCGCACACTGCTCGACTTCAAGTACCGCAACCTCTTCAAGGCCGAGCACGGCAAGCACGGGACCTCGAAGAAGCATCGCGGCCGCAACGGGGTGGATACCGTGATTCCGGTGCCGCCCGGCACCACGGTCTACGATACTGACCTCGACCAGCAGGTAGCTGACCTCACCATCGGTGGGCAGCGGATGCTGGTGGCGCGCGGAGGCAACGGCGGGCGCGGGAATGCATCCTTCGCCACGCCCAGCCGCCAGGCGCCTCGCTTCTGCCAGCTTGGCGCCCCCGGCGAGGAGCGGCATCTGCGGATGGAGCTCAAGCTGCTCGCGGACGTGGGGATCATCGGCTACCCGAACGTGGGCAAGTCCAGCTTCATCTCGCGTGTTTCCGCGGCGAAGCCGGAGGTGGCCGCATACCCGTTCACCACCCTCCAGCCAAACCTCGGCGTGGTGCAGTTTCAGGACTACACTTCGATGGTGATCGCGGACATGCCGGGGCTGATCGTGGGCGCGCATGAGGGCGTCGGGCTGGGCGACCAGTTCCTGCGACACATCGAACGCAACCGGCTGCTGGTGCATATGCTCGATGCGAGCGGGCTGGAGGGCCGGGATCCTCTGCAGGACTTCCGTGACATCAACCACGAGCTTGAGATGTACGGGAAGGAACTCGGCTCGGTCGAGCAGGTTGTGGCGCTGAACAAGATGGACCTGCCCCAGGCGCGGGAGAATGAGCCGCAGTTGCGCGAGGCGCTGGAGGCTGAGGGATACGCGGTGTTTTCAATCTCAGCGGCGACTGGCGAGGGCACTGATGATCTGCTCGATCACCTGCGAGAGCGACTGTTTGCGCGCGGCCATGAGGAGCCGGAACCGCCGACTGATGAGGAGATGAACCTGCAGATCCCGCAACTGCCGTGGCGAGAGCTTGAGGCGAAGCGCGTGGATGAGGAGACGATGGAGGTCACCGGCTCGCGCATCGAGCGCCTCGCGGCGACCGTGGACATGGACGCGGATGAGGCGGTCGCGTGGTTCCAGCAGCAGCTTGACGAGCAGGGCGTGCTGAAGGCGCTGCGCAATGCGGGCGTCGAAGAGGGCGACACGGTGGTGATCGGCAAGGTGGAGTTCATCTACACCGTGCAGGAGCCGCGCAGGTAGCCGCTGCTCGTTGCCGTCGCCGGTCTCATCTGGTAGTCTTACAAAGAAGCGACTGCTGACACGCGAGAGGGCGGACACGGGTGCCTGAAGTGAAGGACCACGAACTTGTAGTCGTCGGCGGCGGAGCAGCCGGACTGACCGCCGGAATATACGCTGTGCGCTACGGCCTCGATCTTGTGCTGCTGGCTGCCGGAGCCCCCGGAGGGCAGACGGCCACCGCGACCACGATTGAGAACTTTCCCGGCTTCCCGGAGGGGATCTCCGGCGCTGAGTTGATCATGCGGTTGACCCAGCAGGCACAGAACACCGGGGTCAGCTTTGACAGCGCCGAGGTGCAGCAGATAGTGCCCGATCAAGGCCGCTGGCGCCTGCTAACTGACGTGCGAGAGTACATGACGACGGCGGTGATACTGACCGTCGGCGCCAGCCCCCGGCGGCTGAAGATCCCCGGTGAGCGCGACCTCTTCGGCCGCGGCGTCTCGTACTGCGCGACCTGTGACGGGTTCTTCTACCGTGGGCAGACCGTGGCGGTCATCGGCGGTGGCAACTCAGCCGTCGAGGAGGCACTCTATCTCTCCGACATCGCGGAGAAGGTCTACGTAATCCATCGCAGGGACGAACTGCGCGCCGAGAAGGTGGTCGCGGATCGGGCCCTGAGGAAGCCGAACATTCAGTTCATCTGGGACACGGTTCCCACTGAGATCCGCGGCGAGGATGCGGTAACTTCCGTGGCGCTACATAACAAGAAGACTGAGGAAGACTCCGAGGTGGCGGTTGACGGGGTATTCGTGGCGGTCGGCTATGAACCCAACACCGGCTTCCTCGGTGATCTGATCGAACTGCGGGATGGCTTCATCGTCACAGATCAACGGATGCGCACCTCGCAGCCGGGGATATTCGCCGCCGGTGATGTCCGGGACACCCCGCTGCGGCAGGTGGCGACGGCTGTCGGTGACGCGGCGATCGCGGCCGACAGCGCGTACCGATACGTCGCGGAGAGACGCTGAGCAGCGCGGCCCCTCCGGCGCTGTGGCGGAGCGTGGAGTGAGTTGCAAGGAGGCAGCCAACATGTTGCGACAGACGCGCGCGCGTAGACTGCTGGTGGCTGCAGCGGCCGCACTGGCCCTCGTCTGGCTTGGCGCAGGGTGCGGCGAGGATGATGTGGAGGAGAGCCTCGGCGACATGTCGGTTGCCTCTATCGAGGCCGCCTACGCAGTGGATCGCGACCCGCTCATCAACGACTGGCTCAACACCACCGGGCAGACCATCGTCAGCCACAGCAAGCGCCAGCATATCCCCTACGAGTTCAAAGTCATCGAGACCGAGCTTGTCAACGCCTTCGCCGCCCCTTACGGGCATATCTACGTCACCAGCGGTTTTCTCGACTTCACCGAAACCGAGGATGAGGTGGCCACCGTTGTCGCGCATGAGGTCGGGCACGTGGTGCATCGCCACTCCATCCACTCCTTCAAGAAGAGCCTGCTGTGGGGACTCGTCACGCAGATCATCAGCGGCAAGTCCGAGACCGCGGGCGATATCGTCGGCATCGGCCTCGGCCTTCTCTCGCTGCAGTACTCGCGTGACAATGAGTACGAAGCCGACGATGCGGGAACGCGGCTGGCTTACCGCGCGGGGTATGACCCGCATGTGGGGCTGAACTTCTTCCACCGGCTTGCGACCGACATTGAGGGGCGTCGGCCGAGCCGCTGGGAAGTCTACTTCATGACGCATCCGCCGACTGACGCGCGCATCAAGCGGCAGCTTGGCAATGATGAGCTGGATGAGAGCAATGCCGAGGCGATCGCGCGGATTGCGCGCGGATACCTGCTGCGTGGCCAGCCCGCGCGAGCGGCGAGGCTGCTCGAAGCGCCCGCCGTCTCCTCGGCGCGCATTCCGGAGTTCGAGGCGCTGCTTGGCGACGCGTGGTACATGCGCGGCAATCCCGAGCAGGCAAGCGGGCACTATCAGGCGGCGTTGAGCATGCAGGGCGACAGCCGCTACGTCGGCACGCGGCTTGCCGCGCTCCAGCAGATGCCGCCGAATGATCTCGCGGGCGTTGGAGCTGCCGGACAGGCGGCTGCGGCTGCTCTGATGCCGCAGGTGGCCGAGGCGCGAACGCTTGCGGACAGAACCGCAAGCGGCACCCAGCGATATGTCGCGAGCAGTACACCGCAGCTCTCATCGCTGGGGAGCACCGTCAAAGGCATCAACGACCAGTTGTATAGGCTTGCTGAGACAGAGGCAAATGTCAGCGATACCACGAAGAACCTGATCATCCACGGCAACGCCGCGGTGTCGAAGGCGACCGAGTCGGTGTACGTTCTCGAGCGGGTGAACGAGGAACTGGCTCAGTGCGGGAGTGACATCAAGTCGCTGCTGGGGGAGTGCGAGGTGGCGTTGGCGGCGGCACAGCAGGGGCGAGGCAATCCGGAGGATGTTGCCGCGCTGGGCGCGAGCGTGGACGAACTGAAGTTGGGACTGGTCACACTCGACGGGGCGATGCAGCAGGTTCCGGGCACGATCTCCACGGTTCAGAGCGCCCAGTCGGCAGCGGAGGAGGTCACTTCGCTGATGGACCTGATCGCGCGGCGCGACGACCCGAAGAGCATGCTGGGCGATCAGCTTCGCTCGGCGTCGGCTCACGCGCAGCGCGTCGGCACCGAGGCCCTGGCGGCTGTGAATCGCGCTCGAGAGCAGAGCGTGGAGGCCCGCGGGCACGCACTCGTGGCGCGGCTGAACCTTCTTGGCACCGCCGCCACTCCGAGCCTGCAGGCGACCTACGACCGGCAGTTGTCTTACCTGCTGCTGGTGCCTGAGGCGCAGGTGCGGTCGATGCGGGCAGCGGGTGCGGGCTACGGCGAGGCGGCCATGGCCATCGCGGCGGG
>JAAYJW010000427.1 GCA_012522765.1 candidate division WS1 bacterium | reverse complement strand
TTGAGCCGTCCGGTTCGCACTTGAATGGGTCTGGGACTCCGCCGTTTGTGGGAGCGCGCAAGCGGCCATATACATTCGCGTCCTGGCACACATCGCCCATGCCGATGATCTCGGCCGGACGCTTAATTTCGGCAAGAGCGGCGGCCGAATAGCTACCGAATAAGCGCACGCTGAAGCCGTAGCTATAGGCACCATACATGGTCCCATCCGGGAGCTTCCGGTCCGAACTCGGGCAGTTGAAGACCTGGTAGTTCTTAACATACGGCTGCACGAGCCACTGAATGCCGTGTGACGGCGGTTTCGAATACAGGAACGGGAGTTCTTCATCATAGTCCTGCGCGTACATGAGGATGCCGAGGGTGATCTGCTTGACGTTGCTCAGACATGACGACTGGCGCGCCTTCTCACGCGCCCTGGCGAAGACCGGGAAGAGGATCGCCGCCAATATGGCGATGATCGCGATGACAACGAGCAGTTCGATCAGTGTAAACCCTCGCTTCATACTACCCATCCCTTCGTGTCTGAATGATGTTCCCGTGCCTATTCCAGAGGACGCCTGCCACCGCCTCCTTCGTTCGCGAAAATGATGGTCCTTGAGCGTGCCTAATATGCGACACCACCCGCTACTGATGTGCGGGCGGTGTCGAAGTCCAGGCTTTGCAGGCCACTATTGCTGCTACTTCGTCGCGTAGTCGAAGTAGGGATGGTTCTCACCGTTCTGGTAAAGCTCCATGTGCTTCATGGCCTTGGCGTGGCCGTCGAAAAACGCGACATTCCCGGTGCCGTTATGGCGCTCGAGGAAGTTGAAGCCGACGGCGGGGCTATAGATTGACGAATGGGTGCCGGTGGGGCCGGTGGTCGGATCGGCGAAAAGGGAGTTATGCGTGCCACCGCAGACCTGGCAGTTACTGCCGTCTGGGTCACACAGGAAGGGGCCCTGACTGGGCATGCGCAACCGCCCGAGCAGGTTCCGGTCCTGGCAGACGTCCCCCATCATCGCGATCTCCGCAGGCCGCTTGATCTCACCAAGTGTCTTTCCGACAGATCCGCTGGGGAAAATGCCGGTGTGGTAGCCGTAGCTGTAGGCGTGATAGGTCGTATTCGGGTTGTTGCCGACCTTCCGGTTAGAACTGGGGCAGTCGAAGACGTTGTAGTTGCTGACATAGGGCATGATGCGGAAGGAGATGTCGCGCGGAATAATGCCCACGTTTATCGCGTAGAGCATCGGCGCAGTTTCGTCGTAGTCCTGGCAGTACATCAGAACGCCGAGGGAGATCTGCTTGACGTTGTTGAGGCAAGAGCTCTCGCGCGCGGGCGAAGACGGGAAAGAGGATCGCCGCCAGGATGGCGATGATCGCAATGACCACGAGCAGTTCGATCAGGGTAAAGCCGCGTCGCATGACACTCACCTCTCGTCTCTGGAGTAGTACGTTCTTCCATCTATCATTCCTTTGCTGTCCTGGTACATCAACCATGCAGGCTGCTGTCGCGACCAGTTTTGCCACAGAGAAGTCGGGCTGACACTTCATCTTACGCCGGCGGGTTTGAGGTGCCGAACGGATCCCAGAACGTGTGCAGCGGCGGGTGGATCCAGTGCGCGTTGGGCGTGGCGGGCCACAGATAGGGGTCGGGCCAACCATGACCGATGGGACCGCTCTCGAAGCGGAACCACTTCGCGTGGCCATCGTGGAAGGCTACATTGCCACCGTCATTGTGGCTCATGCGTCCAGAATAGTGCTGGCCGCTCAGGACGTACTGCGCCCCGCCACCCGAGGCCT
>JAAYJW010000426.1 GCA_012522765.1 candidate division WS1 bacterium | reverse complement strand
CGGCAACCAGTAGCGTGGCGTCTTTCCCCACAGCGTTATCCTGAGGCAGGAAAGACCCTCTCGCGCATGGAAGTCCCCGCCGCTGTCATAGCCTGCGCGAACGGGAGCGACCATCCATGTCACAGATGCAGATCCGGGAGACTGACCACTTCTTCTACCGGCTCGGGCCCGAGGACGTCTATATCGACTCGCAGCGAGACAACAGGGCATTCGGCCGTGCCAACGGCCAGATCATGCTGTCGGAGGACAACGGGGAGACATGGCCGCACAAGCTCAACTTCCCGAACGCCGGCAACATTACGTTCAGCAGCATCCTCGGCAACGGGAACGTTGTCTTCGCCACGCGAACGAAGATCTTCGTCAGCAAGGACAACCTGAAGAGCTACGAGCAAGTCACCGTCAAAGACACTGACGGCAGCGACTATCTCCCGCACACGCCGCAGGACCCCGACCGCCCCGGGTGGTACTTCCACACGCTGCCGGGCGTCAACACCTTCGACGTGAAGGGCAATGAGATGCTGGTGTGGGGGAACTACTGCAACGTCCTCGGCGGCGCCAGTCCGGTGAACATCTACTACTCCGCCGACGGTGGCGAGACGATCAAGATCGCCTACGCCTTCGGGCAGAACCCGCTGATGCGCGACAACGGCTCCCCCGGTGGTGGCAGAGAGGGCACGCTGCTCGGCAACCCGGACAACTCCGTCCGCGCGCGGCACGTGCATACCGTGGCATACAACCCCGCGGAGGATGCGTTCTACTCCTGCACCGGCGATGGCGACCGCGAAGAGGGCTTCCTCGAGTGCCACTGGCTGCGCGGGACGTACGATCGAGCCGCCGACGAGTGGGACTGGCAGGTGGCGCATAGCGACCACCTCAACTCGCGCTACAAGGCGGGCGGGATCTGCTTCGTGGATGGCATGCTCTACTGGATCAGCGACTCCAACGGTCCGCAGCCCTACGACCGCGGCATCTTCTGCTGCGCACCGGAGGACTTGACGAACAAGGACAAGCACACGCTGCTCTTCAACCCCGAGGTTGAGTCGGGCAACATGATTATTCAGGACGGCGTCTTCCTCGCCTCGCATTGCGCGCCCGCGTCGCCAATGGATACGGGCATCATCATCTCGACCGACGCTGGCGAGACATGGGCGCAGTATGATCTCAGCGAGTTCGGCCCGCGCTCAGCCACGCGCTTCCATGAGAAGAACAGCGATGGCTGGTTCCGCATGGACCTGCGCAAGGGCTGGATCGAGCACGCGGAGGTCCTGTTCATCAAGCCGAAGCAGTAGCCCGCCGACAAACGCGAAGGGGCATCCGCCGATGGTGGATGCCCCTTCTTTGGTGCATGGCTTCTACTGCGCCTTGAGGTCGTCCATGTAGGCGCAGATCGCCGGGAGCGCGGTCAGCTTCTCGTAGAAGAAGTTGTTGACGATGTTGATCACCTCTGCGCGCGCCGCTTCGGCCTCGGGCATCAGCGACTGGCCGCTGCGCTGGCGGCTGAGGCTGTCGCGCAGACGGAGCAGGTAGCGCACGATCTCCGTCTCCTGGTCGCCCTCAAGTGCGGCGATGACGGCCAGGATAAGCTCATCCGCCTGCTCCAGCACGTTCTGCATGGCGATTCCCGAGCCGGGCTGCGTCGCGTCGTCAACGGTGCGGATCAGCGACCAGACCTGGTAGAGGATCGTGGCCGGCTCATCGAACAGTTCGCGCAAAAATGCGGCCTCCGGGTAGCGCCCGGTCAGGCGGAAGATGTTGTAGAGGCGCTTGGCGACCTTTCCGTAGTTGAGGTCCCTGGTCATGTACTTCATGACCTCGCGCTGCAGGGCCGCGACGTAGTCGTCCAGCGCATCCGCGGAGACATGCTTCGCCAGTTTCGCGAAGATCGGCACCGATGTCGCGTCGAGATAGACCTCCTGGAAGTAGGGGTCGAGGAAGGCGTCGAGCGGGGTGATGACGCCGTCGGGCGCCTCCCACGTAACATCGAGCATGTTGCTCGCGTTGGCGAGACGGCGCCGGGAGGGGTCGGCCACCACCCAGTCGAGCTTGCACCAGCCGGGCTCATGCGCCACCACCTCCCAGCGCACCACGGCCGGCTCTCCCTCGGGGTTGAAGCCCTCGATCTTCCCGGCTTCGATCTCGGCGGGGCTCCATGAGATCGGCGATCCCGCGCTGATGGTGCGCCCCTCCTTCACGAAGTCGCGCGCGTATGAGCCGAACTTCACCTCAATGAGCTGCCACGTCGGCCCGACGGCGCTGCTGAGCGCCTTCTCGCGCATGATCTTCGCCAGGATGTTGCACGCATCTTCGCGCGTATCGGCGATGATATTGACGCGCTCGAAGTAGTCCGCATCGCCGGGGTAGCTCTGTATCTTCGACTGGGCCGCTGAACCGGAGAGCGCCAGCGCGGTCTCCACCTGCCCCGGGACATCCTGGAACTCCACCAGCCGCCCGATCTCCCGGAAGTGCGCGAGGTCTTCGGGCGAGAAGTCGAGCATGACCATGCGATGCCCAAAGACGCCGGTGCGCTCGTCCACGACCACGCCCTCCTGCGCCTCGTTTGCCGCCATGGCGGTCAGCCACTGCATGGCTTCGGCCTCATCAAGCTCAATGCCGAGCCGGCCGGCGGACTCGATGATCTCAGTAAGGTCGGCGTCCGGAGATGGCGTCGCTGCATCGGTCATAGGCTCGTCCTCCCTCAGTGGTGGTTGCTCCCGCCGCGCATTATAGCGCAAAATGGCGCAGGGCGTACGACATGCGGCGAGGTGCTCTTCCTGAAGCCGAAAGTGACCACCGCTGCATCTCATGACGCAACAAAACATGGTTGTGCGGGGGGAGGGCAGAATGATGACCGCGGCGAAGAGTCGAAGAGACGGTCAAATCAAGAGAGGAGTGTTGACCATGCGACGAGGTTTTACCCTGATCGAATTGCTGGTTGTCATCGCGATCATCGCCATCCTGGCGGCGATCCTCTTCCCGGTCTTCGCCCGCGCACGTGAAAAGGCACGCCAATCTGCCTGTCTGTCGAACCTGAAGCAAATCGGTTTGGCATTCCAAATGTACGCTCAGGACTACGACGAGAGAGTCTGTCACTACTTCAGCCGTGACCACGCGAACAATAACGCCCGCATCTACTGGAATCTTCTCCTGCAGCCGTACATCAAGAACACCCAGGTGCAGCACTGCCCGAGCCGAAGTGGCGCCACGCTTTCCTACGGCTACAACTACCACCACCTGAATGGTGCGGGGGGTGCGGGATGGTCTCTGGCCGATGTAGACTACCCGGCCGAACACCTTGCGATGTGCG
>JAAYJW010000425.1 GCA_012522765.1 candidate division WS1 bacterium | reverse complement strand
CCGGTCGATGCGCACGGCCATGCGCATGGTGGCGAGGTCGGCGAGGCGGTCGTCCTCATCGCGGTCCACGCCGAGTGCTGCGCAGAGCAGGCCGATCACCGCTGACTTGGATGGTTCGCGTCCGGTATCGCGGACAGTGAAGCGTGACTGCGTGCCCCATGACTGCATGGGGCCTTCGAGGCGCATCAGCAGGACGGGCATCACGCATCACCGGCCGCGATGGCCTCGCTCACGACCGCGTAGACATCCGACACGGACTTGACCTGATGGTCTGCAAGTGCGCCGAGATCTGCCTCGCCCAGTTGGCAGATTGCGCCGGCGGCGACGCCGTCGCCACCATACACCGAGTAGAGGCGCTCCCAGTAACGAGCCAGTGCTTCGGCAGACCGGTCCACGAGCTGCCCATTGCGGCCGACATCGACCGGCACCTCGAACGCATTGGCGAGCGACCAGGGCATTGCGGACTTGTCCTTGACGACCGCGAAGACGAGGCTCGGCGGGTTCTGCGCGGCCATCGAGTTCTGCTTACCGGTGGGAATGGCGGCGACTGAGGCGCGCAGGAAGCCGTCCACTGCGGCGCGGGCGAGTTCGCTGTCGTCGCCGAGGTTCTTCGCAAGCTGGTCGAGGTCAACGAGCGCGTAGCGGTAGAAGCAGGACGAGTTGAACTCGACGGTGCCCATCATGCCTGCGCCGGTTTCCTCGCCGGGGTTGAGATCATCAACCGCGGTGTAGAAGTCCATCTCCATCTCAGCGCGGTGAGTGGAGATCGCGTGCGCGACCTGGCAGGCGGCGTCGATGTTCCAGTTTGTGGATTCGGCAACCATGCGCCCGAAGAGGGCCACGTCCGCGGCGTCGGTGGCGGGCGTGAACTCTTTGGCGAGCTCCTTCGCCAGGTCCTGAAGCGCCTTCGGCGTCTTCGTGCCATCCGCACCGGCGGCAGCCTCGCTGGCCTCATCCCACCGATCCTCAATCAGGGCTGCGACGCGGGCTATCTCGTCCTCGCCAAGGTAGACGAGCACTGAGGTCTGGTCGCCCTTCATCTTGCCGATCAGCGCATTCACGACGGCCACCGCCACTGCGCGCGAGGCTTCCTCATTGTGGCCGCGGCCAGTCAGGTCCTTGACGAGCGGGTCCACAAGGCGCTTAGTTCGTACGCCAACGCCTGAAGTGACGGCCTCCTCGAACGCGGGATGCGTGCGCGTTGCGCGCTTGATGCACTGACTGGAGATGCGCGCGCGACGATAGCCGCCGAAGACGCAGTCCTTGGGGCTGTTCGTGTCATCGCGGTTCAGACACGAAGGTGCGAAGTTTTGCAAGATATGCAGTTCGATCCACATCGGGTATTCCCCCTTCTGAGGGTGAGCGTCATTCGGTTGGCTGTTCTTCAGCGTTTTCCCCGCTCCCGCTGCGCCAGTAGCTGTTGGCCCACTTGCGCTGCACGAAGCGGTCGGGATGTGACCAGTGGCTTAGATCGTATAGCAGCTCAGCCCAGTTGACGGGGACCTCCGCGCCAGAGGCAAGCTCCACTGCATGACGCAGGTGCCACTGGAGGTCGTCGGGATGGGCGTTGAGCATGGCAACAAACCGCCGCTCAAGGCTGTCCACGCCCTCCTCATCTGCGGAGCCATGGGCGCTGCGGCGTTTGCCGTGGGCGATGCGGCAGGTGTCGCCGAAGTTGCCCTTTTGTGCGGCCATCGGATGGGCGCCGAAAAGCGCCGCCACGACATAGTAGGCATCGGCGTCCCAGTCGCGCATGGAGGATGTCCAGGGCACGACGATCGGGAACATCTCCGGCGCGGTGCCGGGAGGCTTGCCCAGTCCACGGCGCAGGTGAGCGAGCGCCGCGCGGTTGTCCCGGCCGGCCAGGCTTTCAAGGTACTTCGCGAACTTCGTCTGGTGCTCAGTCGGCATGTGCTGTCACCTCCTCATATGCGTCGAGTTGCTTGCGCAAACTGCCGCCGAGAACACGCCTCGCGTGGCTGATCGCCCTCAGGTTGCGGGCGTTAGGGGCGAGGGACAGTTCGGCGCGCTCGAACGCCTGCCATGCGGTACGGCGGAGTCGTTGCGCCCAGGCGACTTCCAGCGCATACCGGTCGGCGTCCTCGGCGGCGAGGCCGACGATAAGTCCTCGGAAAGGCAGCTCGAGTTCCGCCCAGTAGCCGGTGGAGACGCCGAGGCTGGAGATGAGCTGATCGCGGGCGCCGGTGTCCGCGGATCGCTCCCCTGCCGTCAGCGCCTGCTCGGCCAATGCACAGGTGGCGCCGTAGAGCGAACCGTGTACCTTCTCCGTCAGTTCGATGCACTCACGCAGGTGATCCACAAGCTCCTGGTCGGCGAGATAGCGAAGCGGGAGCGGGAGCCGCTCGTGGCGCCAGAGGCAGACTTTGGCCTTTGAGCTGCCGAGGCCAAGCACGTCCATGTCGTAGACGGCCTCACGCGGAATGGTGCCATCGATGACCAGGTCTGCGCGCTCTTCGGCTACGCGAGGCAGCTCTCGGCGACCGAGCATGCCGCCGTGGATGGCGAGGCTATCTCGCCACAGCGTTTCCCCCAGGCCGAAGCGACGGGCGCGGGGCCCGGTCTTCTCGTCACGAGTGAAGTAGGCCATCATCGGGTCGGGCTGATCGTAATCATCGGGGAATCGCTCGCCGTCGGCGATGATGCACTGAGAAACAACCAGTTGACCATCGGAGTTGATGTCGGGCTGCAGGTAGAGGCGACGCGGCTGCCACGTCAAGTAGTCCACGTAACCATCTGGCATGCGCTCACGCTTCAACGGCGGCTCAGGCCTCTCCCATGTCGGGAGGTCGTCATCGGATCTGCCGGGCATCGGCAGGTCTGCATCTGGGTCGTAGCGGACCATGTTCAGCAGTAGCGTTTCGGCCAGCGTCTCGCCTGAGAGCAGGAAAGCGGCGCCATCAGTCAAACATGCAGACTTACCCGATGCCCGCCCGCTCTCGTCGGCCATCAGCCCGCCCAGTGAGTAAGACTGCTGAGCGACCATCAAGCGCGCTGCCTGTCCGGCTGGGAGAACGTCCTCGCCGTCGTCGCTCGTGTGATCGAAGAGAGTCGGGTTGTTGCCGGCCGACGAGTCCTCTGCGAGTTTGCTGGCACCGCGCAGCATCTTCCCGTCCATTCCCGGCGTCTGATAGAACGGCCGCTCCTCGTCGAAGAGGTCGAAGCGATGCCGCCACTCGTCGAAGTAAGCGGCGAGGACCTTCGCATCGAACTGCTTCGCCTCCCAAAGCTCCCGCCAGTCATCGTATTTCCGAGGGCCGAAGTTGCGGTGCAGGATCGCCAGCAGCAGGCGGTGCAGGGATGCGGTCACCAGCGGCGAGGCGTCTACCACCTCGCGAAGCTCGTGTGCCTGCGCTATCGTATTGAATAGACCGAGTTCGTCGGTCGATCCATCCAGACGAACGCACGGTATCCACTTCTCGGACACGAGGTCGAACGATGGTGCCATGGTCATTCATCCCCCTCATCAGCTTGGGGTGTCACTATGCCCAACTCTGAATCGAGCTGAAGCTCGAATGTGTTACCGATGAATATTCCTGCGTCGTCGAAGACGACTGCTCGGTGGTGGCGCAAGAGCGAGTTCCGTCGCCAGCCCGAGGGGACGTCATGCTTCAGAAGCTCACCCGCTGCACGTCCAGAGATGCGCACGCTGCGGCGCACCAGTTTCTTCGTCTGATCTTCCGATGGGGGAGTGGTCAGATCTACCGGCTCGGTTCCCTCGCCCGACCGGATGTGCGGCTCTGTACCGATCATCTCCAGGCAGACTACTTCCACTGAGGGACGGTTCTCCCAGCGGGTGAGCGCACGGTAGTGCTTATGTAGCTCAGGATCATCTTCGTCCAGCGCCAGCTTCGTCGGCAGAGCCCAGAACTGCTCATCGATGTCCGGTGCGGGCAGTCTTCTCTGAGAGGCCTCGTGCTCAAGCTGCTGCCGCCGCTGGTCGGCCATCTCTCCGGCAACGACAAGCGCATCGGATAGTGCCTCAGTGGTCGCGGCAGTTTCGTCCTCGTAGACCTGCCGGATCAGCTCCTCAATATCCTTCGGCACGCTGAAGTCCTCACGTCCCTGAAGGGCAAGCCATGTCTTGAGCAACAGGTGGTCGCCATAGACGAAGCTGCTGTTGCCGAACTGGGGCACACCGGCCTCGTCAGTCTGTGGTTTGATCAGGAGCAAGCGAGGCACTTCAAGCCCGCACGGGCGCTGCCTGACGTGGCGGTGCATCCTGCCCGACCGCTGCAGCAGCAGGTCCACCGGCGCAACTTCGCTGACCATCACGTCGAAGTCGAGGTCTAGGCTCTGCTCGATGACCTGCGTCGCGACCAAGACAGCCCTGGCGGGTCTGTCTCCATCCTTCCCGAACCGGGAGATCGCCCTCTTCTCACGACGGTCGCGCTCATCGAACGGGAAGCGCGCGTGAAACAGGTCAAGCTCGGTGTCATCGTCGAGCCCCTCCTGCAGCGCCTGGAAGGACTCCTGCGCCGCCGCGACGGTGTTGCAGATGACCGCCGCGCAGCCGCCGTTCCGGAGCAGCCCGTTCAGGTGATCCGCCAGCGCCGTCGGTTCATAGTCAAGCCAGCCGATCTCTACTCGCTTTGCCTCGCTGCACCAGTGCCTCGCCTCTACGCCTTCGGTTGAGACCCGCAGCAGCCGCGGATAAGGCACCTCCGGTTCCTCCGTCTCGTTACCCGCGTACGCGCGCACAAGCTGCCGGCGGCGGGATGGAGGGAGGGTAGCCGACAGCAGGACGACCGGGCAGTCCAGCGCGGCGAGCCAACTCAGCAGCCTGTCAAGGAGTTTCGATGTGTAGGTATCAAAGGCATGCACCTCGTCGAAGATGACGGCCTTACCCGCGAGGCCAAACAGCCTGACGAATGAATGTGAGGCCTGCATCGCCGACAGCAGCGCCTGGTCCACCGTCCCGACGCCGAAGGGGCCGAGAAGCCCTCGCTTCCGGAAGCCGAACCATTCCCCTGCGACGACCGCCCCACCGGCAGGTGAGGGACCGTCATCCTGAGCCCATATCTGGCCCATCTGGCGGAGCTGCTGATAGGCGGAAGACAGGGACGCATGACCATGCAGAAGCTGCAGATCGATGTACTGGTCGGGGTAGCGCCTCGCGAGGTAGTCACAGCGGAAGCGGTCGAACATCGCGTTCGCAGTTGCCTGTGTGGGCATGGCGATGTAGCAGCCGCGGCCGGCCTTCTCACCGATCCATCTATCCACGAGAGCGAGCGCAGCCTCGGTCTTGCCCTCTCCCATGGGAGCCTCGATGATGACAAGCTCTCGCCCCCCTGCAGATGGCTGCAGTGATAGGGCCTGCTCCTGCATGGCGTTTGGCACAAAGCCAAAGAAGTCGCTGAAGTCGAGTTCCCGGGCCGAGGGCTGCCAGCGTGTCCATCCAATCTCATCTATGGCGCGGGCGGCCTTCCTCCGTGCTTCCGCGAAGTACTCGTCGAGGTCATCCGGATACGGCTCGAAAGGGAACCACTGCTCGGCGGAACCAATCCAGTCAGCTACTGAGGTTAGACCCGCGAGGAACATGAAGAACCAGTGTTCACTTGGGGAGAGTGCGGGAGGGACCGGCTCCGCCACACTGAGGACGCGCATGAGTTCCGTGATGATGTCGTTCCGCGCATCTTCCCACTCCGCACCACATCGGTCCCCTCGGTCCCACCGGGCCAAGCGGC
The DNA here is from genome assembly GCA_012522765.1 of candidate division WS1 bacterium. Classification (GTDB taxonomy): domain Bacteria; phylum Armatimonadota; class Zipacnadia; order Zipacnadales; family UBA5352; genus UBA5352. Next base: position 194 of record JAAYJW010000425.1, on the reverse strand, counting down.
CACGCTGGTCTGAGGTAGGGAAACTCCCGTGGTGCCCCCCAACCGCTGTCGCCAGACCGCACGCTGCAGAGGCCATTGAGCGCGTCGGCCCACCCGCGAAGTGGGTGCATAGCACGTCGGTGGTCAGCAGCGCGTGGCGGCGGTCAAGCTCATGCTTCTCGAACTCGAAGCCCGCCTCTTGGAGAAGAGCTTTG
>JAAYJW010000057.1 GCA_012522765.1 candidate division WS1 bacterium | reverse complement strand
TCCAGCCACCCCTCGCGATCCAGCAGGCCGAACTCCACCCGCCCGAAGCGCCGGTCGGCGGTCACCTGCCAGCCGCTGCCATCCTCCCCCGCGCGCAAGACCAGCCCCGCCCGGTCGCCGCGCTCAAAGCGCACCCGTATCGACGCGATTGCGCTTTCCTCGGTTCCCGGCAGCAGCGCCACAGAGCGGCCGGAGTAGTCCTTGCCGACGGGGCCGCCCGCCTCCTGCCGCCAGCCCTCGCCCTGCGCCTGCGTGAGATCGGCCTCCACCGGCTCGCAGAAGCGCTCGATGGCCTCATAGTAGCCCGCGCGCATCTGGCCGTCGGGTGTGAAGAGCATGCGCCGCGGTGGCGGGATGACCTTCAGGTCGCGCCTGTGCACGGGGCCGTCGCCATCGCGCGGCTGCATGAGCAGCCAGCCGTAGAGCAGGCGCTCGCCATCGGGCATGTCCACGGTGCGGCAGGCGCCCATTCGCTGGCGCGCGCCGCAGGAGGCGATCAGCACCTCGTCCTCGGGCGCCTGAAACGGTCCGGCGGGGCCGTTGTCGGAGATTGCGTAGAAGTCGCCCGCCTCCTGGTGCGGGTCGGTGGAGAGGATCGGCGGCCCCCATCCGGGGTGCGTCATGTAGATGAGATACCAGCTCCCGCTGCGCTCGAAGACCGAGGGCGTCTCGATGGTGTGAAAGCGCCCGGTGCTGAAGACCGGCGGGTGCAGCGTCCAGTGCAGGAGGTCATCGGAAGTCGCCAGCGCAAGGCAGCCGCGCACGTCCGGGTGGCGCGCCGCATCGCGGGCGACCACCAGCATAACCCAGCGGCCGGTGGCGTCATCGCGCACGACTACCGCGTCGCGGAACCACAATCGCCCGAAGTCCTTCTCCTGATAGGTCGCCTCGCGGGGGATCGCCGGCTCGTACCAGCGCGGATCGGCACGCAGGATCGGGTTGCCCGGGTGCTTCTCCCACACGATGCCATCGCGGGAGGTCGCGAGGCCGATCGCCTGCTGCTGGCCCGGTCCGGCGATGTCGAGCCCCGTGTAGAACATGTACCACGTGCCGTCGTGGATCAGCACGTCCATGTGGTAGATGTTGTCGGCGTCGAAGCTGCCCGGCACCCCGCAGTGCAGCGCCACCGGAAGCTCCTCCCAGCCGAAGAGGTCGCGCGAGACGGCATGCCCAACGATGCGCATGCCGCCCGCGCCGGGCGTGGCGTCAAGCCGTCCCATCTCCGCGAAGAGGTGATACTCCTCCCCCACGCGGATGATCGTCGGATCGCCCACCTGGTGCTCTGCCGGACTCCACAGCAGGTCCGCCATCATCGCCCGCCTCCGGGAGATGCGTCAGTCGAGGAAGCGCTCGAACTCCGACCACTTGCGGCAGCGCTTGTGTATCAGCCGCGTCGCGGTGAGCATTTCCTCCTGCTCCTGTCGCCGGCCGCTGTCGTTGTCGGCCTTGCGCGAGTAGCGGTTGACCTGGTCGAAGAGCTGCTCGAGCAGTGCAAGCCGCGCCTCCGCATACTGCGGGTCCTCGTAGACGTTGTGCATCTCATAGGGGTCGGTCGCGTGATCGTAAAGCTCGCCGCCCTGCTCGTGGGAGTAGTAGGTAAGGCGGTAGCGTTCGGTGCGGATGGCATTGAAGCGCCGCTGCGGCTCGGGGAAGTCCCACTCGCAGAGCGCGAAGGGCTTGCCCGGGGCGCACTCTGTCACCTGCGGCACGAAGGACTGCCCGTCCAGCACACCCTCGGGCGCCGGGACATCCGCAAGTTCACAGAGCGTCGGGAAGAGGTCGATCGACTCGATGATCCCGTCGCGGGTCTCGCCACCGGGGCAGCCGGGCCAGGAGATCAGCCACGGGATGCGGTGGATAGACTCGTAGATGCCCACGTTCTTGTCATAGGTGCCATGATCGCCCGCGAAGTCGCCGTGGTCGGCGCAGTAGACGATGATGGTGTTGTCGAGATCGCCGGTCTCTGCGAGGTGATCCAGCACGCGGCCGATCTCCATGTCTATCACGCTGATCAGCGCGAAGTGATGCGCCAGCGCCTTCTTAAGCTCCTCGGGGGTCTCGAAGGCCGCCATGCGGTTGTGGATCATCCGCTGGATGAACTCCGGGCGGCCTGCCCAGCGGTTCACCCACCAATCCACCGCGTCGGGGCCAAGCTCAATCTCCGCCGGGTCATACATGTCGGCATGCTCGGCGGCGGGCGTCCAGTGCGGGTGCGGGCGCTCGAAGCTCATGTGCATGAAGAACGGGCGGTTTGTGTCTCGGCCCTGCAGGAACTGGAGCGTTTCGCGGCCGGTAAAGGCCTCGTTGCTGTGCTCGTAGGGCAGATCGGCCACGCCATGCTTGTGTACGATCGCCGGATGGTCCTTCGGCAGCGAACCGTCCTCGTACATGTCCGCGAGGCCCTGCTCGATCAGGTAGTTGAAGTAGTGATTGGTGCGCGGATCCCGTCGGTCCGCGTCGGTAAGGTCACAGTAGCGGATATGCTCGTACGCCTCGTCGTCCCACTGCTTGACCATGTGCCCCTTGCCGATCAGCGCGGTCTGGTAGCCGTAGCGGCGGAAAGTGGCGCCGAGAGTGTTGGGATTGCGGTCTTCAAGCGCGAAGATGTTGTTCCCGAGTATCCGGTGGGTATGAGGATACTGCCCCGAGACGTAGGAGGTGCGTGAGGGGGCGCAGATCGGGTTATTGCAATATGCGCTGGTGAAACGCACGCCGCGCTCGGCGATGCGGTCGAGATTCGGCGTGCGGACATTCGGGTGTCCGGCGCAACTCATGTGGTTCGCGTTGTGCTGGTCGCTCATCAGGTAGAGCACGTTAGGGCGTGGCATCGGAATGGGCCTCCCGGGAAGTGCGGGACGGAGTCAGATCTGTCCGCAGGTCATTCTCCGGGGCAGTCGGCAATCCCTCCGAACCGCCGATTGATCCGATGACCTGAAGAAATCGATGACGGAGGACGTATTTGGATAGAGGACGGTCAAGTATGATTTTGCTGCGAAATCAGGTCCCGCTCTATCAGGAGGTTGTGTTATGCGACGCGGTTTCACTCTGATCGAACTGCTGGTCGTAATTGCGATCATCGCAATCCTGGCGGCGATTCTGTTCCCGGTCTTCGCCCGCGCCCGTGAGAAGGC
>JAAYJW010000424.1 GCA_012522765.1 candidate division WS1 bacterium | reverse complement strand
GTACAAAAGCGCCTGGTCAGATCGAGGGGAGGATCAGGGGGAGACACAAAAACAACGGCAACGGTAGAAGAAACCGTTGCCGTTGCGATTGTTACTCTGTTTCGTTGCCGCCCTACCCGAACCACACGCCCCAGCGGAGGAATGGGCCGCCAAGTGCGGCTCCAAGCGAGCCCCAGATGAGGCCTGCGGTGATGAAGTGCCCCACCGCGAAGCCGAGGAAGCCCGGCAGTGCCCGGAGGTAGGAGCCGCTGCCACCGTAGCGCAGCAGCACGGTCTTGCAGATCCAGACGACCAGGAACGGGCCCCAGAGCTTATGCCCGAAGGCGCCGGCAAGCACGTAGCCGATCGGGTGCAGCGGGAAGCCGAACCAGTAGTTGCGAGCGGCCGAGATCGCGGCCACCAGTCCGCCACCGGTCAGGGTTGCGATGATGCGTGGCGTATCCGGTGGGGCTGGCATGTCAGCCGCGCGCAATACCTGCGCATACTCCTGCTGGGCGGTCCGATCGCCCCAGATGCCGCCGCGAAGACCCACGCCACCCTCCTGGTAGTAGGGCTGCAGGTGGAAGATGAACGAGAATACCGAGCCGACGACGATCGCTATCAGGAGCGTCGCCACCATCTTCTGCCAGCTTACGCCGGTGCGCTCGCCGAGATGCAGGCCCTCTATCTGATAGCCCGAGACAGTCGGGAAGAAGCCACGGGACAGGAAGCCCAGCATCGCGAAGATCGTGGGCGAGCGCAGGTCGGCCGTCCGCGGTACGATACCCTCCTGGCCGAAGAAGTTCCAGAGCACCTTGTGCTGCTGCCCGTAGGGGAATGCCCACAGGATCGGCACACCGGTTTCCGCGCGCAGGCGCCCGTAGACCATTCCGACCATCAGGAGGATCACGAGATAGAGTGCCGCGAGCCACGGGACCATGCCAGCGAAGATGAAGAACAGCAGCAGGCCAATAGTTCCGACGATCAGGCCGATCAGCGCCAGCCGGTAGGGGAAGCGGTCGTTCTTACCGCGCTCGGGATGGAAGATGGCGCCCCAGGCGTGGCGGAAGACCTGCCGGCCCTTCCACAGCAGCACTACGCCCATCACGAGATATGCGCCGATGCCCTGCTCCTGCGGGAATGGCATCCCGCCGAGACGATAGCCGGACATGGCCATGATGATCGCCTGGGCCTTCTGGAACAGATAGAAGAACCAGATCGAGAATGAGAGTTCGGTGGAGATCAGGTAGCCGAGACCTATCAGGTCCGGGCGCAGATCTATAGTCATCGGGCGCAGGTAGCGCCACGGATAATCGGTGATCCCGGAGGCGAGGTCGAAGTTCAGAGTCCCCTGCGGCCCGCCGAAGTATACTGCGCGGACCATCAGGAAGATGTTCAGTGTCGCGGCGAGACCAACGCCGATCCAGGTAATGGGGTTCTTGAAGAGCGGAACGCCGCCCTCATCGCCGAGTACCTGCAGCGGGAGTCTCACCAGCGGAAAGACCAGGCGCTCGTGCTCGATCCACTGCTCGGAGAAGAGGACCATCAGGCAGAGCAGTGTGCCACCAAACAGGAGGAAGAAGCCGCTCCATACCGCGATCGGGATGCGCCAGACCTCCCACGGCACCTCGCCGGTCGGTGAGGCTTCGTAGAGCCATTTGTGGTAGATGCCCTCGGATGGCGAGAGCCAACCGGGGATGAATGGCGCTATCTCATCAATCGGCGCCGTGGGCGTGGTGTAGTACCACGGTGCGCTGACTGTTGCGATCAGAAAGCGCGTGACGCCGCAGGCGAACATGAAGGTGCCGACGGTAACAAAGAGGTAGACGAGTATGATCTCGCCGTGCGAGAGGTCGCGCACGTAGGGCAGGCGACGGATCAGCGGGTTCAGCGCGGCGAGCAGCAGGAGGGCTGCCAGGCCCGGGATTGATGGAACGGCCTCGGTCATCTGCGCCGAAAGCGCGATGATCTCACCCTGCCGAATCCAGTAGCCGGCGACCCATGTGAGCGCGATGCCCAATACGAGCATCGTCAGGATACGCACACGGCGATTCGGCCGCGACTGCACGTCGGATATCCCGGACGCATCGACATTGTTGATATGCTCTTGCATCTAACATTCCCCGGGTGCGCCTCGCGCCACGGCGGAGCGCAGTAGATGGCGTAGGGAACTGCTCAACACGCAGATCGGCAGATCAGGCATTGCGGCAGGGCTGCCCCGCTGCCCGGGTGCGGTCGAGCGGGAGGGAACGGCGTTACATCCGCAGAAAAAGGAGCATGGTGCTTACAATACAGTATCTCGACTACATCGTCAAGCCAAAGGGGTCCGACTCAATTATGTAGGTGTATAAGTTTGGGCTATGCCGCGCGGGCGCAGTGCGCGATGATGTCGTGCTGACCGCTTTTGGCGAGGCAGCGCAGTGCCAGCACATGGTCGGCGCCCTCATC
>JAAYJW010000423.1 GCA_012522765.1 candidate division WS1 bacterium | reverse complement strand
GCCGCTTGATCTCCTGGTTTAGCCGCTCCAGGCAGTTGGTCGACTTGAGGTGCTTGTGGTGCTGGCGGGGCAGGCGATAGAAAGAGAACGTCTCCTCGATATTCTCCTCCACCCAGTCGCACAGCTTGCTATACCGCCCCTGCCACTTGGTCAGCCACGCCGCCAGGTCCTGGCGGGCCTCGTCAAGATCGCGCCTGTCATACAGCCAGCGCAGTTCGGTGAGGCAGTCATCATCGGCCTTGCGCGGCAGGTGGTCCAGTCCGTTGCGCAAAAAATGCACGTAGCACGCTTCAGGAGATTCTACCATGGCTCATCCCTTTTGCAGAAGATACGGTACACTACCTTGGCGCTGCCTGCGACGGGCGCCTCGCCCGTGCTACATACCCCGCAGCTCAAGCCCTCGTATGCGCAACGCGCGTGGACGGCAGACGACGTCCATCTCGCGCATCTCACCCAGCGTCTCGCCGTCTGCATGCACGGGTGTGCCGTCGGACGTCTCCACATGATACGCGGGCGCCGAATAGACGAATACATTGTCCTCTGAGCCGAGGTTGGGCCGAGAGGTTAGCCAGCGCCAGATGGACCTGACCTTCGGCTGCTCACGGACGATGATCGCGTGCAATACTCCGCTGAGGGGGTCTCCGGACTCGAGCCCCGGGATATTCACCAGAGCGCGCAGCGGCATGTTGGTGAACATGGCAGCGAACGCCTGCCCCTCGTACACCGACTCATCGCCCGCGCTCAGTCGCATCTGTGTGGGAACGAAGTCGCCGGCGGTCTCAACGCCTGCCACGATGTAGGCGAGATTGCCGAGGCCCGACTTCTCGTCCTCGACCTCCTCGGCCGCCGCCGCCTCAAAGCCGATGCCCAAACGCACACTGAACAGGTGGCCGTTGCAGTCGCCGATGTCTATGCGGGTGGCGGGCTGGTGCATCAGCCATCGAGCCTCCGCGACAGGGTCGTCAACCGTGTGGCCGATGACCCTGACGAGGCTGTTGCCGGTCCCGCCCGGGATCGGTCCAAGCACCGCTTCGGCACCGACGATCGGCTCGAGGGTCTGCTGTATCGTCCCGTCTCCGCCGATCACCCAGATGTCCTCAAAGCCCGCACGAAGCGCCTCTTCGACTGACGGAACCGCGCCTCCGTCCTTGTAAGTCTCGAATGCCGCGACATGGACGTCATGCTGCCTCAGTTCGCGCGCAATCGCCAGGAATGTGTTGTCTCCTCCACCGCCTCCCGAGGCCGGGTTAAGCACAAACGCCACGCGATCGACAGTCACCGGTTGCTCTTCGCTCATTGCAGTTATCACCCGTACCTGATTCGGTCCGCCCGCAATCGGCTCCTGCACTGCAGAGACCCGATGGAGGATTTTCCGCGGCTCAGGACAAACTATCATCGTCCACGCTCTGCTCTATACCGTTCGAGGGAGAGAAACCGAAGATGACATCTACAGCGAACGAGCGGGCACTCTGCGGGCCCATCGAGATAGCCAATACGGTGACCCGAATCTGCGCCCAGACGCCGCTGCCCGTTGACGTCCACACACACCTCTATTCCGCGCACTTCGGCGACCTGCTGCTCTGGGGCTTTGATGAGCTTGTGACTTACCACTACCTCATCGCCGAGGTCTCCCGCACAAACCGCTCCGTCAGCCCGGACCAGTTCTACGCGATGACCAAGCCCGAGCAGGCCGACTTCATCTGGCAGAGCCTCTTCATTGACGAGAGTCCCATCTCGGAGGCCCGCCGCGGGGTGCTCACCTGCCTGAAGAAGTACGGCCTTGATGTCGCTGGCCGAAACATTGAAGAGTATCGGGAGTTCTTCGCATCATCCACGGTCGAGGAGCACATTGACCGCGTCTTCAAGGTCGCCAACTGCGAAAAGGTCATCATGACCAACGACCCCTTCGATGACAGCGAGCGCCCCGTCTGGGACGCGGGCCTCGAGAGCGACCCGCGCTTCCTCGCGGCGCTACGCATAGACCCGCTGCTGGTCACCTGGCACGACGCATGGCATCGCCTCGCCGAGTGGGGCTACGATGTGGCGGAGGACCTGTCCGGCAATACACTGAGCGAAGTTCGGCGCTTCCTCGTGAACTGGGGCGAGCGGATGGACCCGCTTTACATGGCCGCGTCGCTCGGCTTCAACTTCCAGTACCCGGATGAGCACCCGAGCACCCCGATCATCGACGAGGCGATCGTCCCCGCATGCATGGAACTCGGCATACCGTTCTCGCCGATGATCGGCGTCAAGCGACAGGTCAACCCGGCTCTTCGCCTTGCGGGCGACTCAGTCGGCAAGTGCGACATCGGCGTGGTGGAGCGCCTCTGCCGCAACCACCCGGAGTGCAACTTCTTCGTGACACTGCTCTCGCGTGAGAACCAGCACGAGCTTTGCATCGCGGCGCGCAAGTTCCCGAATCTTATGCCCTTCGGCTGCTGGTGGTTCCTCAACGACCCCAGCATCATTGATGAGATGACGCGCGAGCGGCTGGAACTGCTCGGCCACAGCTTCGTGGCGCAGCACTCCGACTGCCGGGTGCTCGATCAGCTCGTCTACAAGTGGGAGCACTCGCGGCAGACGATCGGCCGCGTGCTGGTGGACAAGTACTGCGACATGGCGGTGACAGGCTGGATCGTCACTGCCGAGCAGATCGAGCGCGATGTGCGCGGGCTCTTCGGGCAGAACTTCCTCGACTGGATCGGGCGCGGGTGATTGCGATGCAGTACAGGACGCTCGGCCGCTGCGGCGTGAAGGTCTCGCAGATGTGCCTCGGGACGATGATGTTCGGCGAGCCGACCGACGAGCGCACCTCACTTGAGATGATCGGGCGAGCGCTCGACGCCGGCATCAACTTCCTCGACACCGCCGACAAATACAACGCCGGCGAGTCCGAGCGCGTGGTGGGCAAGGCGCTGGAGGGGCGGCGCGAGCAAATCGTGCTCGCCACGAAGGTCACGCTGCCGATGGGCGAGGGGCCGAACATGTCCGGCTCCTCGCGCAAGCACATCATCGAGGGTTGCGAGGCCTCGCTGCGGCGGCTGGGCACCGACTACATCGACATCTACTACCTGCACAAGCCCGACCCGGACACGCCGATCGAGGAATCGCTGTCGGCGATGAACCACCTCGTGCAGCAGGGCAAGGTGCTCTACGTGGGCCTGAGCAACTTCCCCGCGTGGCGCGTCGCCGACGCCTTCGGCGCACAGGCGCTGGCAGGGTGGGACCCGCTCGTGGTGGTGCAGCCGCTCTACAACATCGCCAACCGCGACATCGAGGTGGAGCTTCTGCCCGCCTGCGAGGAGCTTGGCCTCGGCGTGGTGAGCTACTCGCCTATCGCACGAGGGGTGCTGACCGGCAAGTACGCGAAGGGTGACACAGTTCCGGAGGACTCGCGCGCCGGACGCGGCAATGAGCGCCTGATGCAGACCGAGTTCCGCCCCAGCAACTTCGAGCTTGCGCAGGAGGTCGTGGCGATTGCCGAGGAGATCGGCTGCACGGCGGCGCAGCTTGCGGTGGCGTGGGTGATGGCGAACGAACTGGTGACCTGCCCGATCATCGGCCCGCGCACGCCGGAGCAGCTTGATGACAATCTCGGCGCGCTGGAGGTCGAGATCACGCCGGAGATCGAAGCACGCATTGACGCGCTGGTGCCTCCCGGCGAGCACTCCGGCTACGGCTTCGAGGACCCGAGCTTCCCGGTCACAGGGCGACGGGCGCGCTCCTGACCAGGTACGGACACTTCGGGAGCGGCCGCACGAACCCGCCCGCGTCGTCGCGGGCGGTGAGGTCGGCCCGCCGTTAGAGGCAGCAGCAGGCGGGCCGACCTCATTCAGCTTGCTGCGCAAGCTGCCCTCGTGCGGCCCCTCCCCTCGTCGTAACGGCAATAGTCAGGCCTTAAATCCCCCAGTATTCGTTGATCGGGTCCTGATAGCTGCTGAGCTTTCCGGTCTTCACATCCTCTACCGCCACCGGCTGTCCGTCCAGATGCGCCGACTCGTAAAGCGCGAAGCAGAGCGCCTTCGCCTGCAGCGCCTCCTCGGTGCCGAACTCAGGCTCCCGGCCGCGCGTGATCGCCTCCACGAAGTCCCAGCACTCAATCGCGAAGGCGTCAGTGATGCCGTAGGGGAATAGCCGGTGCGCCTCCTCCTCGGAGAGCGACGCAAGGTACTGCGCCTCAAGCTCCTCGTAGGGCACCTCGCAGCCGCCGTCGAGGATCAGGTCCGCGCCATGCTGGAACGGGTGCATCCACTCCTGCCGGTCGGCGAGCGAGCCGTCGGTCCCGTAGTACATGCGCGTGGAGAGCTTCCGGCCCGCCGCGTGCTGCGACCACGCCCAGTGGCCGATGACGCCGCTGTCGAAGATGATCGTGGCGGTCCAGTAGTCCTCGACGTCAACAGGCTGCTGCTCGACGTCGGGGAGGTTGATGATCGTCTCGTCGAGGGTGCGCATCATGCAGATGGCGGTCTTCGCCGGGCCGAAGACGTGCTGCACCATGTCGGAGAAGTGCGCGCCCGCATCGAGCAGCATCCCGCCGCCGCCGAGCATTTTGAGCGAGCGCCACGCCCACTTGTACTCGGAGCGATCCATGTGATTCTTCGAGAAGACCTCCTGGGTGAAGAACCGCGGTGTGCCAATGACCTGCTGACTGTTGACGGCCCACTCGATGGTCCGCGGGCCGATATAGCGCCGGACCTGCTCGGCGCCGGCGATGATCAGGTCGCGGTCGCCTCGGGCCTCAAGCAGCCGGTGGGTGGCCTCGATGGTGATGCCAACCGGCTTCTCGATCAGCACGTGCATGCCGCCGTGAAGGCAGGCGATGCCGGCGGTGTGATGATAAGCGTGCGGGAGGCAGATGTCGGCGGCGTCGGCCTCCTCGGCCTCCACCATCTCCTCGACGCTCTCGAACACTCGCGGGCGCTCCCCCAGTGCCTCTTCGATTGTGTCGGCGGTCTGATGAGCGCTGTCGGCGCTCACGTCGCAGACCGCGGTGATCACGAAGCGGTCATATCCGGCGGTGCGAAGCTTCTCATAGCCGCCGATGTGCAACTGCGCGATGCCTCCCGCTCCGACTATTGCCAGCCGAACGGCATCAGGCATGATAATCTCTCCCTTTGTGCGTGAATCGCCGGTAACAGAGCGGTACTTCGCGCCGAGGAATATGATACCTGCGGAGGAGCATCGGGCGATGGCAGCGAATACACGGCGACGATGCCTGGGAGGGATGGGGACTGTCGTCGTTTGCCGTCAGGAGGGGCCGCCCTCTCCCGCCCATCGGCGGGAGAGGGTCCCGCGAAGCGGGAGGTTCCACCCCGGCCCACAGAACGCAAGAAGCCGATCTTTCTCACATTTATGAACGGGGCCTACGACAACGACGCGGAGGCCGTAAGGAGGGGCCGCCGCGCGAGGGCGCGAATGCGTCCGAGCGCGGGCAGGTGTCCGAGAGCGCAGCGAACGGATACCTGAGGTTCCACCCCGGCCCACG
>JAAYJW010000056.1 GCA_012522765.1 candidate division WS1 bacterium | reverse complement strand
TCCTGCCGCCGCTGGGCTGGGCCGCTGAAGCGCCGGGGCTGTCCGTCGGCACCGTGAAGACTGCCGGTGGCGTCCGAGACTTCTGCGCCTCCGAGGGGTGGGACTACCGCAACGATCGATCAGCGGTTGACTTCGGCCACGTGGTGACGCGGGCAAGCGGCCTGCCGGGGCTATCCGAGCGCGAGGCTCCGGGGCTGCTGCTGTGCCTGCGTGATGAGGCGGAGCGGCTGGAGGTGGTGCTGCCGGAGAGCCTGCGGTCGGCGCAGCGGATGAACCTGACGGTGATCAACGCCGGCGATGAGGTGCGGTTGCCGCTGACGGTAGAGGGCGTCACGGATCGGCCGTGGAGGTCGCTGCAGTATCGCGGCGTCAGCCCCGGCGCGATCGAGCCGGTCGTGACGTGGGAGGACGCTCGCCCCGGCACGTGGCGGCTCAGCCTAGCCTACCTCTACACCGACCCGCAGCATCCTGAGGACACCACGCAACTGCCGCTGATCACGGCCTTCGATGGTCCGCCGCTTGTCATCGGTGCTGCGCAGGGCGAGCAGGTCGAGGGCAGCTTCCAGCACAACGAGGGCTTCGTGGAGGCGCGGGCGACCCTGCGCTATTCCGCCTCCGCGCAGGCCGGTCCGGTGAACTTCGAGCTGACGGACCTGCTGTGGGGCGCGCAGGAGAACGATGATCACGCGACCGAAGTACGCCTCGTGCTGGAGAACGCGCAGACTGGAGAGACGGTCGAACTGCCCTTCGCCTCAGTCGGCGAAGTCAGAACGCGCAGGTTCGACGGTGCGCCCGCAGAATTCGTCTTCCCGAAGCGCTCGGTGACCACGTTTGAGATCGGCGGCTGAGAGCGGCTACGGCTGCACCACCAGCTCAAGGTGCTCGACATCGCGCATCCCGAGGTTGATGACGACGATGCCGTCCTCGACGTGCCAGCGAGGGCGCGGGCCGTAGCTTGACCGCGCGAGCGGAGTGCCGTCGAGCACCACGTGCGAGGCGCTTCCCAGGCCGTAGATGATGACGCGCAGATCGCGACGCTCCACCGCGCCGGGAAAGCCGCCCTCCGGGGCGTCGAAGTGCACTCCGAGGCCATCGGCCAGCGGTTCGGTGCTGATACGCTGGGTGCGGAACTGCCCCTCTTCATACCCGAAAGTCCGGCCGTCGTCCTCGTAGAGCGTGAACTGCCCGGGCGCTCCCGCCCAGACATGCAGCGTCAGTTCGTCATCAGGCCGCTCGCCCACATACTGCATCTCCGGGCCGACCGGAAGCAGCGTTCCCGCGCGCACCAGCAGCGGTCCGCCGCGCATATCCGGGACATCGGGCACTACCCAGCCCTGCTCGTCAATCCGCTCGCCTGTCCAGAAATTGTACCACGGCGCCTCGTCATCGCCCTCCGGCAGCCAGACCCGGTCGGTGAAGCAGCCTACCAGCAGCGACGGGCCGAGCAGGTACTGATGGAGACACTCGTAGGCTTCCTCCTGATCGGGCCAGAGCAGCGGCATCGGCCGCATCATCGGCATGCCGGTGCGATGTGCCTCCCAGGCGACTGAGTAGAGGTAGGGCAGAAGCCGGTAGCGCAGGCGGGCGTAGGCGGTGAAGACGGCCTGCAGCCTGTCGCCCTGCAGCCACGGGTGGCGGAAGTAGTTCCACGAGTTCAGTTGCGCCCACGGCAGCAGGCAGCCGAAGTGAATGCCGTCCTCGCGGTAGGACATCATGTCCACCGTGTTCAGGCCGTGGCCGGAGAGCGCGAGGTTGAGGCAGGCGACCAGCGGCTCCTCGCCGCCTCCGGTATCGCCGGTCCAGGTGCCGGTCCAGCGCTGCACTCCCGCCCAGCCATCGGGCGTGAAGGGGAACGTGCGCTCGGCGGTAGATCGCTCGCGCTCCGTGTACTCGCGGAAGCCGAGGTACATCTGCTTGGAGTAGAGCAGTGGGTAGAGGTTGTGCATCTCCTCGTCGAGCATCCCGTTGCCCCAGACGCGGTCGGGATGTTCGAGCACCTGGAAGCCGCCATCCTGCTTGAACCAGTGGGCGCCGTCGAAGACGAACCCCTCGAGATGGCGGAACCAGGGCTCCTCGGGGCGGGTGATCCCGTCACAGCGGCGCTTGCCCTGAAGGTGCTCGTCTACCTCGTGACCCTCGGCAAATGTGAGCTTCTGCTCATCGCGCTGGGCCTCCGCCTCGCGGATCTCGGGGTCAACTCGCCGCTCCTCCTCGTAGGAGACATCGTAGTCCATCACCAGCCACAGCCCCGGCTTGAAGCCCATGCGCTGCGCGGCGGCGAAGAAGGTCGTCTTGTTGCGGTCGTAGCGCGGCACCGGGAAGCGCTCCGGGTGCCAGCGCTTCTCCACGGAGGTGTCGTAGTTCTTCTCCATCCAGCCCGGCTCGAGGCTGATGGCGTCGCAGGGGATGCCGCGGTCGCGGAAGTTGCGGCAGTCGCCGATGAACTCGTGCGCGTCAGCCTGGGTGCGGCAGATGAACCACAGCCCGAAGCCCCACTTCGGCGGGAGGAACGGGCGGCCGGTGATCTGCGTGTAGCGATCTGTCACCTCGGCGGGCGTGGGGCCGTAGATGACGTAGAGGTCGAGCACCTCATTCTCGGTCTCGAAGCCGAACCAGTCATCGCTGGTGGCGCCGAGGTCGTACCAGACGCGGCGGGTGGTGTTGAGCAGCAGGCCGTAGCCGCGCGTGGAGATGACGAACGGGATCGGGATGTACTCATTGACGTTGCGCATCCACAGATCGCCGCGGGTGCCGCGCTGCTCGATCCGGTCGCGCGTCTGGTCGCCGAGGCCGAAGAATCGCTCCTCCGCGGGCAGGTCAAAGCGGGCGCGGAAACCCGGATCGGGCCCCAGCAGGGGCGCCTCGACGGTGGAGACCAGCGTCTCGCCATCGGGGCCCGTGACGCTGAACGAGCCATCGGCACGAAGCTCCACGCTCATCAGTTCGCTCGATGCCGTGGCCGCCGCGGCCGAGGTATTCACATCAACCTCCACGGCGGGCCAATCGCGCCGCCAGAGGCCGTAGCGCAGCAGTCCGGTCATCTTCGGCTCGCGGCCCTCCCAGCCACGGATGCGCAGGATGCCGGGCGCGAGGAACTCGGCGCGGATGGTGCGAGCGCCATCGGTGAACTCAAAGCCGCGATGGGTTGCGCGTGCCTCGGACATTCGTGTCACCTCGGTTGGTCGGATCGAGGGCCGACCTCGTGCAGCTTGCTCCGCAAACTGCCCTCGTGCGGCCCCTCCTGCTGCGGTAGCATCGTCATAGTAGCTTCGAAGGCTCTGCCTCGGCTGCGAGGGAGAGGCCGCACGAGCGTTGATCGCGCAGCGATCCACGCAAGGTTGGCCCACACGGCCCTACGGCCGCGGGCGGCGGTTGAAGACCTCCGGGTAGTCGCTCGGGAACCAGCGGCCGTTCCAGTAGCACTCCGC